>NZ_JBEYTS010000056.1:0-44768 GCF_040643155.1 Streptomyces sp. NPDC047453 | reverse complement strand
GTGCTCCGAGGAGACGACCAGCTGCTTGATGTTCAGGATCAGGTCGGTGACGTCCTCCTTGACGCCCGGCACGGTGGTGAACTCGTGCAGGACACCGTCGATGCGGATGCTGGTGACAGCAGCGCCGGGGATCGACGACAGGAGGGTGCGGCGGAGCGAGTTGCCGAG
This sequence comes from Streptomyces sp. NPDC047453, assembly GCF_040643155.1. Lineage (NCBI taxonomy): Bacteria > Bacillati > Actinomycetota > Actinomycetes > Kitasatosporales > Streptomycetaceae > Streptomyces > Streptomyces sp. NPDC047453. The sequence goes on along the minus strand of NZ_JBEYTS010000056.1, from coordinate 44,600 downwards.
GGTGTAGCCGAAGCCCGGCTCCAGCGGCTCGATCACGAACCGGGAACGGAACTCGTCGACGACCTCTTCGGTCAACGAGGGTCGCTGAGCGATCAGCATGTGTGGATCAGATCCTTCAGTCGTGGGCGCCCGCTATTTGACGCCCGACCGGGCCGCACCGAAAAGGTGCGGGTACTGCAAGGGTACGGGCGGCACGACCCATAAGGGCCGTACCGCCCGGAAACCGGCGCGAAGCAGCCGTGCGTCAGACGCGGCGGCGCTTCGGCGGGCGGCAGCCGTTGTGCGGGGTCGGGGTGACGTCCTGGATGGAGCCGACCTCGAGACCGGTGGCCTGCAGGGAACGGATCGCGGTCTCACGGCCGGAGCCCGGACCCTTGACGAACACGTCGACCTTGCGCATGCCGTGCTCCTGGGCGCGGCGGGCAGCCGACTCGGCGGCCATCTGCGCGGCGAACGGCGTGGACTTCCGGGAGCCCTTGAAGCCGACGTGGCCGGCGGAGGCCCAGGAGATCACGTTGCCGGACGGGTCGGTGATCGAAACGATGGTGTTGTTGAACGTGCTCTTGATGTGCGCGTGGCCGTGAGCGACGTTCTTCTTTTCCTTGCGGCGCACCTTCTTGGCAGCGCCCTGACGTCCCTTGGGGGGCATGTCGAAAACTCCTACGGGAGGTGGTCGGTCCTACAGCGAAGACCGCTGGACGGCGAGTGTCGCTGCGGACTACTTCTTGCCCGGCTTCTTCTTGCCGGCGATGGCGCGACGCGGGCCCTTGCGGGTGCGGGCATTGGTGCTGGTGCGCTGACCGCGGACGGGCAGGCCGCGGCGGTGACGCAGACCCTGGTAGCAGCCGATCTCGACCTTGCGGCGGATGTCGGCCTGGATCTCGCGACGGAGGTCACCCTCGGTCTTGATGTTGTTGTCGACGTACTCGCGGATCGCGACGAGCTGCTCCTCGGAGAGGTCGCGAACGCGGGTGTTCGGGTCGATCTCGGTGGCGGCCAGCGTCTGCTGGGCGAGGGTCCGGCCGATGCCGAACACATAGGTGAGGGCGACCTCCACGCGCTTTTCGCGCGGGATGTCAACACCGGAAACGCGTGCCATTCAATGGCTCCAGTTGATCTTCGGAGGTCTTCCGCAGGACCGACCCCCGGCCGCCGTACCAGGTACGAACCGGGTCCCCGGCCTCCGAACCGGGGGTGTCGAGCCGCGCCGCGGCTCGGGTCCTGCGTATGAACATATTCAGCTCGCGTCGCGCGAATCTCTGCGATGAGAGTGCAGAGGGTGCGGTCGGAAGTGCGTCAGCCCTGGCGCTGCTTGTGGCGCGGGTTGTCGCAGATGACCATGACCCTGCCGTGACGGCGGATCACCCTGCACTTGTCGCAGATCTTCTTGACGCTCGGCTTGACCTTCATGGGATGTGAGGTTCTCCGGGTCAGTTGCCGGCGGCCCCCCGCGGAACGCGGGGCCTGGGCAAGATCTACTTGTACCGGTAGACGATCCGGCCACGCGTCAGGTCGTACGGAGAAAGCTCCACCACGACCCGGTCGTCAGGGAGGATGCGGATGTAGTGCATGCGCATCTTGCCGCTGATGTGTGCCAGGACCTGGTGGCCGTTCTGGAGCTCGACCCTGAACATGGCGTTCGGCAGAGACTCGACGACAGTGCCCTCGATCTCGATGGCACCTTGCTTCTTGGCCACGCTTCGCCCTTCGAATCGACTACCTTGATCGACTCCATGTCCCGCATGCGGGACATGCGAATACATGAGAGCCGACGAGGCAGTCTACGTCAGCCCTCTGCGAAAGACGAATCGAGAAAGTCTGCCCCAGCCCCGAGATCATCATGCGGCCGGGTCCGACCCGGACCGGCGGCCGTGAGGCGGACGGTGCCTTTTCAGGCCAGCGGGTCCGGCGCGGCCGTGATGCCGTACTCGGCCAGCTTCGCCTTGCCGCCGTCGGGGGCCGTCAGGACCAGGGGGCCCTGTTCGGTCAGGGCCACCGAGTGCTCCCAGTGGGAGGACCAGGTGCCGTCCGTGGTGATGACCGTCCAGTCGTCCTCGAGGACGTGGGTCTTCGGGGTGCCCAGGGAGACCATGGGCTCGATGGCCAGGCAGAAGCCGGGAACCAGCTTCGGGCCCTTGCCGCGCCGCCTGTCGACGTAGTTCAGCAGGTGCGGATCCATGTGCATCTCGGTGCCGATGCCGTGGCCGCCGTAGTCCTCGATGATCCCGTAGCGGCCGCCGCCCGGCTTCGGCTGGCGACGGATGTACGTCTCGACGGCCCGGGAGATGTCGACCAGCCGGTTGCCCTGCTTCATGGCGGCGATGCCGGCCCACATCGACTCCTCGGTCACCCGGGAGAGTTCGACCAGCTCCGGGGAGTGACCGGAGCCGACGAACGCGGTGAACGCCGCGTCGCCGTGCCAGCCGTCGATGATCGCGCCGCAGTCGATGGAGATGACGTCCCCGTCCTTGAGGACGACGTCGTCGGAGGGGATGCCGTGGACGACGACCTCGTTCACGGAGGTGCAGATCGTCGCGGGGAAGCCGCCGTAGCCGAGGAAGTTCGGCTTCGCGTTGTGCTCGGCGAGCACCTTGCGGGCCACCTGGTCCAGGTCCTTGGTGGTCGCCCCGGGCACGGCCGCCTCCCGGGTGGCCGCGTGGATGGCGGCGACGACCAGTCCCGCCGCACGCATCTTGGCGATCTGCTCGGGGGACTTGATCTGCACCATGGGGACTACGGCCTTTCTAGGACCGGAAGGAAGACGGACGCCTTCAACAATACGGGGAAGCAGAACCGGGCCCGTCCGGCGTGCGGGGACGAGGCCGTTCAGGCCGATGCGGGGGTCCGGGGGCGTAGCCCCCGGGGACAGCCGCACCGGCGCCGTGCACACGTCAGCCGCGGCCCCCAGAGGGAACCGCGGCCGACCAGCGCGGCTAGTCGCGCTTCAGCGCCTCCAGCGCGCGCTGCGTGATCTCGTCCACCGGACCGAGCGAGGAGATCGTCACGACCAGGCCCTGCGCCCGGTAGTAGTCGATGATCGGCTCGGTCTGCGTGTGGTAGACCTCCAACCGCTTGCGCACGGTCTCCTCGGAGTCGTCGTCCCGCTGGTACAGCTCACCGCCGCAGACGTCGCAGACGCCTTCCTTCTTCGGCGGGCTGTACGTCTCGTGGAAGACGTGAGCCGAGTCGTTGCGGCAGGTGCGGCGACCCGCGATGCGCTTGACGACCTCGTCCTCGGGGACCTCGAGATCGAGGACCGCGTCCAGCTTCATGCCCTCGCCCTGGAGCAGCTTGTCCAGCGCCTCGGCCTGCGACACATTGCGCGGGAAACCGTCCAGCAGGAAACCGCCCTCGGCGTCGGGCTGTTCCATGCGGTCCTTGGCCATCGCGATGGTGACCTCGTCGGGTACCAGGTTTCCAGCGTCCATGTAGGACTTCGCGAGCTTGCCGAGCTCCGTCTGCCGACTGATGTTGGCGCGGAACAGGTCACCGGTGGAGATGTGCGGAATGCTCAGCTTCCCGGCCAGGCGCGTGGCCTGTGTTCCTTTGCCGGCACCCGGCGGTCCGACGAGGACGATTCGCATCAGCGGAGGAACCCTTCGTAATTGCGCTGCTGGAGCTGGCTCTCGATCTGCTTCACCGTCTCGAGTCCGACACCCACGATGATGAGGATGCTGGTCCCGCCGAAGGGGAAGTTCTGGTTCGCCCCGAAGCCGACCAACGCCATTGTCGGTACGAGAGCGATCAGGCCCAGATACAGCGAACCCGGCCAGGTGATCCGGTTGAGCACGTACGAAAGGTACTCAGCGGTCGGTCGGCCAGCCCGGATGCCCGGGATGAAGCCACCATACTTCTTCATGTTGTCGGCGACTTCTTCGGGGTTGAAGGAGATCGCCACGTAGAAGAACGCGAAGAACACGATCAGCAGGAAGTACAAGGTGATGTAGATCGGGTGATCGCCCTTGGTCAGGTTCTGCTGGACCCAGGTCTTCCATCCGGAGTTGCCCCCGGAGAACTGCGCGATGAGTGCCGGAATGTAGAGCAGCGAAGAAGCGAAGATGACGGGGATCACACCCGCCTGGTTGACCTTCAGCGGGATGTACGTCGACGTACCGCCGTAGGAACGGCGGCCGATCATGCGCTTGGCGTACTGCACCGGAATTCGGCGCTGGGCCTGTTCGACGAAGACGACCAGGCCGACCATGACCAGGCCGACGAGGATGACGGTGCCGAATTCGATCCAGCCCTCGGCGAGCTTGCCCTGCTTCTTGATGGCCCACAGAGCGGACGGGAAAGTGGCGGCGATCGAGATGAACATCAGGATCGACATGCCGTTGCCGATACCGCGGTCGGTGATGAGCTCACCGAGCCACATGACCGTGGCCGTACCGGCGGTCATGACGATCACCATGACGATCGTGTTGAAGATCGCCTGGTTCGGGACGATGTTCCCGGCCTGCGAGCACCCGGAGAACAGAGCGCCGCTGCGGGCGGTGGCCACCAGGCCCGTGCCCTGGAGGATGGCCAGCGCCACCGTCAGGTAACGGGTGTACTGGGTGATCTTCGCGGTGCCGCTCTGGCCCTCCTTCTTGAGGGCCTCCAACCGCGGGATCACCACGGTCAGCAGCTGAAGGATGATGCTCGCCGTGATGTACGGCATGATGCCCAGGGCAAAGATCGTGATCTGCAGCAGCGCACCGCCGCTGAACATGTTCACCAGGCCGAAGAGACCCTGGTTGCCCGAGGCCTCGCTGACGCACTGCTGAACGGCCTTGTAGTTGACACCCGGGATCGGGATGTGGGTACCGACGCGGTACACCACGATGATGCCGAGCGTGAAGAGCAGCTTCTTGCGCAGGTCGGGCGTCCTGAACGCCCGGGCGAAGCCGGTGAGCACGGTGCCTCCTGCGACCCCGCGCAAGTGCGTCAGGGTGACGGTGGTGAGGTTCGACGATAAATAACGGTGCAGGCCACCTTACCGGCGATACTGCCTCCCGTGGAACGACCAACCGGGGATACCTCATTGTGAGGTACCCCCGGTCGGGACCGCTTTACGTCATCGGGCTCAGACGAGCTCGGTGACAGAACCGCCGGCGGCGGTGATCTTCTCCTTGGCGGAGCCGGAGACGGCGTCCACCGTCACCTGCAGCGCCACGGAGACCTCGCCCTGGCCGAGGACCTTGACCAGGCTGTTCTTGCGAACGGCGCCCTTGGCCACCAGGTCCTCGACCGTGACCTCGCCACCCTCGGGGTAGAGCGCGGCCAGCTTGTCGAGGTTCACGACCTGGAACTCGGTCTTGAACGGGTTCTTGAAGCCCTTCAGCTTCGGGAGGCGCATGTGCAGCGGCATCTGGCCGCCCTCGAAGCGCTCCGGAACCTGGTAGCGGGCCTTGGTGCCCTTGGTACCACGACCGGCCGTCTTACCCTTGGACGCCTCACCACGACCGACACGGGTCTTGGCGGTCTTGGCGCCCGGGGCGGGACGGAGGTTGTGGATCTTGAGCGGGTTCTGCTCCGCCATGATCAGTCGACCTCCTCGACCGTCACGAGGTGGCGGACGGTGTGCACCATGCCGCGGAACTCGGGGCGGTCCTCCTTGACGACCACGTCGCCGAGCTTCTTCAGCCCGAGCGAACGCAGGGTGTCGCGGTGGTTCTGCTTGCTGCCGATGTAGGACTTGACCTGCGTGATCTTGAGCTGCGCCACGATTACGCACCCGCCCCGGCACGCGCACGGAGCAGGGCCGCGGGGGCCACGTCCTCCAGCGGCAGACCACGGCGGGCCGCGATCGCCTCGGGACGCTGCAGGCCCTTGAGGGCCTCCACCGTCGCGTGCACGATGTTGATCTGGTTGTCGGAGCCGAGCGACTTCGACAGCACGTCGTGGATACCGGCGCACTCGAGCACCGCACGCACCGGACCACCGGCGATAACGCCGGTACCCGGGGAAGCGGGCTTGAGCAGCACGACGCCGGCAGCCTTCTCACCCTGGATCGGGTGCGGGATGGTGCCCTGGATCCGGGGAACCTTGAAGAAGTGCTTCTTGGCCTCCTCAACGCCCTTGGCGATGGCGGCCGGCACCTCCTTGGCCTTGCCGTATCCGACACCCACGGTGCCGTCACCGTCGCCCACCACGACCAGCGCGGTGAAGCTGAAGCGACGACCACCCTTCACAACCTTGGCGACGCGGTTGATCGCGACGACGCGCTCAACGTACGCGGTCTTCTCGGCGGCAGCTGCGCCGCCGTCACGGCCCTTCCGGTCCCGCCGCTCGCCGCCACCGGCACCGCCACCGCGGCGCTGGGGTCCAGCCATTGGAATTACCTCTCTCTGTTTCCGCTAGCTCGGAACCGGCTCAGAACTTCAGGCCGGCTTCGCGGGCGGCGTCCGCCAGGGCGGCGATGCGCCCGGCGTACTGGTTGCCACCACGGTCGAACACGACGGCCTCGACACCGGCGGCCTTGGCACGCTCGGCGACCAGGGCACCGACCTGCTTGGCCTGCGCCGACTTGTCGCTTTCGCCACCGCGGATCGAGTTGTCCAGCGTGGACGCCGATGCCAGGGTGTGACCCTTCAGGTCGTCGATCACCTGCGCCACGATGTGGCGGTTCGAGCGGGTCACGACCAGACGGGGACGCTCCGCCGTACCGGAGATCCGCTTGCGGATCCGGATGTGGCGGCGCTTGATCGCGGCGCGCTTGTAGGCGTCGCCCTTGAGGATCTTCTGCCCGTATGCCATGGCTTACTTACCCGCCTTTCCGACCTTGCGGCGGATGACTTCGCCCTCGTACTTGACGCCCTTGGCCTTGTACGGGTCGGGCTTGCGCAGCTTGCGGATGTTGGCCGCAACCTCGCCGACCTTCTGCTTGTCGATGCCCTCGACCGAGAAGCGGGTCGGGGCCTCCACCTTGAAGGTGATGCCCTCGGGCGCCTCGATGGTGATCGGGTGGCTGTAGCCGAGCGCGAACTCCAGGTTCGGACCCTTGGCCGTCACGCGGTAACCGACACCGCTGATCTCGAGCTTCTTCACGTAACCCTGGGTCACGCCGGTGATCATGTTCGCCACCAGCGTGCGGGACAGGCCGTGCAGGGCCTTGTTCTGACGCTCGTCGTTGGGGCGGGTCACCTGCAGGGTGCCGTCCTCGCCCTTGGCGATGTCGATCGGCGCCACGACGGTGTGGGTCAGCGAGCCCTTGGGGCCCTTGACCGAGACCGTACGGCCGTCGATGGTGACGTCCACGCCGGCGGGAACCGCGATGGGGAGCTTGCCGATGCGCGACATAGCTGTTTCCTCCGTTCCCTTCCGCTACCAGACGTAGGCGAGGACTTCCCCACCCACGCCCTTCTTGCCGGCCTGCTTGTCGGTGAGGAGCCCGTAGGACGTGGAGATGATCGCCACGCCGAGGCCGCCGAGCACCTTCGGCAGGTTGGTGGACTTCGCGTACACCCGGAGACCGGGCTTGGAGATCCGCTTGATGCCCGCGATGGAGCGCTCACGGTTGGGGCCGAACTTCAGCTCCAGGACGAGGTTCTTGCCGACCTCGGCGTCCTCGATCTTCCAGCCCGTGATGAAGCCCTCCTGCTGGAGGATCTCCGCGATGTGCGACTTGATCTTCGAGTGCGGCATCGACACGCTGTCGTGGTATGCCGAGTTCGCGTTCCGCAGACGCGTGAGCATGTCTGCGATCGGATCAGTCATGGTCATGAATTGGCCTTCGGCCTCTCTCGCCGGGGTTTCCTGGTGCGCCATCCCTCTCCCCGATCCGAGACGGGACGGGTGCGGCGCGGTGGACCTACGGCGTAGTAAGTCGTAAGGGCGCGGCAGGCGCCCAACCCCACAAGCCTAAGGCATGTGAGGTGGGCCTCCTGCCGACCCCAGTTGCTTACCGAGAGTCCTGCTTCAACCCAAGTGGGCTGTTACCAGGAGCTCTTGGTCACGCCCGGCAGCTCGCCACGGTGAGCCATCTCACGAAGGCACACGCGGCACAGGCCGAACTTGCGGTACACGGAGTGCGGACGGCCACAGCGCTGGCAGCGGGTGTAGCCGCGCACACCGAACTTGGGCTTGCGAGCAGCCTTAGCGATCAGAGCCTTCTTCGCCATCTCGCTCACGCCTCCTTGAACGGGAAGCCGAGGTGACGAAGGAGCGCGCGGCCCTCAGCGTCGTTGGTCGCCGTGGTGACCACGGTGATGTCCATGCCCCGGGTACGGTCGATCTTGTCCTGGTCGATCTCGTGGAACATGACCTGCTCGGTGAGACCGAAGGTGTAGTTGCCACGGCCGTCGAACTGCTTGGGGGACAGGCCGCGGAAGTCGCGGATGCGCGGCAGCGCGAGCGACAGGGTGCGGTCCAGGAACTCCCACATGCGGTCGCCACGGAGCGTGACGTGGGCACCGATCGGCTGGCCCTCACGCAGCTTGAACTGCGCGATGGACTTGCGGGCCTTGGTGACCTGCGGCTTCTGGCCGGTGATCGTGGTGAGGTCGCGGATGGCGCCCTCGATCAGCTTCGAGTCACGGGCGGCGTCGCCGACACCCATGTTGACCACGATCTTGACGAGACCGGGAATCTGCATGACGTTCTCGTACTTGAACTCGTCACGCATCTTGACCGCGATCTCCTCGCGGTACTTCTGCTTCAGACGCGGAGTGGTGGTGGTAGCCATCAGATGTCCTCACCCGTCCGCTTGGCAACGCGGATCTTGTTGCCTTCGTCGTCGAAGCGGTAACCGACACGCGTGACGACCTTGTTGCCGTCCTTCTCAACGACCAGCTGGACGTTGGAGACGTGGACGGGCGCCTCGGTCGTGACGATGCCGCCGGCCTGCGAACCGCGGGCGGTCGGGCCGGCCTTGGTGTGCTTCTTGACCCGGTTGACACCCTCGACCAGGACCCGGTCCTCGCGGGGGTAGGCCGCGATGACCTTGCCCTGCTTGCCCTTGTCCTTACCGGTGATGACCTGGACCAGGTCGCCCTTCTTGATCTTCATGCTTACAGCACCTCCGGCGCGAGCGAGATGATCTTCATGAACTTCTTCTCGCGCAGCTCACGGCCGACCGGGCCGAAGATGCGGGTGCCGCGAGGGTCGCCGTCGTTCTTCAGAATGACGGCGGCGTTCTCGTCGAAGCGGATGTACGAGCCGTCCGGACGGCGGCGCTCCTTGACGGTGCGAACGATGACCGCCTTGACGACGTCACCCTTCTTCACGTTGCCACCGGGGATCGCGTCCTTGACGGTGGCGACGATGACGTCACCGATGCCCGCGTAGCGGCGACCGGAGCCACCGAGCACACGGATGCAAAGGATCTCCTTCGCACCAGTGTTGTCGGCGACACGCAGTCGCGACTCCTGCTGGATCACGTCTATCTCCTGATTGTCTGCCGGTTCCCGGCTAGGTCCGTAAGTGACTTACGGACCTAGCCGAGCCTGGCGGAACCGTCCTGCGGGCAGCTCCCGCAGGAAATTACTGGTGCCTCGGAAGGCGGGAACCCGCGCCGAGGGCTTCGCCGGATCCGGGCCGTGGCCCGGGGCGGAGACCCCAGCGGGGGTCAGCGGGGGCGGTGCCCCCGCTTCTTACTTCGCCTTCTCGAGGATCTCGACGACGCGCCAGCGCTTCGTCGCGGACAGCGGCCGGGTCTCCATCAGGAGGACGCGGTCACCGACACCCGCGGCGTTCTGCTCGTCGTGCGCCTTGAGCTTCTCGGTACGGCGGATGACCTTGCCGTACAGCGCGTGCTTGACACGGTCCTCGACGGCGACGACGACGGTCTTGTCCATCTTGTCGCTGACGACGAGACCCTCACGGGTCTTGCGGAAGCCGCGCGCCTCTGCGTTCTCAGTCACGTTCTTCTCGCTCATCAGGCGTTCTCCACCGTTTCGATGCCCAGCTCACGCTCGCGCATCAGGGTGTAGATCCGCGCGATGTCCTTGCGGACCGCCTTGAGACGGCCGTGGTTCTCGAGCTGCCCGGTCGCCGCCTGGAAACGGAGGTTGAACAGCTCTTCCTTGGCCTCGCGGAGCTTGCCCAGAAGCTCCTCGTTGCCCAGCTCGCGCAGCTCGGACGCCTTGGTACCGGCCGACATCACGCTTCACCTGCCTCGCGCTTGACGATCCGGCACTTCATCGGCAGCTTGTGGGCCGCACGGGTCAGCGCCTCACGGGCGATCTTCTCGTTCGGGTAGGACAGCTCGAACATCACCCGGCCGGGCTTGACGTTCGCGATCCACCACTCCGGCGAACCCTTACCGGAACCCATGCGGGTCTCGGCGGGCTTCTTGGTCAGCGGACGGTCCGGGTAGATGTTGATCCAGACCTTGCCGCCACGCTTGATGTGGCGGGTCATCGCGATACGAGCCGCCTCGATCTGGCGGTTCGTCACGTAGGCCGGGGTCAGCGCCTGGATGCCGTACTCGCCGAACGCAACCTGCGTTCCACCCTTGGACATACCGTTGCGCTTCGGGTGGTGCTGCTTGCGGTGCTTGACCCTACGGGGGATCAGCATGTCGGTCAGGCCTCCGTTCCGGTGCTCTCAGCCGGAGCGGCAGCGGCCGGAGCGTCGGCCTTGGGGGCCTCGGCGGCCGGAGCCGACTGCTGCTGCGGCTTGCGACCGCGCCGCTCGCCACCGCGGCCACCACGGGCCGGGCGGTCGGCGCCACCACGGGCCGGGCGGTTGCCCGCACGGGCGGCGGCGTTCTCGGCGCGGACCTCGGCGATGTTCTTGACGTCGCCCTTGTAGATCCAGACCTTCACACCGATGCGGCCGAAGGTCGTCTTGGCCTCGAAGAAGCCGTAGTCCACGTTCGCGCGGAGCGTGTGCAGGGGCACACGGCCCTCGCGGTAGAACTCCGAGCGGGACATCTCGGCGCCACCGAGGCGGCCACCGCACTGGATCTTGATGCCCTTGGCGCCGGCCTTCATCGCCGACTGCATGCTCTTGCGCATGGCACGGCGGAAGGAGACGCGGGAGGAGAGCTGCTCGGCAACGGCCTGGGCCACCAGCTGAGCGTCCGTCTCGGGGTTCTTGACCTCGAGGATGTTCAGCTGGACCTGCTTGCCCGTGAGCTTCTCGAGGTCGCCGCGGATGCGGTCGGCCTCGGCGCCACGGCGGCCGATGACGATGCCCGGACGCGCGGTGTGGATGTCCACGCGGACACGGTCACGGGTGCGCTCGATCTCGACCTTGGAGATGCCGGCGCGCTCCATGCCGGACGTCATCATCCGACGGATGGCGACGTCTTCCTTGACGTAGTCCTTGTACAGCTTGTCGGCGTACCAACGCGACTTGAAGTCGGTCGTGACACCGAGCCGGAACCCGTGCGGGTTTACCTTCTGGCCCATTACCGGGTTCCTTCCTTGCTGCTGACGACCACGGTGATGTGGCTGGTCCGCTTGCGGATCCGGTAGGCACGGCCCTGGGCACGCGGACGGAACCGCTTCAGGGTCGGACCCTCGTCGACGTACGCCTCGGCGATGTAGAGGCTGTCGACGTCGGTGTGGTCGTAGTTGTGCGCGGCGTTGGCGATGGCGCTGTCCAGCACCTTGCCGACCGGCACGCTCGCGGCCTGCGGGGCGAAACGCAGGACCGCCTGAGCCTCCGTGGCATCCATGCCACGGATGAGGTCCACCACACGGCGGGCCTTCATGGGCGTGACGCGGATGTACCGCGCCTGGGCCCTGGCTTCCATGGTTGTCCCTTCAGTGTTTGACACGTTCGTCATGGTCTTTCACCCCGCTGACTAGCGGCGCTTCGACTTCCGATCGTCCTTGACGTGACCCCGGAAGGTGCGCGTCGGCGAGAACTCGCCGAGCTTGTGGCCGACCATCGACTCGGTGACGAACACCGGGATGTGGGTCTTGCCGTTGTGCACCGCGATCGTGTGGCCGAGCATGGCCGGGACGATCATCGAGCGGCGGGACCAGGTCTTGATGACGTTCTTGGTGCCGGCTTCGTTCTGCGAGTCCACCTTCTTGCTCAGGTGGTCGTCGACGAAGGGCCCCTTCTTCAAGCTACGCGGCATCTCAACCCGTCCTTAGCGCTTCTTGTTCGTCTTGCGGCGGCGGACGATGTACTTGTTCGACGCCTTCTTGGGCGAACGAGTACGGCCTTCCTTCTTGCCCCACGGGGACACCGGGTGGCGGCCACCGGAGGTCCGGCCCTCACCACCACCGTGCGGGTGGTCCACCGGGTTCATGACCACACCACGGACGGTCGGGCGGACGCCCAGCCACCGCTTGCGGCCTGCCTTGCCCCAGTTGATGTTGCTCTGCTCGGCGTTGCCGACCTCGCCGACCGTGGCGCGGCAGCGCTGGTCGACCAGGCGGATCTCACCGGAGGGCATGCGGAGGTGGGCCATCGAGCCCTCCTTCGCGAGCAGCTGCACGGAGGCACCGGCGGAACGGGCGAACTTGGCGCCGCCACCGGGACGGAGCTCGATCGCGTGGATCGTGGTACCGACCGGGATGTTGCGCAGCGCCAGGTTGTTGCCCGGCTTGATGTCGGCCCCGGGGCCGTTCTCGACGCGGTCGCCCTGCTGCAGGTTGCGCGGCGCGAGGATGTAGCGCTTCTCGCCGTCGGCGTAGTGCAGCAGCGCGATACGCGCGGTGCGGTTGGGGTCGTACTCGATGTGCGCGACCTTCGCCGGCACGCCGTCCTTGTCGTGACGACGGAAGTCGATCACGCGGAAGGCGCGCTTGTGTCCGCCACCCTGGTGGCGAACGGTCACACGACCGGAATTGTTACGGCCGCCCTTGCTGTGCAGGGGACGGACCAGCGACTTCTCCGGCGTGGACCGCGTGACCTCGACGAAGTCGGCGACGCTGGCGCCACGACGGCCAGGAGTCGTCGGCTTGTACTTGCGGATACCCATTGTCTCTCAGTCCTCGGAAGATTCCGATTATCTGGACGTTCCGGACCGCCGTCAGGCGGTCGGACCGCCGAAGATGTCGATACGGTCGCCCTCGGCAAGGGTCACGATCGCCCGCTTGGTGGCGGCACGCTGACCGAAACCGGTCTTGGTCCGCTTGCGCTTGCCCTGGCGGTTGATCGTGTTGACCCCGGTGACCTTGACCTCGAAGACCGCCTGCACGGCCTGCTTGATCTGGGTCTTGTTGGCGCTCGTGTCGACGATGAACGTGTACTTGTTCTCGTCGAGGAGCGCGTAGCTCTTCTCCGAGACGACCGGCTTGATCAGGACGTCACGGGGGTCCGTGTACGACTTGCTCAGCGGGGTCTCGACGGTGTTCTTGCCCTCGGTGGCGTGGCGACGCGCCTTGGCGACGCGCGCGGCCTTGGCGGCCTTGGCGGCCTTCGAGGCGATAGCGGGGTGACGGATGGCCATCAGACCTCGCTCCCTTCGGTGTCGTTGGCCTGCGGGCCGGCGACGAAGGACTCGAAAGCGGCCTTGGTGAAGACCACGTCGTCCGAGACGAGAACGTCGTACGTGTTCAGCTGGCCCGGCTCCAGGATGTGGACCTGGGGCAGGTTGCGGGCGGACAGCCACGCGGCCTCGTCGGCGCGGTCGACGACCAGGAGCAGGTTCTTGCGCTCCGAGATCTTGCCGAACAGCGTCCGGGCGGCCTTGGTGGAGGCGGTCTCACCCTCGACCACGCCGGAGACGACGTGGATGCGGTTGTGGCGGGCCCGGTCGGTGAGGGCGTGGCGCAGGGCCGCGGCCTTCATCTTCTTCGGGGTCCGCTGGGAGTAGTCGCGCGGCTGCGGGCCGTGGACGACGCCACCACCGGCGAACTGCGGCGCGCGGGTCGAACCCTGACGGGCGCGACCGGTGCCCTTCTGGCGGTACGGCTTCTTGCCACCGCCGCGGACCTCGCCACGGGTCTTGGTCTTGTGCGTGCCCTGACGGGCCGCGGCCAGCTGCGCGACGACGACCTGGTGGATCAGCGGGACGCTGACCTTCTCAACGCCGAAGATCTCCGCGGGGAGCTCGACGGTACCGGCCTTCTCGCCCGCCGGCGAAAGGATGTCAACAGTGCTCATCGGTTACCTCAGGCCCCCTTGGCCGCGGTGCGGACCAGGACGAGGCCGCCGTTCGGACCGGGAACCGCGCCCTTGATGAGCAGCAGACCCTTCTCCGCGTCAACGGCGTGGACGGTCAGGTTCTGGGTGGTGACCCGCTCGTTGCCCATGCGACCCGCCATGCGGAGGCCCTTGAACACACGGCCCGGGGTGGCGCAGCCACCGATGGAACCAGGGGAGCGGTGCTTGCGCTGGGTGCCGTGCCCGGCGCCGAGGCCACGGAAGTTGTGGCGCTTCATGACACCGGCGAAGCCCTTGCCCTTGCTCTTGCCGGTGACGTCGACCTTCACGCCGGCCTCGAACACCTCAGCGGTGATCTGCTGGCCGAGGGTGTACTCGGCGGCGTCCGCGGTGCGGATCTCGACGAGGTGGCGACGGGGGGTGACGTCGGCCTTCGCGAAGTGGCCCTTGAGGGGCTTGTTCACCTTGCGCGGGTCGATCTCGCCGAAGGCGATCTGGACCGACTCGTAGCCGTCGACGTCGTTCGTACGAACCTGGGTGACGACGTTGGGGCCGGCCTTGACGACGGTCACCGGGACGACACGGTTGTTCTCGTCCCAGACCTGCGTCATGCCGAGCTTCTCGCCCAGGATGCCCTTGATCTGCTTGGTCATCTCTCAGATCACCGGCCTCAGAGCTTGATCTCGATGTCGACACCGGCCGGGAGGTCGAGTCGCATCAGAGAGTCAACGGTCTTGGGGGTCGGGTCGAGGATGTCGATCAGGCGCTTGTGCGTGCGCATCTCGAAGTGCTCGCGCGAGTCCTTGTACTTGTGCGGCGACTTGATGACGCAGTACACGTTCTTCTCAGTGGGCAGCGGCACCGGGCCCGCGACCGACGCACCAGTACGGGTCACCGTCTCGACGATCTTCTTCGCCGAGGAGTCGATGACCTCGTGGTCGTAGGCCTTGAGCCGGATGCGGATCTTCTGTCCCGCCATGGCTACTCCGTAGTCCTGTCTCTCTATACGCTCCGGAACCCGGTGTCCCCTCGGCCCTCTCCGACCCACGCGGTCGGGCGTGTCGCGCTCCCGCTGACATGGATGCCCCTTGTTCGAACATCCTTCGGGATTGCACACGGCCCTACCGGTACCGCGAGCCGGGGGCGAAGGCCCACCGGGTGCCTGGTCGGTGTCGCACCCACACTTCCCGGAAGATTCCCGTACGTCCGCCCCAGCGCTGCCGTGAGGCAGTTAGGGCGACGAGTACCGTGGGACTCGCTTCCGGTCCTCCCGGCGGGAGGCGCGCGGCATCAACGCTCGACCGAGCAACTCGGATAGTCTGCCACAGTGGGCGGCAGCCTGGCCAATCGAGCCGGGGATATTACCCCGAGGGTGACGCAGGTCAAACCAGGGGCGGCCCGGCCGGGGTCGGGCGGCGACGGAACACGCGCGCCGGTCATCCCGACGATCATCGCAGCGGCGGTCACCGTCTACGCCAGGCTCCTGTCCCGCCTGGCCACGACACTCGCCACCGCGGCCGACGAGAACCACGAAACCACCTGACAACACACCCCACCAACGCCGACGGCCCCCACAGGGGCCGGGGCGGCTCCGATGCCCGACCCCGCCTCGGCAGCCGACCGCCTCCAACAACCGGGCGACCGACCCAACGCGGCAGCCGACGGCCTTCATTGGCAGGGCAGTCGGCCCACCGCGGCAGACCCCGGCGGCAGCCAGGCACCCTCCGCCAAAGGCCAGTGGCCGGCGACGCCGGCGGCAACGCCGATACCGGAGCCCGCTCGCGGGCCACACGAGCCGGGGATCCGCCGTCCGGCCCCGCCGCAGCAGCCGACCGCCTGCGGCGGATGGGCGGCCGGCCCATGGTGGGCAGGGGCCGGTGGCGATACCGGAGGCCGGTCTCGGGCCACACCGGCCGGGGATCCGGTGCCCGGTGGCAGCCGGACATCTCCCATGGCCGGTGTCGCTTGATTCGGGTGCCGTCCGCCCGGGCGAGCGGAGGTGTCAGATGACGCCCTGGGCGAGCATCGCGTCGGCCACCCGCTCGAAGCCGGCGATGTTCGCGCCGGTCACGTAGTCGCCGGGGGCGCCGTAGCGTTCGGCGGTCTCGTGGCAGGTGGTGTGGATGTCGCTCATGATGAGCGCCAGCTCCCGCTCCACCTGGGTGGCCGTCCACGCCGTACGGGAGTGGTTCTGCGCCATCTCCAGGGCGCTGACCGCGACCCCGCCCGCGTTCGCCGCCTTGCCGGGGCCGAAGGCCACCCCGGCCTGCTGGAACAGGTGCACGGCCTCGGGCGTCGCCGGCATGTTCGCGCCCTCGGACACGGCCTTCACCCCGTTGCGGATGAGCGTCTCCGCGTCCTTCTCGTCCAGCTCGTTCTGCGTCGCCGAAGGCAGCGCGACATCGCCGGGGACCTCCCAGACACGGCCGCCGGGCACGAACCGCGCGGAGGTGCCCCGCCGCTCGGCGTACTCGCTGATCCGGCCGCGCTCGACCTCCTTGATCTGCTTCAGCAGCTCCACGTCGACGCCCTTGTCGTCGACCACGTACCCGCTGGAGTCCGAGCAGGTCAGCGCGTTCGCACCGAGGGCGGTCAGCTTCTCGATGGTGTAGATCGCGACGTTCCCGGAGCCGGAGACGACCGCCGTCTGGCCCTCCAGCTCCTCGCCGCGCTCGCGCAGCATCGCCTCGGCGAAGAGCACGTTGCCGTACCCGGTGGCCTCGGGCCGGATCAGCGAGCCGCCCCAGTTCGCGCCCTTGCCGGTGAGCACACCGGCCTCCCAGCGGTTGGTGATCCGCCGGTACTGGCCGAACAGATAGCCGATCTCACGGGTGCCGACGCCGATGTCACCGGCCGGCACGTCGGTGTGCTCGCCGATGTGCCGGTGCAGCTCCGTCATGAACGACTGGCAGAACCGCATGACCTCGGCGTCGCTCCGCCCGTGCGGGTCGAAGTCGCTGCCGCCCTTGCCGCCGCCGATGCCGAGCCCGGTCAACGCGTTCTTGAAGATCTGCTCGAAGCCGAGGAACTTGATGACGCCCAGATCGACGGAGGGGTGGAAGCGCAGACCGCCCTTGTACGGGCCCAGCGCGCTGTTGAACTCCACCCGGAAACCACGGTTGACGTGCACCCGGCAGTGGTCGTCCTGCCACGGCACCCGGAAGATGATCTGCCGCTCCGGCTCGCACAACCGCTCCACGAGCCCCGCCTCCGCGTACTCCGGCCGAGCCGCGATCACCGGCGCCAGTGTCTCCAGTACCTCGTGCGCGGCCTGGTGGAACTCGGGCTGGGCCGGATTGCGGCGCTCGATCTCGGCGAGCAGGGAGGTGAGCTGGGTCTTGGTGTCGGGTCGGGTCGTCACAGGGTCCCCTTCTGGCACGGCTACTACCGGCGTCGAAGCCGGTGATGAACGCTCGGCGCCGTTGCCGCGCGCAGGAACTCGGCCGACCCGGGAATGGGCATCCGGGAAACGGCCGACCCTTCAGTGTTACCTCTGGATCGATGCACTGGCCAGTGACCCGGCACCTTCAGTCCACGATGTGAGATCAAGATTCCGAAAAATCGGCTGGTACGGCCGTTCCCAGAGGACGCCTACGCCAGGGGCCAGTGGGGCAGGAACTCGACTGCGAGGTACAGGACGACGCCCAGCAGGATGATCCACGGGGCGAGTCCGGTGCCGGTCAGCCCTCGCTCGACCCGGGCCGTGGGACGCAGATCGCCGTGGAGGGCCATGGCACTCAGCGTGTCGGCGGCCCGGCTGCCCCGGTCGGAGCGGGCGACACGGCTCATCCAGGGCGGCGCGAAGAACCCGGCCATGGGCTCCGGCGTACGGCCGAAGAACTCCAACTGCCCGTCGCGCCGCATCTCCACACGCGTGATCGTCGACCACGGCAGGAGCCGCGTGGACCACAGCCGGCGGATGTGTACGCCGTCCCGGTCCGCGGTGACGCGCCACAGCGCGACCCAGCAGCACGGAAAGCCGACGGCCAGCGAAGTCCACAGCGCGTAGAGCAGGGCACCCGGCTGCGGATGCGCCAGGCCCGCCTCGGCCGGATGCTCGGTCAGCGTGACGAACACGGCGCAGATGACCGCACCCGTCACCCTCCCGCGCCACCCGGCACGCCACACCAGCGGCGCCTCCGGCGCCGTCATCATCCCGGCGAGCTCCTCGACCCGGTCCCGGCGCTCCTTGCGCGTCTGCCGCCCCCGCTCCGCCCGGCCCGCTCTCATCCCCACCCCAGCCCCGCCGTCGTATGCCACGGCCAGCTTACCGACCGGTCGGTGCTCCCCCTCGGCCCCGGGCGGTGCCGGGGCGGATGCCCCCGCATCGGCCGGGTGGGCCGTCGCACCGCGGATCGGGGCGACGGGCCGCCCTACACCCGCCGGCTCTCCAGCGGCCCCAAATAGGTCTCCGGCAGGCCGCCCGTGTCGATCAGCAGGCGTTGCAGGACCATCGTCGGGTC
Source organism: Streptomyces sp. NPDC047453 (assembly GCF_040643155.1). NCBI lineage: Bacteria > Bacillati > Actinomycetota > Actinomycetes > Kitasatosporales > Streptomycetaceae > Streptomyces > Streptomyces sp. NPDC047453. The sequence goes on along the minus strand of NZ_JBEYTS010000056.1, from coordinate 26,145 downwards.
GATCGTCCAGAACTTCAGGCGATGCGTTCCGGCGCGGGTGATCGTGTGCCTGGTCGCGGTGCGGTTGACGTTGTCGGACGTGTTGCGGGCCCACGCCGTGTTCATCGTGCCGTCGTCCGCGCCCGTGGCCGCGTTGATGTCCACCGTCTGCGGTGCGGCGTCGTCGAAGGAGACGCCGTAGCGCAGGCCGCCGGTCGGGAGGACCGGGTTCCTCGGCGACACCTCCGCCCACACCGTCACCTCGCCCGCGGAGAGGAGGGTCACCTCGTACTCCAGGCGTGGGGAGTTCGCGGCGCCGGGGGTGCGGCGCGGGGCCGTCACCGGCCAGGGGGTCATGCCCGAGGTGGTGCGGCCGACACCGTCCAGGCGACGCCACTCCCCCACGACGCGGTCGTGGTGCTCCGCGTCGATCGCCACGTAGCCGCCCGCCTCCACGAAGCCCCGCACCAGACGGGGCGAGGTGTTCTCCGCCGTGCAGGCGACCGTCACCGTCGTGCCCGCGCCCGAGATCGTCAGCTTCGCCTCCGCCTTACCGCTCGGCACCCGGCGCCAGTCGACCCGGACCTCCACGCGCACCTGCTGCTCCACCCGGCCCCGGGCACGGTCCACCAGCAGCCACGGGACCGAGGACTCGATCCGGTACTCGAAGGGCGTGCGGCCGCGGTTGAAGAGCTCCACGTACTGCTGCGGGTGGGTCTGGTACGGGCTGAAGGAGGGCAGCCGGGCCGCGGTCGCCGCCCCACCCGGCCACCAGCTCCCCGCGTCCTCCGCGCCGTCCACCGAGACGCCCAGTCCGGCGGCGCGCGGCACCTCGATCCGCCGGACCGCGGGGAAGAGGACGTCCGGGATCGCCACGTTGTCGATCTCCGGCTGCTGCCAGCCCGCGTTGGGGCCGTAGCGTTCCACGTCCCCGTAGTCGATGTGCGGCTGGGTCTGGAAGCCGTTCCACTTGCCTCCGGCCACCTCGTGGTTGAAGCGGCCGGCGAGGGCGAAGTCCCGCTCCAGGCCCGCTTCCGCCTGCGCCGCCAGGTCGTTGGTCGCCGCCCGGCCCTGCCTGGCGTAGAGGAGGTTCGTGAACTCGGCCTGCCGCAGGCCGTAGAGGTTCGCGGTCGCCTCCACCTCGTAGCCGACCAGTTCGAACCAGGCGTCCCGGCTCCGCGCGGGCAGCTTGCGGGCGACGCGGTCGGCCTTGCGGGCCAGGGCCTTCCACTCGTCGGTGACCCGCTCCAGCTCGCGGTGGGCGAAGTAGTACGGGGTCTGCTCGTCGTCGTAGACGACCTCGCCGTCCCGGAGGGTGATCCGGCGGTTGAGCAGTTCGGGCTTGCGGCGGGCCTGGAGGCGGCCGTACTCCGCCAGGACCTCCGCGATCGGCCCGGAGTCCGCCTCGCCGAAGTTCTGGGCGGCGTAGCGGCGTTCCCACTCCCCCAGCCGCTCCTGCGGCCAGCTGTACGGGTTCCAGGCGTAGTTGAGGAAGAACTCCGTCGGCAGCTCGTTGCCCTTCAGGTCGCCGACGTTGGTGACCCACAGGCCGTGGTTGCCGTAGGCGTGGGCCTGGTGGAGCTGGTCCCAGAGGTTGGTGAGGTTCGCCGTGTCGACCCACTTGTAGTTGCGGCCGGCGCCGACGTAGTCGAAGTGGTAGTAGAGGCCGTATCCGCCGGCGCGGGCGCCCTCCGCGGGGTCGGGGTGCTTGCGGATGTTGCCCCAGTTGTCGTCGGTGAGGACGACCGTGACGTCGTCCGGGGCGCGCAGGCCGCGGTCCCAGTAGCGCTGCACCTCCTTGTAGAGGGTCCACACCTGCGGGGTCTCGGCGGCCGGCCTGCCGGTGACCTCCTCGATGATGCGGCGCTGCTCGGCGATGATCTCCTGCATCAGTTCGATGCCGTCGCCGTCGGGCAGGCTGGTGTCGCCGTTGCCCCGCATGCCGAGGGTCACCACGCCCTCGAAGCCCTGGTCCACCATGCGCTGGATGCCGGCCCGCCAGTACGCCTTGATCGCGTCGGCGTTGCGGCGGTACGACCACTCGCCGTTGCCGCCGTAGGGGTCGGTGCCCCCGCCCGCGTGGCGGTTCCACTCCTCGATGCCGCGCATCATGGGCGCCTCGTGGGAGGCGCCCATGACGATGCCGTACTCCGACGCCCGCTTGTGGTTCTCCGGGTCGTCCTCCGCGAAGGCGCGCCCCCACACCGCCGGCCAGAGGTAGTTGCCCTTCAGGCGGAGCAGCAGTTCGAAGACCTTGGCGTAGAAGTCGGCGTTGAAGCCGCCGGGCCGGCCCGGGGCCTTGCCCGGACCGAAGTACGCGGGCGCCCAGGTGCCCAGGGCCGGGTTCTCGTCGTTGATGAAGACGCCGCGGTACTTCACCACCGGGGTGCCCTGCGTGTGGCGGCCCGGCAGGATCCAGACGCGGTTGCGGCGCACCGGGGGCACGTCGTCCCACCAGTACCAGGGCGGGACCCCGATGCCGTACGAGACGTCGTACGCCCCGAAGATCGTGCCGCGCGGGTCGCTGCCCGCGATGACGAGCGCGCGGTCGACGCCGGACATCGGATGGTCGACCACCGCCTGGAGCGAGGTCTCCCAGCGGCCGCCCACCCCGGTGACGTCCAGCTTCCCCGACTTCACCAGGCCGGCGATCAGCGGGCTGCGGCCGATCGTCCCCACCAGCACGGCGTTGCGGGCGATGGTGTGGCCGGGCCGTACGCCCGTGACCCGCTGGATGTCGTCGCGCAGGTCGCCCGCCGCCCGGACGACTCCGGGGTGGTCGTCGGCGCTGACCACGATCGGGGCGCCCACCAGGGAGAACGAGCCCGGCCTCGGCTCACGGGGTGCGAAGGAGACGTATGTCCCCGGATCCGTCACCCGCGGACCGCCGCCCTCGCCCCCGGCCGCCCACGCGGAACCCGACGCCAGAGCACCCGACGACAGCACCGGCACCGCGGCGAGGCTCGCGCCCAGGACGGCTCTTCGGCTGACGTGCGCAGACATGGCACACCCCTCACACACCTGAATTTGGTCAGAGGCATGACAAATGTTGGAGGAGTGGTCTGCGGGGAACCAGGGGTCGTACGCGCCGAATGGTTTCGTAACAGCACCCCCTCCACCGGGCACCCCGCACCCGGCCTCGCGCACTGCCCGGCACCCGCGGCTCCCGCCCCTCGCCCCGGTGCCCGGCACCCAGCAGGCGGCAGGCGCCCTCACACGCGCCCGCGCGCGTGGTACGGACCAACCCCTTGCCCCACCGCCCCGGGCACCGCAAGCTCCCTGCATGGAGCTGGAGTTGCGGCATCTGAAGACGGTCCGGACCATCGCCGAGGCAGGAAGCCTCACCAGGGCGGCGACGGTGCTCGGACTCGCGCAGCCCGCGCTGAGCGCACAGCTCAGGCGCATCGAACGGGCCCTGGGCGGCCAGCTGTTCGAGCGCGGACGGCACGGGGTGCGGGCGACCGCGCTGGGCGAGCTGGTACTGGACCGGGCCCGGCTCGTACTGCCCGCGGTGAGCGAACTCCAGCAGGAGGCGGCCCGGTTCGCGCGGGCCCGGCGGGCCGCGCAGTGGCTGCGGCTGGGCGCCACGCACGGGCCGCTGCTGGGGGCCCTGGTGGATCTGCTGGCCGACGCCGCGCCCGACGCGCAGCTGACCACCCACGCCTCCTGGTCCGAGCGGGAGCTCGCCACCCTGCTCGCCGACGGCCGGCTGGACTTCGCCGTCGCCGGAACGTGCGGCACGGCCGCGCCGCCGGGTGCGGAGAGCCTCGTCTGGCGGGAGATCGCCGTCGACCCCGTGTTCGTGATGCTCCCGGAAGGGCATCCGCTCGCCCACGGACGCGAGGTGGAGCTGGCCGGACTCGCCGACGAGGAGTGGGCCTGCGTGCCCGGCGACGGCTGCTTCGCCGACTGCTTCACGGCGGCCTGCGCCCGCGCCGGGTTCGCTCCGCGCCGGATGTACGAGACGGACACGGCCTCCTGCGTGCACCTGGTGCAGGTGGGCCGGGCGGTGGGGCTGTGCCGGGCCACCTTCCCCACCACCCCCGGCATCACGACCAAGCCGCTGGCCGACACACCCCTGGCCTGGCGGCACCTGCTGGGCTGGCACCCGGCGACCCAGCGGCCGGACACCGCGGCGACCGTGCTGGCCCAGGCGCGCACCGCGCACGCGGGCGCGGCGGCACGCAGCCACAGCTACGCCGACTGGCTCACCACGGCCGGCGGGCGGCCGGACGGGACGGCCTGACCGACCGCCTCGGCACCCCCGGGCGTCCCGGGCGGACTCCCGGGCGGGTCGTTCCATAACGCCGGACAGGGGGTCAACCGACGTCTTACGGCCTGGAGTTGATCCTTCCTACGGTTTCGGCACCCACCGAGACCGAGGAGACCTCCATGCTCCAGTGACACACCAGAGCCGTGTGCGCCGCCATGGCGGCGACCGGCGCCCTGCTCCTGACCGGCCTGAGCGTCACGGCGAGCGCCGGGACGGCCGCGTCCTCCGCCCCGCCACCGCACGGGCCGACGGCCGCACAGACCCTGCGCACCGCCGACACCTCCGCCGCCGTCCTGCACGCCATGCGGCGCGACCTGGGCCTGGACCGGGCGCAGGCCGAGCGGCGGCTGGCGAACGAGGCCGAGGCGGGCGCCACGGCCGGGCGGCTGCGCGGCGCCCTGGGGGCCGACTACGCGGGCGCCTGGGTGCGCGGCGCCGAGTCGGACACGCTGACCGTGGCGACCACCGACGCCGCCGACGTCCCGGCGATCGAGGCCGGGGGCGCACGGGCCGTCGTCGTGGACCGCTCGCTGGCCGCGCTGGACGCCGCCAAGGCCCGCCTGGACCGGGCCGCCCCGCACACGTCCACGCTCGACGCGCCCGTCTGGTACGTCGACGTACCCACCAACACCGTGGTGGTGGAGGCCGTGCGGCCCGCCGCCGCGCGGCACCTGCTGGCCGCCGCGGGCGTCGACGGCGACCTCGTACGGGTGCGGAAGACGGCCGAGCGCCCCCGCCCGGTGTACGACCTGCGGGGCGGCGAGGCGTACTACATCAACGGCAGCAGCCGTTGCTCGATCGGCTTCCCCGTCACCCGCGGCACCCAGCAGGGCTTCGCCACCGCCGGGCACTGCGGCCGGGCCGGCAGCAGCACCACCGGGTCCAACCGGGTGACCCAGGGCACCTTCCAGGCGTCGGTCTTCCCCGGCAACGACATGGCCTGGGTGGCCACCAACTCCAACTGGACGGCGACCCCCTACGTCAACCAGGGCGGCCAGAACGTCCAGGTGACCGGGTCCACGGTGGCGACCGTGGGCTCCTCGGTGTGCCGCTCCGGTTCGACGACCGGCTGGCACTGCGGCACCGTCCAGCAGCTCAACACCAGCGTGACCTACCAGGAGGGCACCGTCTCCGGGGTCACCCGGACCTCGGTGTGCGCGGAGCCCGGCGACTCGGGCGGCTCCTTCATCTCCGGCAGCCAGGCACAGGGCGTCACCTCGGGCGGTACGGGCAACTGCTCGACCGGCGGCACGACGTACTTCCAGCCGGTCAACCCGATCCTGAGCTCCTACGGGCTCACGCTGAGGACGACCACCGGCGGCCCCGGCGAACCGGGCCCGGGCAACCCCGGCGGCACCTGGTCGGCCGGCACCGTCTACCAGGCCGGCGCCACGGTGACCTACGGCGGCGCCACCTACCGCTGCCTCCAGGGCCACCAGGCGCAGCCAGGCTGGGAGCCCCCGAACGCACCGGCGCTGTGGCAGCGCCTGTGACCCCCTGACCGGGGGAACGCGAAAGGGCCCGTACGACAGAAGTCGTACGGGCCCTTGTGGTGCTCGCGATGGAGCTACCAGGTCGGGAGACCCTTCAGTAAGCCGGTGAGCTTACTTCTCGATCTTGGTGACCTGGCCGGCGCCCACGGTACGGCCACCCTCACGGATGGCGAACTTCAGGCCCTCTTCCATGGCGACGGGCTGGATGAGCTCCACCTTCATCTCGGTGTTGTCACCCGGCATGACCATCTCGGTGCCCTCAGGGAGGGTCACCACGCCGGTCACGTCCGTCGTGCGGAAGTAGAACTGCGGACGGTAGTTGTTGAAGAACGGCGTGTGGCGGCCACCCTCGTCCTTGGAGAGGATGTAGGCCTGGGCCTGGAACTCGGTGTGCGGGGTGACCGAGCCCGGCTTGATGATGACCTGGCCGCGCTCGACGTCCTCGCGCTTGATGCCGCGGAGCAGCAGACCGACGTTCTCACCGGCCTGGCCCTCGTCGAGCAGCTTGCGGAACATCTCGATGCCGGTGACCGTGGTGGTGGTCTTCTCCTGCTTGATGCCGATGATGTCGACGGTCTCGTTGACCTTGAGGACACCACGCTCGATGCGGCCGGTGACGACCGTACCGCGACCGGTGATGGTGAAGACGTCCTCGATCGGCATCAGGAACGGCTTGTCGACGTCGCGCTCCGGCTCCGGGATGGCGGTGTCGACGGCGCTCATGAGGTCCAGGACGGACTGGACCCACTTCTCGTCGCCCTCAAGCGCCTTCAGAGCGGAGACACGGACGACCGGGAGGTCGTCACCCGGGAACTCGTACTCGGAGAGGAGCTCGCGGACCTCGAGCTCGACGAGCTCCATGATCTCTTCGTCGTCCACCATGTCGGACTTGTTCAGAGCCACGACGATGTACGGAACGCCGACCTGGCGGGCCAGGAGCACGTGCTCCTTGGTCTGCGGCATCGGGCCGTCGGTCGCGGCGACCACCAGGATCGCGCCGTCCATCTGGGCGGCACCGGTGATCATGTTCTTGATGTAGTCCGCGTGACCGGGGCAGTCGACGTGGGCGTAGTGACGCGCCTCGGTCTGGTACTCGACGTGCGAGATGGAGATCGTGATACCACGCTGGCGCTCTTCGGGCGCCTTGTCGATGTTGTCGAACGGGGTGGCCTCGTTCAGCTCCGGGTACGCGTCGTGCAGCACCTTGGTAATGGCGGCCGTGAGGGTCGTCTTACCGTGGTCGATGTGACCGATGGTGCCGATGTTGACGTGCGGCTTAGTCCGCTCGAACTTCGCCTTCGCCACTGGGTTCCTCCTGTGGAGTGGTTCTGTACGCCTTACTCATCGGCGCCAGGTGATCTTTGCTGGATGGCCCGGATCTCCGGGGCATTCCTCCGGCCGTGCGGCTGATCGCCGCGAATCCGTGGAATGCCCCGAGAGGCTCCGGAGTCAAGACTAAAGGCTGGAACTCGGGTGAGTTACTCGCCCTTGGCCTTCGCGATGATCTCCTCGGCGACGTTCCGCGGAACCTCGGCGTAGGAGTCGAACTGCATCGAGTAGCTTGCGCGACCCGACGTCTTGCTGCGGAGGTCGCCGACGTAGCCGAACATCTCCGAGAGGGGCACGAGGCCCTTCACGACACGGGCACCCGCCCGCTCCTCCATGGCCTGGATCTGGCCACGGCGGGAGTTGATGTCGCCGATGACCTCGCCCATGTAGTCCTCGGGCGTGGTGACCTCAACGGCCATCATCGGCTCGAGCAGCACAGGACCGGCCTTGCGCGCGGCCTCCTTGAAGGCCTGCGAACCGGCGATCTTGAACGCGAGCTCGGAGGAGTCGACCTCGTGGTAGCCACCGTCGAGAAGCGTGACGCGGACGCCCGTCATCTCGTAGCCGGCGAGGATGCCGAACTGCATGGCCTCCTGCGCACCGGCGTCCACCGAAGGGATGTACTCCTTCGGGACGCGGCCACCGGTGACCTTGTTCACGAACTCGTACGAGGTGTCGCCACCCTCGAGCGGCTCGATCGCGATCTGCACCTTGGCGAACTGACCGGTACCACCGGTCTGCTTCTTGTGGGTGTAGTCCACGCGCTCGACGGCCTTGCGGATCGTCTCGCGGTACGCGACCTGCGGCTTGCCGACGTTGGCCTCGACCTTGAACTCACGGCGCATACGGTCGACCAGCACCTCGAGGTGCAGCTCGCCCATACCGCCGATGATGGTCTGGCCGGTCTCCTCGTCCGAGTGGACCTGGAAGGACGGGTCCTCCTCGGCCAGGCGCTGGATCGCGACGCCCAGCTTCTCCTGGTCGCCCTTCGACTTGGGCTCGATGGCGACCTGGATGACCGGCGCCGGGAAGTCCATGGACTCCAGGATGACCGGGGCCTTGTCGTCGCTCAGCGTCTCACCGGTGGTGGTCTGCTTCAGACCCATGACGGCGACGATGTCGCCGGCGCCCACCGACGGGATCTCCTCACGCTTGTTGGCGTGCATGCGGTAGATCTTGCCGATGCGCTCCTTCTTGCCCTTGACGGAGTTCAGCACCTGCGTGCCGGACTCCAGGCGGCCCGAGTAGACCCGGACGAAGGTGAGCTTGCCGAGGTGCGGGTCGCTCATGATCTTGAACGCGAGCGCGGCCAGCGGCTCGTCCTCGGACGGCTTGCGCTTGATGACCTCTTCCGCGTTGCCCACGGCGTGGCCCTCGATGGCCTCGACGTCGAGCGGCGTGGGGAGGTAGCGCACGACCGCGTCGAGCAGGGGCTGAACGCCCTTGTTCTTGAACGCGGTGCCACAGAACACCGGGGTGATCGTGGTCTCGGTGGCCTTGCCGGACGCGATGGTGATACGACGGATCGCGGCGTGCAGCTGCTCCTCGGTGGGCTCGTTGCCCTCCAGGTACAGCTCCATGATCTCTTCGTCGTTCTCCGCGACGGCCTCGACCAGCTTGCCGTGCCACTCCTCGGCGGCCTCGGTGTGCGTGGTCGGGATGTCGACGACGTCGTACATCTCGCCCTTGGCGGCCTCGGCGGACCACACGAGCGCCTTCATGCGGACCAGGTCCACAACGCCCTTGAAGTCGGCCTCGGCACCGATCGGCAGCTGCATGACCAGCGGCTGCGCGCCCAGGCGGTCCTTGATCATGTCGACGCAGCGGTGGAACTCCGCACCGGTGCGGTCGAGCTTGTTCACGAAGCAGATGCGCGGAACGCCGTAGCGGTCCGCCTGACGCCACACCGTCTCGGACTGGGGCTCGACACCGGCGACGCCGTCGAACACCGTCACGGCACCGTCGAGCACACGCAGGGAGCGCTCCACCTCGACGGTGAAGTCGACGTGACCCGGCGTGTCGATGATGTTGATCGTGTGGTCGACGTTGTCCAGCGGCCAGTGACAGGTGGTGGCAGCAGAGGTGATCGTGATGCCACGCTCCTGCTCCTGCTCCATCCAGTCCATCGTGGCGGAACCCTCGTGGGTCTCACCGATCTTGTAGGACACACCGGTGTAGAACAGGATCCGCTCGGTGGTGGTCGTCTTGCCCGCGTCGATGTGGGCCATGATCCCGATGTTGCGGACATGGGCCAGGTCAAGTGAAGTGGTAGCCATAAGGCTTCAGTCTTCTCTCGGTTCTCGATGGGGTAGCGACTACCAGCGGTAGTGCGCGAAGGCCTTGTTGGACTCGGCCATCTTGTGCGTGTCCTCGCGCTTCTTCACAGCGGCACCGAGGCCGTTGGAGGCGTCGAGGAGCTCGTTGAGCAGACGCTCGGTCATGGTCTTCTCGCGACGGGCGCGGGAGTAACCGACCAGCCAGCGCAGCGCCAGGGTGTTGGCGCGACCGGGCTTGACCTCGATCGGCACCTGGTAGGTGGCGCCACCGACACGGCGGGACTTGACCTCGAGGGTCGGCTTGATGTTCTCGAGAGCGCGCTTCAGCGTGATGATCGGGTCGTTGCCGGTCTTCTCGCGCAGACCCTCCATGGCGCCGTAGACGATGCGCTCGGCGGTGGAGCGCTTGCCGTTCAGCAGCACCTTGTTGATCAGGGAGGTCACCAGAGGAGAGCCGTAGACCGGGTCGATGATGACCGGGCGCTTCGGGGCGGGGCCCTTACGAGGCATTCTTACTTCTCCTTCTTGGCGCCGTAACGGCTGCGAGCCTGCTTGCGGTTCTTGACACCCTGGGTGTCGAGCGAACCGCGGATGATCTTGTAGCGAACACCCGGCAGGTCCTTCACACGGCCGCCGCGCACGAGCACGATCGAGTGCTCCTGCAGGTTGTGTCCCTCACCCGGAATGTAAGCCGTGACCTCGATACCGCTGGTCAGACGCACACGCGCGACCTTACGGAGGGCCGAGTTCGGCTTCTTCGGGGTGGTCGTGAACACACGCGTGCAGACGCCACGGCGCTGGGGCGAACCCTCGAGTGCGGGCGTCTTGTTCTTTTCGACCTTGTCCTGCCGGCCCTTGCGGACCAGCTGCTGGATCGTAGGCACTACTTCTCCGGTTTCTGTGTGCCGATGGGTACAGCTAACCTGGAACATCGCCGACCCACGCGGTCGGGTGTGTCGAATCCCGCGGACTCCCACCGCAAGGCAGAAAGAGGCGCAGATCACGGTGGCCGTTCAACGGCTCCCGGTGCGGTTTCAAGGCACGCACGAAAGCCAGGGCACACCCCAGGCACAAGGTCTGAGCGTACCTACCTCATTCGCTGCGGTCAAAACAAATGCGCCCCGCCCGCCGCGTCCCTCGGGGCTTGTCAAGCCCCGGCCCCGCGGGCGATCTTCGAATCCACGGAACGTGATCTTCGGACACCGGAATCCGCCCACGTCATCCCGACCCCGCGATCCCGGCCACGACGAGCACGGTCAGGAACACCGCCCAGCCCGCGACGGACAGCCAGCCCAGGACGAGCCCGGCCAGCGCGAGGCCGTCACCGCCCTCCCCGTTGCGGCGCATCTCCCCGCGGGCGGCGTGTCCCAGGACCACCGCGGGCAGGCCCGTCAGGCCGCCCGTCATCAGCGTGAGCACACCGCAGATCAGGGAGCCGACCGCCTTGCCGTTGGTGCGCGGCGGGACCGCCGCCGGCAGGAACGTGGGCGGCACGACCGGAGCCGCCGAGGTGAGCGGCACCGGACCCTGCGGCAGGTCCGCCACCAGAAGCGCCAGCTCCCCGACCGTACGCGCCTGGCACGCCCGTGCGACGCGCTGGTCGAGTTCCCGCTCGTCCAGGCGGCCCTCGCTGAAGCCCGCCCTGAGCACGTCCACGGCCCGCTCGCGGTCGGCGTGGGACGCGAGCATCGAAGGGCCGCCCTGGCCCTGCCACGGCTGCGGTGCCCCCTGTCCCCGCTGCCAGGGCTGCATGGGCTGCCACGACGGGTGTGACGGTTGATACGACACTGGGACCTCCCCCGGACCGCGTGTGTCTCTCCATGATGCGCCAAGGGCGGCCATCCCGTTGTGGGATGGCCGCCCTTCAGCGCGTCAAGCAGTCGCTCGCCTACTGGTTGTACGGACCGTAGTCGTAGTCCTCCAGCGGAACGGCCTGGCCGGAGCCGGAGCCGAACGGCGAGTAGTCGATGTCGTCGTAGCCCACGGCCGAGTACATCGCGGCCTTGGCCTCCTCGGTCGGCTCGACCCGGATGTTGCGGTAGCGGGACAGGCCCGTACCGGCCGGGATGAGCTTACCGATGATGACGTTCTCCTTGAGGCCGATCAGGGAGTCGGACTTGGCGTTGATCGCCGCGTCCGTCAGAACCCTGGTCGTCTCCTGGAAGGACGCCGCCGACAGCCAGGACTCGGTCGCCAGCGAGGCCTTGGTGATACCCATGAGCTGCGGACGACCGGAGGCCGGGTGACCGCCCTCCTGGACCACACGACGGTTCTCGTGCTCGAACTTCGAACGCTCGACCAGCTCGCCGGGCAGCAGCTCGGCGTCGCCGGACTCGATGATCGTCACGCGGCGCAGCATCTGCCGGATGATGATCTCGATGTGCTTGTCGTGGATCGACACACCCTGCGAGTTGTAGACCTTCTGGACCTCGCCGACCAGGTGGACCTGGACGGCCCGCTGACCCAGGATGCGCAGCACGTCGTGCGGGTTGGTGGCACCCACGGTGAGCTTCTGGCCCACCTCGACGTGGTCGCCCTCGCCGACCAGCAGACGGGCACGCTTCGAGATCGGGAACGCCGTCTCGTCGCTGCCGTCGTCCGGGGTGATGACGATCTTCTTGGTCTTCTCGGTCTCCTCGATCCGGACGCGTCCGGCCGCCTCGGAGATCGGGGCGACACCCTTCGGCGTACGGGCCTCGAAGAGCTCGACGACACGCGGCAGACCCTGGGTGATGTCGTCACCGGCCACACCACCGGTGTGGAAGGTACGCATCGTCAGCTGGGTACCGGGCTCACCGATGGACTGGGCGGCGATGATGCCGACCGCCTCACCGATGTCGACCAGCTTGCCGGTGGCGAGCGAACGGCCGTAGCACATGGCGCAGGTGCCGACGGCGGACTCACAGGTCAGGACCGAGCGGGTCTTGACCTCCGAGACGCCACGGGCCACCAGTTCCTCGATGAGGACGTCACCGAGGTCGGTGCCGGCCGGGGCCAGGACCTGGCCGTCGACCACGATGTCCTCGGCGAGGCAGCGCGCGTACACGGACGTCTCGACGTTGTCCGCCTTGCGCAGCACGCCGTCCGCACCGCGCTCCGCGATGTGCAGCTTGAGGCCGCGTTCGGTGCCGCAGTCCTCCTCGCGGATGATGACGTCCTGGGAGACGTCGACCAGACGACGGGTGAGGTAACCGGAGTCGGCGGTACGCAGGGCGGTGTCGGCCAGACCCTTACGGGCACCGTGCGTGGAGATGAAGTACTCCAGCACGGACAGACCCTCACGGAACGACGCCTTGATGGGCCGCGGGATGGTCTCGTTCTTGGCGTTCGACACCAGACCGCGCATACCGGCGATCTGACGCATCTGCATCATGTTTCCTCGGGCGCCCGAGGAAACCATCATGAAGATCGGGTTGGTCTTCGGGAAGTTGTCGTTCATCGCCTCGGCGACCTCGTTGGTCGCCTTGGTCCAGATCGCGATGAGCTCCTGGGTCCGCTCGTCCTTCGTGATCAGACCGCGCTCGTACTGCTTCTGGACCTTCTCGTCCTGCGCCTCGTAGCCGCGGACGATCTCCTTCTTCGCCTCGGGGACGACGACGTCGGAGATGGCGACGGTGACACCGGAGCGGGTGGCCCAGTAGAAGCCGGACGACTTCAGGTTGTCGAGCGTGGCCGCCACGATGACCTTCGGGTAGCGCTCGGCGAGGTCGTTGACGATCTCGGAGAGCTGCTTCTTGCCCACCTCGAAGTCGACGAACGGGTAGTCCTCGGGCAGCAGCTCGTTGAAGAGCGCGCGGCCCAGGGTCGTCTTCAGACGGAAGGAGTCACCCTGCTGCCACTCCGGCTCGCCCTCCTCGCGGGCCGGCGGGGTCCAGCCGCGCGGCGGGATGGTGCCCACCGGGAAGCGGACGTCCACCCGCGACTGGAGCGAGAGCTCGCCGGCGTCGAACGCCATGATCGCCTCGGCGACCGACGCGAAGGAGCGGTCCTCGCCCTTGGCCGCGCGGCCCTCGGCGTCGGTGGTGAGGAAGTACAGACCGAGGACCATGTCCTGGGTCGGCATCGTCACCGGACGGCCGTCGGCCGGCTTGAGGATGTTGTTCGAGGACAGCATCAGGATGCGGGCCTCGGCCTGCGCCTCCGCGGACAGCGGCAGGTGCACGGCCATCTGGTCACCGTCGAAGTCCGCGTTGAACGCGGTGCACACGAGCGGGTGAATCTGAATGGCCTTGCCCTCGACCAGCTGCGGCTCGAAGGCCTGGATGCCGAGGCGGTGCAGCGTGGGCGCACGGTTCAGCAGAACCGGGTGCTCCGCGATGACCTCTTCCAGCACGTCGTACACGACCGTGCGGCCGCGCTCGACCATGCGCTTGGCCGACTTGATGTTCTGCGCGTGGTTCAGGTCGACCAGGCGCTTCATCACGAACGGCTTGAAGAGCTCCAGCGCCATCGCCTTCGGCAGACCGCACTGGTGCAGCTTCAGCTGCGGACCGACGACGATCACGGAACGGGCCGAGTAGTCGACGCGCTTGCCGAGCAGGTTCTGACGGAAGCGGCCCTGCTTGCCCTTGAGCATGTCGGACAGCGACTTCAGCGGACGGTTGCCGGGGCCCGTGACCGGGCGGCCGCGGCGGCCGTTGTCGAAGAGCGCGTCGACGGCCTCCTGGAGCATGCGCTTCTCGTTGTTCACGATGATCTCGGGCGCGCCGAGGTCGAGAAGCCGCTTCAGGCGGTTGTTGCGGTTGATGACACGGCGGTACAGGTCGTTCAGGTCGGAGGTCGCGAAGCGGCCACCGTCCAGCTGCACCATCGGACGCAGGTCCGGCGGGATGACCGGCACGCAGTCCAGGACCATGCCCTTGGGGCTGTTGGACGTCTGCAGGAACGCGGAGACGACCTTCAGGCGCTTGAGGGCGCGGGTCTTCTTCTGGCCCTTGCCGGTGCGGATGATCTCGCGGAGCTTCTCGGCCTCCTCCTCGAGGTCGAAGGACTCCAGGCGCTTCTGCAGCGCCGCGGCACCCATCGAGCCGTCGAAGTACGTGCCGAACCGGTCGCGCAGCTCGCGGTAGAGCAGCTCGTCGCCCTCGAGGTCCTGGACCTTGAGGTTCTTGAACCGGGTCCACACCTCGTCGAGGCGGTCGATCTCGCGCTGCGCGCGGTCGCGCAGCTGCTTCATCTCACGCTCGGCACCCTCGCGCACCTTGCGGCGCACGTCGGCCTTGGCACCCTCGGCCTCAAGCTCGGCGAGGTCCGCCTCGAGCTTCTTGGCGCGGGCCTCCAGGTCGGCGTCGCGGCGCTGCTCGATCTGCTGGCGCTCGACGGAGACGTGGGCCTCCAGCGACGGCAGGTCGCGGGTGCGGCGCTCGTCGTCGACGTACGTGATCATGTACGCCGCGAAGTAGATGACCTTCTCGAGGTCCTTCGGGGCCAGGTCGAGCAGGTAGCCCAGACGCGACGGGACGCCCTTGAAGTACCAGATGTGGGTGACGGGCGCGGCCAGTTCGATGTGGCCCATCCGCTCACGGCGCACCTTGGCACGGGTGACCTCGACGCCGCAGCGCTCGCAGATGATGCCCTTGAAGCGGACACGCTTGTACTTGCCGCAGTAGCACTCCCAGTCCCGGGTGGGACCGAAGATCTTCTCGCAGAAGAGCCCGTCCTTTTCCGGCTTGAGGGTGCGGTAGTTGATGGTCTCGGGCTTCTTGACCTCGCCGTGGCTCCACTGACGGATGTCGTCAGCGGTGGCCAGGCCGATCCGGAGCTCGTCGAAGAAGTTGACGTCGAGCACTATGCGTCAATCCCTCTCAGGGTCGTAAGTCTGTGGTCTGAAACGGGGGCCTGGGGGTCGGCGGGTCTCCTGGTCAGGAGACCCGCCGGACTCCCGTCAGACCTCTTCGACGCTGCTCGGCTCGCGCCGGGACAGGTCGATGCCGAGCTCCTCCGCAGCGCGGAAGACATCCTCGTCGGTGTCGCGCATCTCGATGGACATACCGTCGCTGGACAGCACCTCCACGTTCAGGCACAGGGACTGCATCTCCTTGATGAGCACCTTGAAGGACTCGGGGATGCCGGGCTCGGGGATGTTCTCGCCCTTGACGATGGCCTCGTAGACCTTCACGCGGCCGGTGACGTCGTCGGACTTGATGGTCAGCAGCTCCTGGAGGGCGTAGGCGGCGCCGTAGGCCTCGAGGGCCCACACCTCCATCTCGCCGAAGCGCTGGCCACCGAACTGGGCCTTACCACCCAGCGGCTGCTGGGTGATCATCGAGTAGGGACCGGTCGAACGGGCGTGCAGCTTGTCGTCGACCAGGTGGTGCAGCTTCAGGATGTACATGTAGCCGACCGAGATCGGGTCCGGGAACGGCTCACCGCTACGGCCGTCGAACAGCTGCGCCTTGCCGGACGGGAGGACCATGCGGTCGCCGTCGCGGTTCGGGATGGTGTGCTGGAGCAGACCCGCCAGCTCGTCCTCACGGGCACCGTCGAAGACCGGGGTGGCCACGTTGGTGCCGGGGGCGACCTGGTCGGCGCCGATGGCCTGGAGGCGCTCCGCCCACTCGTCCGCGAGGCCGGAGACGTCCCAGCCGCGGCTGGCGAGCCAGCCGAGGTGGATCTCCAGGACCTGTCCCGGGTTCATTCGGGACGGCACACCCAGCGGGTTGAGGATGATGTCGACCGGGGTGCCGTCCTCCAGGAACGGCATGTCCTCGATCGGCAGGATCTTGGAGATGACGCCCTTGTTGCCGTGGCGGCCGGCGAGCTTGTCACCGTCGGTGATCTTGCGCTTCTGCGCGACGTAGACGCGGACCAGCTGGTTCACGCCCGGCGGCAGCTCGTCGCCCTCCTCGCGGTCGAAGACGCGCACGCCGATGACCTTGCCGGTCTCGCCGTGCGGCACCTTCAGCGAGGTGTCACGGACCTCACGGGCCTTCTCACCGAAGATCGCGCGCAGCAGGCGCTCCTCGGGGGTCAGCTCGGTCTCGCCCTTCGGGGTCACCTTGCCGACGAGGATGTCGCCGGCGATGACCTCGGCGCCGATGCGGATGATGCCGCGCTCGTCGAGGTCGGCGAGGACCTCCTCGGAGACGTTCGGGATGTCCCGGGTGATCTCCTCGGGGCCGAGCTTGGTGTCACGGGCGTCGACCTCGTGCTCCTCGATGTGGATCGAGGAGAGGACGTCGTCCTGGACGAGGCGCTGCGACAGGATGATCGCGTCCTCGTAGTTGTGGCCCTCCCACGGCATGAACGCGACCAGCAGGTTCTTGCCGAGCGCCATCTCGCCGTTCTGGGTGGCCGGACCGTCGGCGAGGACCTGGCCCTCGACGACACGGTCGCCCTCGTTGACGATGACCTTCTGGTTGACCGAGGTGCCCTGGTTGGAGCGGGCGAACTTGGCCAGGCGGTACGTGATGTACGTGCCGTCGTCGTTGGTCGTGGTGATGTAGTCGGCGGAGATCTCCTGGACCACACCGGCCTTTTCGGCCTTGACGACGTCGCCGGCGTCGACGGCGGAGCGGTACTCCATGCCGGTGCCGACGAGCGGGGACTCCGACTTGATGAGCGGAACGGCCTGGCGCATCATGTTCGCGCCCATGAGGGCACGGTTGGCGTCGTCGTGCTCGAGGAACGGGATCATGGCGGTCGCGACCGACACCATCTGGCGCGGCGAGACGTCCATGTAGTCGACGTCCTCGGGGCTGACGTAGTCGACCTCGCCGCCACGGCGGCGGACCAGCACGCGGGCCTCGGCGAAGCGCAGGTCGTCCGCCAGGGTGGCGTTGGCCTGCGCGATGACGAAGCGGTCCTCCTCGTCGGCGGTCAGGTAGTCGACCTCGTCGGTGACCTGGCCGTCGCTGACCTTGCGGTACGGGGTCTCGACGAACCCGAACGCGTTGACCCGGCCGTAGGAGGCGAGCGAGCCGATCAGGCCGATGTTCGGGCCTTCCGGCGTCTCGATCGGGCACATGCGGCCGTAGTGCGAGGGGTGCACGTCACGGACCTCGAAGCCGGCCCGCTCACGGGAGAGACCACCCGGGCCAAGGGCCGACAGGCGGCGCTTGTGGGTGAGACCCGACAGCGGGTTGTTCTGGTCCATGAACTGCGACAGCTGGCTGGTGCCGAAGAACTCCTTGATGGAGGCGACGACCGGCCGGATGTTGATCAGGGTCTGCGGCGTGATCGCCTCGACGTCCTGCGTGGTCATACGCTCGCGGACGACGCGCTCCATACGAGCCAGACCGGTGCGGACCTGGTTCTGGATGAGCTCGCCCACGCTGCGCAGACGGCGGTTGCCGAAGTGGTCGATGTCGTCGGTCTCGACGACGATCGTCTGACCGCTGTCGCCGACCGTCTCGATCTCGCCCGCGTGCAGCTTCACCAGGTACTTGATCGTCGAGATGACGTCCTCGACGGTCAGGACGCCGGCGTCCAGCGGAGCGTCCGCACCCAGCTTCTTGTTGACCTTGTAGCGGCCGACCTTGGCCAGGTCGTAGCGCTTGGGGTTGAAGTACAGGTTCTCGAGCAGCGTCTGCGCGGCCTCACGCGTGGGAGGCTCGCCCGGGCGCAGCTTGCGGTAGATGTCCAGCAGCGCGTCGTCCTGGCCCTGGGTGTGGTCCTTCTCCAGGGTGGCGCGCATCGACTCGTAGTCGCCGAACTCCTCGAGGATCTGCTCGTTGGTCCAGCCGAGCGCCTTCAGAAGGACGGTGACCGACTGCTTGCGCTTGCGGTCGATGCGGACACCGACCATGTCGCGCTTGTCGATCTCCATCTCCAGCCAGGCACCCCGGGAGGGGATGATCTTGGCAGAGAAGATGTCCTTGTCGGACGTCTTGTCGATGGAGGAGTCGAAGTAGACACCGGGGGAACGGACCAGCTGGGACACCACGACACGCTCGGTGCCGTTGATGACGAAGGTGCCCTTGTTCGTCATGAGCGGGAAGTCGCCCATGAAGACGGTCTGGGACTTGATCTCGCCGGTCTCGTTGTTGGTGAACTCGGCCGTGACGAAGAGCGGGGCGGCGTACGTGAAGTCGCGCTCCTTGCACTCGTCGATGCTGTTCTTCGGCGGCTCGAAGCGGTGGTCGCGGAACGTCAGCGACATCGACCCGGAGAAGTCCTCGATCGGGGAGATCTCCTCGAAGATCTCCTCGAGGCCGGACTTGGTGGGGACGTCCTGACCGGACTCCAGAGCGTCCTCGACGCGAGCCTTCCACGCGTCGTTGCCGAGCAGCCAGTCGAAGCTCTCGGTTTGCAGCGCGAGAAGGTTCGGAACCTCGAGGGGCTCCTTGATCTTTGCAAAGGAGATGCGCAGCGGGGCGGTGCTGGCGCCGTTGTTCGTATTCGCGGTCGAGGCGTTGCGCGAGGCGGCCAAGAGGGGGTCCTTCCGAGGGCTCGGACTCACTACGCGCGTACCGGCCCCCCGCCGCCGCTTGAGGACAGGTCGTCCTGATCGGGCCGAAAGGCCAGGTCAAGGATGATCTGGTCGTCGTTGCTGAGGCGAGGGCATGCCCCTGGTGACGGGCAGGGGACAGCTAACAGGCAGCGCAAAGGGTCAGTGTAGCCACATGGCACACTGATGTCCAGTGCGGGTTTTTTGAGACCCTCGTAGTTGTCAACGTCTGCGGCCTACCTGCCCTCAACGCACCCTGATACTGCCCTCTTCGCCGCCGATCCATGCCTCGGATTCGGATCCTTGTTGGCGACGCGTCCTGAGAATTGCGCGCTCCGTGCGGTTCGTCAAGGCCTCCCATGGCCAAACCGGATGCTGCCATCGTCACTTGCAGCCCGCTGCCGGGAGCTCTGGAGGCACGACGAAGATCACCATACCCCTCCCTGCCGCGGGCGCAAGGCAGTCGGCACCGGCCCCCTCGAACGCCGAAGAGCGACCACCCGGATGGATGATCGCTCCTCGGTGCGTTCGCGTTACAGCCCCAGGGGGCCGTGTTCAGCGCGCGGGAGTCCTTCGCGGACCCGTGGAGGTTACTTGACCTCGACGGAGGCGCCGGCGCCCTCGAGGGCCTCCTTGGCCTTGTCCGCGGCCTCCTTGTTGACCTTCTCGAGGACGGGCTTCGGCGCACCGTCGACCAGGTCCTTGGCCTCCTTCAGGCCCAGGGAGGTCAGCTCGCGCACGACCTTGATGACCTGGATCTTCTTCTCGCCGGCGCCGGCGAGGATGACGTCGAACTCGTCCTTCTCCTCGACGACCTCGGCGGCAGCGCCACCGGCGGCACCGGCGACCATGACCGGGGCGGCCGCGGCGGCGGTGACGTCGAACTTCTCCTCGAAGGCCTTCACGAACTCGGAGAGCTCGATGAGGGTCATCTCCTCGAACTGCGCGAGCAGGTCTTCCTGGCTGAGCTTCGCCATGATGGCGGTCCTTCCACTCAAATCGGCAGGTGCCGGATGTACTGGGTGAGGCGGGCGTACGTCGGCCCGCTGCGACCCTCGCCGCGTCAGGCGGCTCGGATCAGAAAGCGAGCCGAGTTACTCGGCACCGCCCTGCTCGTCCTGCTTGGCGCGCAGCGCGTCCACGGTGCGGACGAGCTTCGACGGCAGCGCCTGGAAGACGGATGCAGCCTGGGACTGCTTCCCCTTGAAGGCACCGGCCAGCTTGGAGAGCAGAACCTCGCGGGACTCGAGGTCCGCAAGCTTCTTGATCTCGTCGGCGGACAGCGCCTTACCCTCAAGGACACCGCCCTTGATGACGAGATTCGGGTTGTCCTTGGCGAAGTCACGGAGACCCTTCGCCGACTCCACCGGGTCACCGGTGACGAAGGCGACGGCCGTCGGACCAGCGAAGAGCTGGTCGTCCAGCATGATCCCGGCCTCGTTGGCCGCAATCTTGGTCAGCGTGTTCTTCACCACGGCGTACTGGGCGTTCTCACCGAGCGACCGGCGCAGCGTCTTGAGCTGCGCCACGGTGAGACCGCGGTACTCGGTCAGCACGGCGGCGTTGGAGCTGCGGAACTTGTCCGTCAGCTCCGCAACCGCGGCAGCCTTGTCGGGCCTCGCCATAGAGCCTCGGCCTCCTTCCGGGTGATTCGGACCGCGCGGACCCGAAGGAGGACTGGGGAAAACGAAACGCCCCGGCGCAGGCGCTCGGGGCGGACTCGACCGGGTGCACACACGGGGATCGACGCGTGCTCCGGGAGTTCTTCCACAGTCACCTGCGCGGGTCGTCCGCAGTTCAGCGGATCCTTCGGCCACCGCACCCTCGTACGAGCGCGCGGCAACGACCAGCGGTCTTTGGCTTCTGTGGGAGCGTACGGGAGGGGGCTACCGCAAAGCAAATCGCCTCGGGAGCGCGGCTCAGGAGCCGATGCCGGTGCCGCCCGCGGTGGCGCCCTGGGACTTCATCAGGTCCTTGAAGTCCATGGTGTCGCCGGCCGGGGGCACCTGGACGGAGGTCTTCACGCCGTAGTCGCTGTAGTAGGCGGTGTTGGTCATGGTGCCGGTCGCCATGTCCGCCTTCTCGACCTTCTTGACCAGCAGGTTCCGGTCGTTGACCCAGATGTCGATGGACTCCGTGGTGACGCCCGCCTCGCTGAGCTGCTTCTTCAGCTCGTCCATCTGGCGCTTGGGCAGGTTCGAGGTCTTGCCGGCGAAGTCGGCGACGTTCACCGTGCCCGCGTAGTGCGTGGTGTGCTCGCCGCGCACCGTCGCCTCGCCGACCTTCCTGACGTCGCCGGAGGCCAGCAGCAGCTTCACCGACTGGTTCGGCGTGGCGTTCTTCAGCTGCTCCTGCATGTACTCGCCGGAGCCGCCTGCGAGGGCCCCGAGGTCCTCGTAGCGGTACGCGATCCAGTGCTTGCCGCCCGTCTGCCGCGCATAGGCGTCGCCCATGTGGGCGTAGTAGGCGTCGGGCAGGTACCGCGCCTCCATCGTCGTGGCCCCGATCCGGCGCATCGTCTCGGCGACCGTGCCGCCGGTGTAGGTGAGCTTGAGCGTGCCGGTCAGGCCGTCACCCCAGTCGAGGGTGCCGTCGCCCTTCATCGACATCAGCGTGCCGATGCTGGTCGTCATCGACACTCTGGCGGAGTCGGCCGCGGCGGTGGAGGTGTCGGCGGAGCGCAGGGCCGCGACGGGGCTCACGTGCGCGAGCCCCCGGCCGGCCGCGCCGTCGCCCTTGCCCGAGCCGCCGGAGGAACCGGAGGAGCCGCCGGAGGAGCCACAGGCGGCCACTGCGGTCAGCGAGGTCACCGCCACGACGGAGAGCGTGATACGGCGCGCGGTCGTGCTCGTCATTCGTCCCACCCCTATGCGGTTGCTGTGATCTTCACGCTAACGCAGCCCTGTGACAGGCGTATGGGAGTCGCACGGACGTCGCGCACGGACGTACGGAAGACGTCGTACAGGAGCCCCACGGAAAAGGGACGAGCCCCGCACCCGAAAAGGTTGCGGGACTCGTCCCTCAGCTGTGCGAGCCGTGGAGCCCGGACCGGCCCAGACCGGCGCGGACCGGCTCAGACCGCGGCCGGGTCCTCCTCGACGAGGAGGTTGCGGGTGCGGTTCGGGTCGACCGGGATGCCGGGGCCCATCGTGGTGGTGATGGCGGCCTTCTTGATGTAACGACCCTTGGCGGCGGACGGCTTCAGACGGAGGATCTCCTCCAGCGCCGCGCCGTAGTTCTCCACCAGCTTGCTGTCGTCGAACGACGTCTTGCCGATGATGAAGTGCAGGTTCGAGTGCTTGTCGACGCGGAACTCGATCTTGCCGCCCTTGATCTCGGTGACGGCCTTGGCCACGTCGGGGGTGACGGTGCCGGTCTTCGGGTTCGGCATCAGACCACGCGGGCCGAGGACGCGGCCGAGGCGGCCGACCTTGCCCATGAGGTCCGGGGTGGCGACGACGGAGTCGAAGTCCAGACGGCCCTTCGACACCTCGTCGATCAGCTCGTCCGCGCCGACGATGTCGGCGCCGGCGGCACGTGCGGCCTCGGCACGGTCACCGGTCGCGAAGACCAGGACCCGGGCGGTCTTACCGGTGCCGTGCGGAAGGTTCACGGTGCCACGGACCATCTGGTCGGCCTTGCGCGGGTCGACACCCAGACGGAAGGCGACCTCGACGGTGCCGTCGAACTTGGTCGTGGAGGTCTCCTTGGCGAGACGGACGGCCTCGAGCGGGGCGTACTGCTTCTCCCGGTCGATCTTGGCGTCCGCAGCGCGGAGAGCCTTGCTGCGCTTGCTCACAACTGCTCCTGTGTGTTCTGAAAGGAGTCGTGGTACGGGCCGAGCGGGCCCTGCCACGTGCGGCCATCAGCCGCATGGTGCTACGAAGGTGGGGTTCAGCCCTCGACCGTGACGCCCATGGAACGCGCGGTGCCGGCGATGATCTTCGCGGCGGCGTCCAGGTCGTTGGCGTTGAGGTCGGGCAGCTTGGTCTGGGCGATCTCGCGGACCTGCGCCTCGGTGATCTTGGCGACCTTGGTCTTGTGCGGCTCGCCGGAGCCCTTCTCCACGCCCGCGGCCTTGAGGATCATCTTGGCGGCCGGCGGGGTCTTGGTGATGAAGGTGAAGGAACGGTCCTCGTAGACCGTGATCTCCACCGGGATGACCCAACCGCGCTGCGACTCGGTCGCGGCGTTGTAGGCCTTGCAGAACTCCATGATGTTGACGCCGTGCTGACCCAGCGCCGGGCCGACCGGCGGAGCCGGGTTGGCGGCGCCGGCCTGGATCTGGAGCTTGATGAGCCCCGTGACCTTCTTCTTCTTGGGAGGCATTGCTCTCCGGGTCCTTTCGATTCGGGTCCTGCCGGCGCTCGGGTACCACCCGGACGCAGGCATACCGCACAACGATAACGGGTATGGCTGCGCGGCTGAAAACCGGGCAGGTCAGGCGATCGCTCGAGCGATCGCCTGACCTGCCCGGAAGCGGTACGTCCAGAAAGAACCGCGGTGAAACTAGTTCTTCTGGATCTGGTCGAAGCTCAGCTCGACCGGGGTCTCGCGGCCGAAGATCTCGACGAGGCCCTTGACCTTCTTGGAGTCCGGGTTGATCTCGTTGATCGTGGCCTGGAGCGTGGCGAACGGGCCGTCGGTGACGGTGACCGAGTCGCCGACCTCGAAGTCCAGCACCTGGACCTCGACCTTGCGCTGCGGGGCCGGCTTGCCCTCGGCCTCGGCGGCCTCGCGGGCGGCCTTCTCCTCCGCCTCGGGGGCGAGCATCTTGACGATCTCGTCCAGGGACAGCGGGTACGGGTCGTAGGCGTTGCCCACGAACCCGGTGACGCCCGGGGTGTTGCGGACGACGCCCCAGGACTCGTTCGTCAGGTCCATGCGGACGAGGACGTAGCCGGGCAGCTTGTTCTGCCGGACGGTCTTGCGCTCGCCGTTCTTGATCTGGACGATCTCTTCCTCGGGCACCTCGGCCTGGTAGATGAAGTCCTCGACGTTCAGCGAGACGGCACGCTGCTCCAGGTTCGCCTTCACGCGCTTCTCGTAGCCGGCGTAGGTGTGGATGACGTACCACTCGCCGGGCAGCGCGCGCAGTTCCTCGCGGAGCTTGGTGACCGGGTCGACCTCGGCCTCCGGCTCCCCTTCCTCGGCCTCACCCCCCGGCGCCTCGTCCACGACGTGGACGGCGGCCTCCTCGGCCGGCTCGCCCGCGGCGGCCTCGGCAGCCTCGGCCTCGTCGACCTCGTCCGCACCCTCGACGATGTCGAGCTCGTCATCCACGGACTCGGTCGGCTCGATGGCGTCGTTCAGGTTCGGGTCAGACACGGTGGCTGCTTCTTCCTGGATACATAGGGGTGGAACATGCGAAAAGGGGCGCCGGTAACCGCGGCGCCCTTCGCTCTTGGCTCAGCCGAAGACGTACTTGGCCGCGTGGCTGAGCCCATAGTCAATCACGGTCACCAGGCCGATCATGATGACGACGAAGACGATCACCACGGTGGTGTACGTCGTCAGCTGATTGCGGGTCGGCCAGACGACCTTGCGGAGTTCCGCGATGATCTGACGGTAGAAGACAGCAAGGCGCTTGAGCGGGCCCTTCTTGGCACGCTTGCCACCCTTGCGGGCCTTCTTGGATTCCGTCACCTCGTCCTGGGCATCAGGCGTGTCGAGGGAGCCCACGGCGTCCGTCATTCGTCCTCACCTGATTCCGGGTCGTGGCCGTGCCGCGCCCGGTCGAGCCGCACGGCGGTGCATTTCTGTACGTACATGCGCACACATCCTGGCGATGGTGTGTGTAGCAGGGCCGGAGGGACTCGAACCCCCAACCGCTGGTTTTGGAGACCAGTGCTCTACCAATTGAGCTACGACCCTTTGTGTGCCCCCAACGTACCGCATACGACCGGGTGCCCGGTGTGCACCCGGTGCGACAGCGGCTGCTGAAGGCCAACGAGGTGAGAGTGTACGTGTTCCGGCGCCGGTCGTCGAACAGAAAGTGCCCAACCGGCTCCGGTCGTTGGAAGATCGCCTGGCAGGAGGCGGGATCCGGACGGATGTACGGAGGTTCGACCGGCCTTGTTCATCCTGTGAAACCCGCGTGCCCCGGGCGTTTCCGGTCTGAAACGATGGACGGTATGAGCGCTGCAACCCCTCCCACCGAGCGCCGGGTCTCCGCCCGCATCGGCGCGATCTCCGAGTCCGCCACCCTCGCCGTGGACGCCAAGGCCAAGGCCCTCAAGGCCGCCGGGCGTCCCGTGATCGGCTTCGGCGCCGGCGAGCCGGACTTCCCGACCCCGGACTACATCGTCGAGGCCGCCGTCGAGGCCTGCCGGAACCCCAAGTACCACCGCTACACGCCGGCCGGCGGCCTGCCCGAGTTGAAGGCCGCGATCGCCGCGAAGACGCTGCGCGACTCCGGCTGGGAGCCGGACGTCTCGCAGATCCTGGTCACCAACGGCGGCAAGCAGGCCATCTACGAGGCGTTCGCCGCCATCCTCGACCCGGGCGACGAGGTCATCGTGCCGGCGCCGTACTGGACGACGTACCCGGAGTCGATCCGCCTGGCCGGCGGTGTCCCGGTCGAGGTCGTCGCGGACGAGACCACCGGCTACCGCGTGTCGGTCGAGCAGTTGGAGGCCGCCCGCACGGAGAAGACCAAGGTCGTCCTCTTCGTCTCCCCGTCCAACCCGACCGGCGCGGTCTACTCCGAGGCCGAGACCGAGGCGATCGGCCGCTGGGCCCTCGAGCACGGCCTGTGGGTACTGACCGACGAGATCTACGAGCACCTGGTCTACGGCGACGCCGTCTCGGTGTCCCTGCCGGCGCTCCTGCCCGAGCTGCGCGACAAGTGCGTCGTCGTCAACGGCGTGGCGAAGACGTACGCCATGACCGGCTGGCGCGTGGGCTGGGTCATCGGCCCGAAGGACGTGGTCAAGGCCGCGACCAACCTCCAGTCGCACGCCACCTCGAACGTGTCGAACGTCTCCCAGGTCGCGGCCCTCGCCGCCGTCTCCGGCGACCTGGAGGCGGTCGCGAAGATGCGCGAGGCCTTCGACCGGCGGCGGAAGACCATCGTGCGGATGCTCAACGAGATCGACGGCGTGCTCTGCCCGGAGCCGGAGGGCGCGTTCTACGCCTACCCGTCGGTGAAGGCGCTGATCGGCAAGGAGATCCGCGGCAAGCGCCCGCAGAACTCGGTGGAGCTGGCCGCGCTGATCCTGGAGGAGGCCGAGGTCGCGGTCGTCCCGGGCGAGGCCTTCGGCACGCCGGGCTACCTGCGCCTGTCCTACGCCCTCGGTGACGAGGACCTGGTGGAGGGCGTGAGCCGGATCCAGAAGCTGCTGGCGGAGGCGCGGGACTGAGTTCCGCTTCCGCTTGCGGGCGCCCGCGGACTACTCACGTGAGTAG
>NZ_JBEYTS010000055.1:0-45300 GCF_040643155.1 Streptomyces sp. NPDC047453 | reverse complement strand
CTTCGGCCTCGTCGGCCGAAGGCACCGCCCTTTTCGCGACGGCCGGAAGTTCGGTGCCGCTCAGTCGGCTGCCGAGGCCGCGCCCAGCAGAGTGCGGATTCGGGCCGTGGCGCGGCGGAACTCCGGGCGGCTCATGGTGTCGGTGTAGTCACGTTCCGGCGGCAGGCCGACGTCGATGATCTCGGTGATCGTGCCGGGCCGCGCACTCATCACCGCCACGCGGTCCGCCAGGTAGGCCGCTTCGGAGATCGAGTGGGTGACCAGCAGGACGGTGGTGCCGGTCTCCCGCCAGATACGGTTCAGTTCGACGTTCATCTGCTCGCGGGTGAGAGCATCGAGGGCGCCGAAGGGCTCGTCCATGAGCAGCACCGGCGGCTCGTGCAGCAGCGCTCGGCACAGCGCCACGCGCTGCTGCATGCCGCCGGACAGTTCGTGCGGGTACGCGTCCTCGAAGCCGGTCAGGCCG
Source organism: Streptomyces sp. NPDC047453 (assembly GCF_040643155.1). Classification (NCBI taxonomy): domain Bacteria; kingdom Bacillati; phylum Actinomycetota; class Actinomycetes; order Kitasatosporales; family Streptomycetaceae; genus Streptomyces; species Streptomyces sp. NPDC047453. Next base: position 44,834 of record NZ_JBEYTS010000055.1, on the reverse strand, counting down.
GTCATCTCGATGAGTTCGGCGGCCCGGGCGCGGGCCCGGTCGGCGGGCATCTTCCGCATCTCGGCCTGGAGAAGGATGTTCCGCCGGACCGTGCGCCATTCGAGCAGCGCGGCGCGCTGGAAGACGTACCCGATGTCGGGGCGGGGCGCGGTGACGTCCTCGCCGTGCAGCCGGACGGCGCCCGAGGACGGCCGCAGCAGGCCCGCGACAAGCTTGAGCAGGGTCGACTTGCCGCACCCGGACGGTCCGACGATGGCGACGAACTCACCGGGCGCGACGTCGAGCGAGACTTCCCGCAGGGCGGTGACGTCCCTCTTCTTCGTACGGAACCGCACTTGCACCGCGTCGAGTTCGACGGCCGTGGACGACTCGGCCGCGGACGGCTCCCGGTCGGCCGCCCACGGCGTGCGGATGGTCTTCTCTGCCACAGTCATCCCTTCGGGGCCGCGCTGGTGTCCCAGTACTCCGAGACCGGCTTGGCGTTGCGGACCATGCCGACCTGGGCGAAGAGGTCTACGGTCTTCTGCCAGTCCGCCTCGGTGTTGACGCCCGGGGCCTTGCCCTGGGTGGCGTCGGTGTGCAGCAGGGTCAGCGTGGTGGCGAACTGGTCGGACAGGACCTTCTCGGGCGGCAGTTGGTCGGAGGCGCCCGCCATCGAGGCGACGGCGGGGCCCGGGCTCTTCTCCGCCGCGGCCCATGCCTCGCTGGTGGCCTGGGCCATGCGCTTGGCCAGGTCGGGATCGCTGGTGAGGGCGCGCTGCCCGGCGATGAGGCCGTTGGAGTAGAAGTTGAGCCCATGTTCGGAGAAGCGCAGGTAGGAGACCTTCTTGCCGGCCTTGTTCTGCATGGTGGGGCCCTGGTCGCTGGCGTATCCGAGCAGCGCGTCGGTCTGGCCGGAGATCACCGCGGCGATCTTGCCGGCCGGGTCGGTGTTCTGGATCTTCACGTCGGACTCGGCGATCCCGTTCTTCTCGAGGAAGACCGGGAAGGTCCTGGAGAGGGCGTCACCGGCGGTTCCGGCGATCGTCCTGCCCTTGATGTCCGCAGGCTTGTCGATGCCCTTGTCGGCGAAGAACTGCACGGACGCCGGGGTGGTTTGAAGGAACACACCCAGGCTCTTGACCTTGACGCCCTGGTCCACGCCCGCGAGGACCGCCGGGGTGTCCGCCCAGCCGAAGTCGGTCTGCCCGGCGGCAGTGGCCTGCACGGTCTTCTGCGAGCCCTGTCCGGCCCGGATCTGGAGGTCGATGCCGTGCTTCTCGTAGATCTTCTGCTGCTTGCCGTAGTAGAACGGCGCGTGCTCGCCGTAGGGATACCAGTTCAGCGTGAGCGTGACCTTGTCGAGTTCCTTGCCCGACGAGCTCGTGGTCTTGTCCGAGCCCTCGCCGCCGCAGGCGGTGGCGAACAGCAGTAGCGGGACGATGACGATGGGCAGTCTGCGCAGGTGCATGGTTCGACCCTTCTCGGAGCGGGAGCGGGAAGTTGCCTCAGTACGCGGTGCTGACGGCGTCGCCCCGGCGGCTGGCGTGCCAGGGGAGCAGGAGCTTCTCGGCGATTTCCACCAGCACGAAGAGGACGACACCGATCAGCGACATCACCAGGAGTCCGGCGAAGAGCATCGGGGTGTCGAGATTGCCGTTCGCCTGGAGGATCACATAGCCGAGACCTTCGTTGGCACCGACGAACTCGCCGACGACCGCACCGGTGACCGCCAGCGTGACGGCCACCTTCAGGCCGGAGAACAGGTGCGGGAACGACGCCGGGAAGCGGATCTTGACGAAGGTCTGCAGCGCGCTCGCACCCATCGTCTGGGAGAGCTGGATCATCTCGGGGTCCACCGACTTCAGGCCGGTCACCATGGAGATGACCACCGGGAAGAAGGCGATGAGCACGGCGATGAGGATCTTCGGCGCGATGCCGAAGCCCAACCACACCACGAACAGCGGCGCGATGGCGATCTTCGGGATCACCTGGGCGAACAGCAGGATGGGATACAGCGTCCTCTCGACGGTCGACGAGTAGACCATCAGCACGGCCGCGAGGACGCCGACGCCGACCGCGATCACAAAGCCCAGCAGCGTCTCGTACGTGGTCACCCAGCTGTGGTGCCAGAGGTAGCCGCTCTTGGTGGCCATCAGATCCAGGGTCGCGCCCGGTGACGGCACGAGGTACGACTCGACCAGGCCGGAGGCCGAGACGGCCCACCAGGCGACGAGGCACGCGAGGAGCAGGGCGAACGGCCGCCACGACCGCTCCACCGCCTCGCCGAGCCGTTCGGCCGCACCACGCTGCGCGCGCTCCTTGACTCCCGCCGGGGGAGCGGGAGTTCGGCGGATGGTGCTCTGGCTCATGAGTGAACTCCTCTGACGTCGGGTCGTGCCGGGAAAGGAGCCGTGGGGGGTTGGTGAAACGCCTGGTAGTATCGGAAAACGCTTCCAGAAAGCGCTTTCTGCTATGCTCTGCCACGTTAGGGACAGCGCGTACGAATGGTCAATAGGGCGTCAAGAGGTTTCCGGACCTCGCCGCGCCCGTGGCCCTGTGCGATCTGGGGGTGCCGTGAACCGACCCGTAAGCCGAGACAACGCGCCTGTACCCGAACGGCCCGAACGGGCACGGGCGCATGTGACCCTGGACTCCGTCGCCCGTACCGCCGGGGTCTCCGCGGCCACCGCCTCGCGGGCACTCAACGGCACCGCACGGGTCCGCGAGGACCTGCGCAGGCGCGTGCTGCTCGCCGCCGAGCACCTCGGCTACATCCCCAACGCCCATGCGCAGGCGCTCGCGAGCGCCCAGAGCTCAGTCGTCGGTGTCATCTGCCACGACGTCGGCGACCCGTACTTCTCCGCCATAGCCAGCGGCGTGATGCGCGCCGCCGCCGCCCGGCACCTCATGGTGATGCTGGCGAGCACCTTCCGCGAACCCGCGCGTGAGGTCGCCTACGTCTCGACGCTGCGCGCCCACCGCGCCCGGGCCATCCTGCTCATCGGCTCAGGCTTCGAGGACGCGGACTGGGAGCGGTCGATGGCCGCGGAACTGGGGCCGTACGTGGCCGGCGGCGGCCGGGTCGCCGTCGTCAGCCGCCACCGCAGCCTGCGGGTGGACACGGTGCTGCCGGAGAACCGGGCCGCGGCGGCGGAGCTGGCCAGGGCCCTGATCGGCCTGGGGCACCGGGAGTTCGCGGTACTGACCGGGCCGCCGTCGCTGACGACGGTCGCCGATCGGCTGCGCGGCTTCCGTGACGCGCTGGCCGAGCACTCGATCCGGCTGGCCGCCGACCAGGTGGTCGAGGGCGCGTTCACCCGTGAGGGCGGGTACGCGGCGACCGCCGAACTGCTCGACCGGGGCCTCAGGGCGAGTTGCGTCTTCGCCGTCACGGACGTGATGGCCGTCGGGGCGCTGGCGGCACTGCGCGAAAGCGGGCTCCGGGTGCCGGAGGACCTGTCGCTCGCGGGCTTCGACGACGTACCGATCGTCCGGGACCTCACCCCGCCGCTGACCACGGTCGCGCTGCCGCTCGTGCGGATGGGGGAGACCGTCCTGGACCTGGCGCTGCGCGAGCCGCGGGGACGGCGCTCGCGCGTGGAGCGCATCGCCGGCGAGATCCTGCTGCGGGGCAGCACGGCCCCCTGGCGGGGCGGCACGGCGCCGCCGGGACGGGGGTGACGTCACGCGCCCGGTCGCCCACCGACTCCCGGCCGCGCACGGACTCCGCTGCCGCCCACCGGCTCCGGTGCCGCCTACCGGCTCCCGAGCCGCCCGTTCAGACCCACATCAATAGATAGGACCGCCCATGACACCGCTTCGGCTCTCGCTCGGCGACCTGACCATCGACCGCGTCACCACGTACGCCGTTGCCCTTCCCACCCGGCGCTCCTTCGGAGTCTCCGGCGGCGCGGTGGCCGTGGCCGGCCGGCCCAGCATCCGCGTCCTGGTACGGGTCGACGCCGACGGCGTGCACGGCTGGGGCGAGGCGACGCCGATCCCCGCGTGGACCTACGAGACCGCGGAGTCGATCGTCACGACCGTCGACCGCTATCTCGCGCCGGCGGTCCTCGGGCGCCCGGCCTGGGACCTCGACGGCGTGGACACCGCGTTCGACCGGGCCGTCAACCGGGGCTTCACCATCGGCGCCCCGCTGGCCAAGGGAGCGGTCGACGTCGCGCTGCACGACCTGCTCGGCCGGGCGGCCGGCGTGCCGCTGGGCACGCTGTGGGGGCAGCGGCGCCGGGAGACGATCGAGCTGGGCTGGGTCGTCTCCGGCCAGTCACCGGCGGAGGTCGGCGACAGCGTGGCGGAGGGCGTGGGCGAGGGCTACCGGGCGTTCAAGGTGAAGGTGGGGCTGCACGACGAGGAGACGGACGCGGCCGTGGTGGCGGCCGTGCGCGAACACGCCCCGGCCGGAGCCCCGTTGTGGGTGGACGCCAACCAGGCGTACACCGTGCCGGCCGCGCTGCGCATGTCCGCCCGCCTGGCCGGCCTCGGGGTGACCGCCTTCGAACAGCCGCTGCCCGCCAACGACATCGCCGGACTGCGCAGGCTCCGGGACGGCTCGCCGATCCCGGTCGCGCTCGACGAGAGCCTGCGCCACCCCACCGACCTGGCGACGTTCGTCCGTCTCGAGGCCGTCGACATCGCCATCGCCAAGGTGCAGCGCAGCGGCGGGCTCACGCTCTCACGGCGGCTGTGCGCACTGGCCGAGGACTGCGGCGTACAGCTCATGGGGTCGGGGCTCACCGACTCGGACGTGGGGCTCGCCGCCTCGCTGCACCTCTTCGCGGCCCACGGGCTCGACACGCCCGTGGACCTGAATGGTCGTCAGTTCGTCGAATCACCCTACGCGGGGCCGACGGTGACGATCGAGAACGGGACGGCGCGGGTGCCCGACGGTCCGGGGCTCGGTGTCGAGGTCGACGACACCGCGGTGGGGAAACTGGCTGTGGACGTCCTCGAACAGAGGTCGTGAGCAGGATCGGGCGAGGAGCCCCTCCATGACGCCATCACAGGCGGCGTCGGGTCATACCGGCTGGACGCCGCCCTGCAATTGCTCGACGGCGTGGACCAGGGGTGCGAGCACGGGCTCGGTGGCCGCCTGGTCGAGGGCCTCGCGCAGGGCCGTGTTGTGGGTGGGGCGGGCCTCCTCCAGCAGGCGCAGGCCGTCGTCGGTGACCTCGGTGTAGATGCCGCGGCGGTCGGTGGGGCACAGGTAGCGCGAGAGCAGCCCGCGGTCCTCCAGCCGGGTCACCAGCCGCGTGGTGGCGCTCTGGCTGAGGACGACGGAGTCGGCGACCTGCCGCATCTGGAGGTGCCCGCCCTCGCCGTCGTGCTGGCGGCTCAGTACGTCCAGCAGTGAGTATTCGCGCGCGCTCAACCGGTGTGCGGTCTGAAGCGCGCGTTCGACTCTGCTCTCGATGCGTCCGTGGAGCAGCGAGAGCGCCGACCAGCCGTGTGCCAGTGCGGTCATCGCCGGGTCGGTGGCGGTCATGAGCAACTCCCTCGGTGCGGGTCGTGCGAGTGGAGGCGGAGGCGGAAGGCCTGCCGCGGTATCACGTACCTCACTCTACCCGCGTTTGCCATTAGTCGTCGTGTGCAATTATTGTTGGCGCACGTAAGGCGCTCGCCCGTCCGCCGCGGACGGGTACCCGGGGGCCCAGGGGCACCGACACCGCCGCAGCAGCTCCACAGCCTCAACGACGGGAACGTGTCATGCAGATCGATCTCTCCGGCCGCACCGCCCTGGTCACCGGCTCCACCCAGGGCATCGGCCACGCCATCGCCACCGGCCTCGCCCGCGCGGGCGCCCGCGTCGTCGTCAACGGCCGCGGCGAGGAGCGCGTCGCGGCGGCCGTCGGCACCGTACGTGCCGACTCCGGCAGCGACGACGTCACCGGCGCCGCGGGCGACCTGGCGACAGAGCAGGGCGCTGCCGCCGTACTGGAGGGCGTGCCCACGGTCGACATCCTCGTCAACAACCTCGGCATCTTCGGCGTCGCCGCTCCGCTGGAGATCGACGACGCCGAGTGGCGCCGCTACTTCGAGGTCAACGTCCTCTCCGCCGTTCGGCTCATCCGCGCCTACCTGCCCGGAATGAAGGAACGGGGCTGGGGGCGCGTCCTCAACCTTGCCAGCGACTCGGCCGTGGTCACCCCCGCCGAGATGATCCACTACGGCATGACGAAGACCTCGCTGCTCGCCGTCGGCCGCGGGTTCGCCAAGGATGCCGCCGGCACCGGCGTCACCGTCAACTCCGTCATCGCCGGACCGACCCACACCGGCGGCGTCGAGGCATTCGTCCGCGAGCTCGTCGGCGACGAGCTGCCCTGGGAGACGAGGCGCAGCACGAGTTCATGGTCAAGTACCGTCCCCAGTCCCTGCTCCAGCGGCTCATCGAGCCCGAGGAGATCGCCAACATGGTCGTCTACCTCGCCTCGCCCCACGCCTCCGCCACCACCGGCGGCGCCCTGCGCGTCGACGGCGGGTACGTCGACTCCATCCTGCCCTGAGCCCGGCGACCTCTGCTCCCAAGCCCGTGGCCGGACCGTCCTCCGCCGAGGACGGTCCGGCCACGGGCCGTTTCCTCTGATTCCGCAGGCCGAGAGGGCACGCCGGACCCACCCTCGCACGCGCTTAACGCGCGCTTGCATTAAAAGGCGTGTGCAACTATCGTCGTACGCAAGAAAGGTCGCGGAAGAGCGTACGGGGAGGGCGCCGAGCGGCTCACCACCACGTACGAAAGGGAGCTCCTGATGAGCCTCACCCACCTGCTGCCCGGTTCGCTGGGCTTCGGTACCGCCCCATGGGCAACATGTTCCGGGCCATCACCGAGGACGAGGCGCAGGCCACCCTGCAGGCCGCCTGGGACCAGGGCATCCGGTACTACGACACCGCCCCGTTCTACGGCGCGGGCCTGGCCGAGATGCGGCTCGGCGAGATGCTGTCCCGGCAGCCGCGGGACTCCTTCGTCCTGTCCACGAAGGTCGGCCGTGTCATCGACGACGCGGTGGAGGACCCGGCCACCCGCGACCTGGGCGAGAAGGGCGGCCTGTTCGAGCACGGCCGTCCCAACAGGATGACGGACGACTACAGCGCCGACGCCACCAAGCGTTCCATCGAGGACAGCCTCAAGCGGCTGAACACCGACCGGCTGGACATCGTCTGGGTGCACGACATCGCACAGGACTTCCACGGCGACCGCTGGCTCGCCCAGTTCGAGACCGCCCGCACCGGCGCCTTCCGGGTCCTGGACGACCTGCGCGACCAGGGCGTGATCAAGGCCTGGGGCCTGGGCGTCAACCGGGTGGAGCCCGTCGAGCTCACCCTCGCCCTGGACGAGCCGCGCCCCGACGGATTCCTCCTGGCCGGCCGCTACACCCTGCTGGACCACCGCCAGGCGTTGCAGCGGCTGCTGCCCGCGGCGCGTGAACAGGGCGTCGACATGGTCGTCGGCGGCCCCTACAGCTCCGGCGTCCTGGCCGGCGGCACCCACTTCGAGTACCAGCCGGCACCGGCCCACATCCTGGAGACCGTCCGCCGCATCCGGGAAGTGGCCGAGCGGCACGGTGTGTCCGTCAAGGCCGCCGCGCTGCAGTTCGCCCTCGCCCACCCGGCAGCCGCCGCCGCGATCCCCGGCGCCACCCGCCCCTCCCGCATCGCCGAGGACCTCGGCGCCCTGCGCGAGGAGGTTCCCGCCGCCTTCTGGCACGACCTGCGGGAGACCGGCCTGCTCGACCCGGCCGCCCCGCTCCCGGCCGGCGCCTGACCCGCCCGGCGCCCCCGCGCGACAGCGACCCGCGCACGAAGGACCCCGCCACGGCGAACGGGTGTCCCGGTCCGGTACCGGACCGGGACACACCCGTCGGGCCTCAGGCGTCAGCGCACCGAGTAGGCGCGGACCACGGGCTGCTGCTGCCCGACCGCGTACTCCACCGTCACGTCCGAGAGTTCGACCGTGCCGCCGCCCTGCTCGCCGGCGGACACCTTCAGCGCGAGTCCGCAGCGGCCGGCGCGGTGTTGGTGCGGTCGAGGTCCGCGTCGTAGGCGGCGGACAGCACCGACAGCCGGCCCTGCCGCGCCGCCGAGGTGCGGAACGTCCACACCGTGCGGCTGCCCGCGCTGCTGCCCGCCCCCGAGCCGTGCGGTGAAGTGGCTAAGCGGTCTGCCGGCCCCAGCGGGCGGGAAGGGGAGCCGGCACGCCACCGTGTGAACGGCGCACACTGTGGGCTGCGGAGACGAACTCGTGAACCAGGGGGGTGGAGTCGTCCTGCCGCCAGGCGATCGCGACGGTGCTGCCGGACAGTCCGGAGACCGGGACGAACGCGAGCCCGGGGCGGGCGTAGTAGCGCTGGGACGAGGACTGCGTGAACGCGATTCCGCGGCCGGTCAGTACGGCTTCCAGGCACTCGTCCACGGTGGAGACCTCGGCTCCGATCCGCACCGCATGGCCGTCCCGGTGCTCGACGCCCAGCCAGAAATCGCGCCACTCGTCCGGGGCGCGGCGGGCGACGAACGGCTCGTCGAGCACCATCTCCACCGTCACGGCCGGGTACTGGGCCAGCGGATGGCGCTCGGAAAGGATGAGCACCCGCTCCTCGTCGAGGAGCGGGGCGCTCTTGATGGCCGGGTCCGACCGCAGCGGAGGGCGGACGAACGCCACGTCGACGTCACCGTCGCCCAACCCGGCGAGCGGATCGGGGAAGGCGAACTGCCGCATCTGGACGTCGACGCGCGGGTGCCGGCGGTCGAACTCCTCGAGGATCGCGGCGTCAGCTCCGCGGCGGCGTTCGCCACGAACCCCACTGTCAAGCGGCTCGCCTTGCCTCGGGCGGCGCTCCGCGCCACGGCGATGGTCCGGTCCGCGGCGGCCAGCGTCTTGCGTGCCTCGACGAGGACCGCCTCACCGGCTGCGGTCAGCTCGACATGCCTGCTGGTACGGCGGAACAGCTCCACGCCGCACATGTGCTCCAGCTTGCGGATCTGGACGCTGAGCGCGGGCTGAGAGATGTGCAGGTGTCGGGCCGCCCGACCGAAGTGCAGGTCCTCGGCGACGGCCGTGAAGTACCTCAGCAGACGCAGGTCCAGCTCCATGGCCGGAATGATACCGCCGGCTTCTCCGCGGGCCCAGAAGCATGCCGCAGCCCATCAATAACCCTGGATTATCGATCGGCGGCGGACTTGTATTAGTCCGCCTCGCCGCACCGCATTAGCTTTGCAGAAACATCGGCATTACCGAGGAGAGGTAAATGGCGACAGCAACGGCGCAGAAGCCAGTGGATCGTTTCCGTCGGCTCAGTGACGACGACGCGGAAATCCAGGCGCACGGGAAGTATTTCTCATGCAGCTACCTGCTCGACATGGAGACCCATTCCTTTCTCGTCCGCGTGCACCGCGGGCGCATCGAGGAACTGATCGTCGACCCGGAGCCGCTGGCGGGCTACGACTTCGCGATCCGCGCGACCGCCGAGACCTGGCAGGGATTCTGCCGGCCGACCCCCGGCCCCATGTACCACGGCATCTGGGCGGCCACCTTCCGACGGGGCATGCGCCTTGAGGGGGACCTGCTGGTCCTCATGCAGAACCTGCGCTGCCTGACCCGGCAGCTGGAACTGCTGCGCGTCACCGGCCCGCTGGGCTGACCGATCCCCCCGCCGAAAGGAATCCGATGAGCAACAATTCCCGCATCTCCCCGGTCACCGGCCACTACGTCACCATCGACGTCGAAGGCATCGAGTACAAGGTGTTCTATCTGGAGAACGGCGAGGGCCAGCCGCTCGTCTGCCAGCACACCGCCGGCGCCCACAACCACCAGTGGCGTGATCTCCTGGAAGACGAGGAGATCACCAGCAATTACCGCGTCATCGCATACGACTTCGCCCGCCACGGAAAGTCCGACCCGCCACGGAATACGGACTGGTGGAAAGAGGAGTGCAAGCTCACCGCCGACCACTACGTGGCGTTCATCACCGCATTCTGCGACGCTCTCGGGCTGGAGGACCCGATCTTCATGGGCTCCTCCTTCGGCGGCAATGTCGCGCTGCAACTGGCGCTGCGCCACCCGGACCGTTTCAAGGCCGTCATCCCGGTCGAGGGCGCCGACTACTCGCCCGGCTTCTACCTCGACTGGTGGCAGCACCCGCACGCCAACGCGGCCCAGGTGTGCGCCAGCGGAGTGTGGGACCTCATGGCACCGCAGTCTCCGGAGCGGGACCGCTGGGCCACGTGGTTCTACTACAGCCAGGGGTCCGAGGCGTTCAAGGGCGACCTGTACTTCTACTCGGTCGACCACGACCTGCGCGACCGGCTCGGCGACATCGACGGCGAGGCGTGCCCGGTGATCATGCTCACCGGCGACTACGACTACCTCACCACCCCCGAGGACGGCGAGCGCACCGCCAAGCAGATCCGCGGCGGGGAATTCATCGAGATGAAGGACATCGGCCACTTCCCGATGAGCGAGAACTACCCGCGGTTCGCGCAGTACCTCAAGCACGCTCTACAGCGAATCGAGGAACGGACCGGCCTCCCCGGTTGAGCCGCCGCCGCCCCGGGGCGTTCGACTCTCCTGACCCCGTGCGCCGGGTCGGCAGCCGTGGCGCGGCTGCCGACCCGGCGCGGGGCCGAGACCTCAACGCAGCGGATCGTAGGGCGTCAGGTCGATGCCGGGATCGACCTGGCGGGCCAGGCGCGCGGCGACCGAACCCGCGTAGGGGCCGATCGTCAGACCGGACGCCCCGAGGCCGTTGACCACGACCAGCCCGGCAACCTGCGGAACCGTGCCGAGCAGCGGTCGGATGTCGGGTCCCATCGGGCGGAACCCGATGCGGGTCTCCACGTGCGTGGCGCCGGCCAGCCCAGGGGCCACCGACAGTGCTTCACCGAGCACCTCCGCCATTCCGGCCGCGGTCACCCGGTGGTCGAAGCCGGCCTCGTCCTCGCGGGTCGCGCCGACCACCACCCGCGAGTCGTCGAAGGCCAGGAGGTAGTGCCGTGACCGCGGCAGCACGACGGGCCAGTTCGCGGTCTCCACGCCGGGCAGCCGCAGATGCATGATCTGGCCGCGCTGCGGCGCGACCCGCACCTGGACGCCGATCGGTTCGAGTAGTTGCGGCGACCAGGCGCCGGCCGCCGCGATCACGGCGTCCGCGCCGACGAACTCGTCGTCGACCCGCACTCCGCGGACCGTGCCGTCGGCGACGATCGCGGCCGTGCCGTTGACGACCCGAGCACCGTGCCGGACCGCGGCGCCGAGCATCGCGTCACGGACCGAGCGGCCGTCCAGGCGCGCTCCGCCCGGGATGTGGATCGCCGGGCCGTCGTGTCCGAGCGGCGGGAAGAGCTCGCGGGCCCCGCGCGCGCCGATCAACTCCACCTCGCCGGCCATCGGGGACTTCGCGGCACGCTCGGCCACGCGCCGTAGCGCCTCCTCGGATTCGGCCTCCGAGACCAGCCGCAGCGAGCCGACCCGCCGGTAGCCGAACTCGGTCTCCCCGTCATCGGTCAACGCCGCCAGCAACTTTGGGTAGTGCTCCGCTCCGGCGACCGCGATCCGGTACCAGTCCGGATCGTCCACCTGGGACGACCACGGGCAGATGATGCCCGCACCGGCCGACGTCGCGCGGCCGGGGGTCAGCGAGTCCACCAGGACCACGTCCACTCCGGCCCGGGCCAGCTCGTAACCGGCTGCCGCACCGGTGATGCCGCTGCCGACGACCACCACTCGCATGTCCTGCTCCTCCTCGTTGGACCTACTTCTTCTCATCGCACACCGCCCATGCGCCGCTGCACCCACGGCGCGATCAGGTGCATGACAGCTCCGGCCGCCATGACGGCCGCGCCGACCAGCCGCCCAGGATGCCTGACATGAACACCAGGGCACCGTAGATCGACACCAACGCCGACGAGGTCGGCTTGTCCAGCCCGAGTCCGCCGTCGGAGGTCTGGTCGTACAGGTAGTACAGCAGGCTCGCGGACATCCCGTAGGAGGAGAACCGCTCCCACATCCCCGGGCTCATCACGAGGGCCCGAAAAAACTTCGGACGGCGATGTCGAGAATCGATGACCGGCTCCGTCCCCGGGGTGAACGCGACGACAATGGGTCGCACCAGTACCCAGGAGAACCACCATGGCGAAGTACCTGCTGCTCAAGCACTACCGAGGCGCTCCGGCCGCGGTCAACGACGTGCCGATGGACCAGTGGGCGCCGGAGGAGATCTCCGCCCACATGCAGTACATGAACGACTTCGCGGCCCGGCTCGAGAAGACCGGCGAGTTCGTCGACGGTCAGGCGCTCGCCCCCGAGGGGGCCTGGGTCCGGTATGACGGTGAGGGGCGCCCGCCGGTCACCGACGGCCCGTTCGCCGAGACCAAGGACCTCATCGCCGGCTGGATGGTGATCGACGTCGACAGCTACGAGCGGGCCATCGAGCTGGCCGGGGAACTGTCCGCCGCCCCCGGGGCGGGCGGAAAGCCGATCCACGAGTGGCTCGAGGTGCGCCCGTTCCTGGCCGCGCCGCCCACCATCACGGAGTGCCCTCACCGATGAACGAGGCCCTGCTCCGGAGCCTCACGCCGAGCGTGCTCGGGATCCTCGTCCGCCGCGGAGCCGACTTCGCGGCGGCCGAGGACGCCGTGCAGGACGCCCTGGTCGAAGCCGTCCGCGTCTGGCCGGCCGATCCACCGAGGGACCCCAAGGGCTGGCTGGTCACCGTGGCCTGGCGCCGCTTCCTCGACGCGACCCGCGCGGACGCCGCCCGCCGCCGGCGTGAGGACCTCGTCGACGAGGAACCGGCACCCGGGCCCACGCCCGCGGTGGACGACACCCTCCAGCTCTACTTCCTGTGCGCCCACCCGTCGCTCACCCCGTCGTCGGCGGTCGCGCTCACGCTGCGCGCCGTCGGCGGGCTGACCACCCGGCAGATCGCCCAGGCCTACCTGGTGCCCGAGGCGACCATGGCGCAGCGCATCAGCCGCGCCAAGCGCACCGTCTCCGACGTACGGTTCGACCAGCCCGGCGACGTCGCCACCGTACTCCGCGTCCTCTACCTGGTCTTCAACGAGGGCTACTCCGGCGACGTCGACCTCGCCGCCGAGGCCATCCGCCTCACCCGGCAGCTCGCGACCGTGATCGACCACCCCGAGGCGGCGGGGCTGCTCGCCCTCATGCTGATCCACCACGCCCGGCGCGCCAGCCGCACCGCACCCGACGGCAGCCTGGTACCGCTCGCCGAGCAGGACCGAGGCCGGTGGGACACCGAGTCCATCGCCGAAGGCATCGGGATCCTGCAGACGGCCCTCGCACGCGACCGGCTGGGCGAGTTCCAGGCCCAGGCCGCCATCGCCGCACTCCACGCCGACGCGCCCACCACAGAGGAGACCGACTGGGTCCAGATCGTCGAGTGGTACGACGAACTCACGCGCCTGACCGACAACCCCGTCGTCCGGCTCAACCGCGCCGTCGCCGTCGGCGAGGCCGACGGACCGCGCGCCGGCCTGGCGGCACTCGCGGCACTGGACGACTCACTGCCCCGCCACGCCGCGGTCGCGGCGTACCTGCACGAACGGGACGGCGACCTGGCAACAGCGGCCCGGCTGTACGCCGAGGCGGCCCACAAGGCCCCCAACCTCGCGGAACGCGACCACCTGACACGCCAGGCAGCCCGGCTCAACACGCACCGGTGAACAATCGCCGCACGCAGTGCCGGTAGTCGACCTGTGGATCAGCCCGTCCGGGGCGGGCACCGGGGGATGTGTCACCATCGCTGGGTGAGTACCACGCCGGCCTCGACGTCCGACGCCCAGCTCTCGCAGTTGCGGCGGCTCCGTCTGGCCAAGGACGCCATGGACCGCGATTGGGCCGAACCCATCGACCTGGACGCGCTCGCCGCGCGCGCCGGATACTCGCGCTACCACTTCGTCCGCGTCTTCCGGGATGTGTACGGGCAGACACCGGGGCAGTATCTGAGCCGCCGCCGCATCGAGCGCGCGGAGGACCTGCTGCGCACCGCCGACCTGTCGGTCACCGAGATCTGCACACTGGTGGGCTTCACCAGCCTGGGATCCTTCTCGTCGAGCTTCAAGAAGCACACCGGCCTCACCCCGAGTGAGTACCGTGCCCGGCATGTCGGGCAGGGAGCGGCACTGATTCCCGGGTGTTATGCGCTGCTCTGGCACGGAAGCTTCAAGGGGCTGTTGGCGCGCGGCACCGAAGAGCGCAACTTTGGAGAAGCCCCGTGAGGCGGCGGTAACTACGGTGGTTGCAGCGCGTGGGCGAGTGGCGCCCCGCCGAGCACATGGAGTCAACCATGATCAAGGGCTTGTCCATCGCCAACGTCTGGGTCCTCGACCACGACCGGGCCAGGGCGTTCTACACCGAGAAGCTGGGGCTCGAGGTCCGTGTCGACATGACGATGGGCGAGGCCGGGATGCGCTGGCTCACCGTCGGCGCCAAAGACCAGCCGGATCTCGAACTCACGCTGATGGTCCCGGGCCCGCCCGCGCTCGACCCCGAGTCCGCCGAGCAACTGAAGAAGCTGATCGCCAAGGGCGTACTGGGCGCGGGCGTATTCGCCACCGACGACATCCATGCCGACTACCAGGCGATGAAGGCGCGCGGAGTGGAGTTCCTGCAGGAACCGCAGGAACGGCCGTACGGCACCGAGGCCATCTTCCGTGATGACTCCGGCAACTGGTTCTCCTTCACCCAGCGCCGCGAGCAGCTCGACCTCGACAAGGATTGGAGTTGCTGACACGTGAGCCGTAGACCGTGACCTTCATAGAGGTGCCTCCGAGGAGACCCCTGCTTTCAGGCTGGGGAGGAATCGGACTCCTGCGGAGCAGGGCAGGGAATGGCGAATCGCCTCTGGGTGATTCGTTGTCCATCACCTGGATTTCAGCAGATCGTCACAGGCTGATTTGATAGTTTGCGAGATGTGACGGCCATTCAGGTGAAGCGGGCGTTCAAGTGCCGCTTCTATCCGACCGATGCGCAGGCAGCCGAGTTGTCGCGCACGTTCGGCTGTGTGCGCAAGGTCTACAATATGGCGCTCGCGGCCCGTACCGAGGCGTGGGCGCGGCAGAAGCGGGTCAACTACAACCAGACGTCGGCGATGCTGACTGCATGGAAGAAGACCGAGGAACTGGCCTACCTGGGCGAGGTGTCCGCGGTGCCGCTTCAGCAGGCGTTGCGGCACTTGCAGGCGGCTTCCGCAGGCTTCTTCGGCAAGCGGGCCAAGTACCCGCGGTTCAAGTCGCGCAAGAAGTCGCGCAGGAGCGCTGAGTACCTGGACGGCGGGTCGTGGATCTGAAGCTCATCGCCATCCGGTACGCGCGTTCTGCTGACGTGCGCTGGCTGCGGACCCTCCACCATCCCGGCAACGCCTCGGCGATCGGCATGAACCGGCGGCTTGGATTCGTCGACGACGGATCGCCGACCGCAGTGGCGTGACGGGTCCTGCTGCGCGCCGCCGACAAGGGTGAACGGGCGCGCACGATGCGGACCTGCGGATCGTCCAGGGCGACCCATCGGACGGCCACTTCGCCGCCGCTTACGGCCACCACGGCAGGGTGGTCGGCACACTCGGCTGGAACACCCCGCGCCAGATGCGCACACTGCGCCGCCTGGTCCTCGAACGCACGCCGTGGACGGCCGTTACGGCCACACCCGCGCTCCGCCCGGCCACCGTGAACCGACCTCACTGGTCGCCGCAGAGAGCAAGCGGGGCCATACGAAGGCGACCTATGGCACGACGACGGTCAGCGACGTCTCAGTCAGTTCGAAACCGAGCTTCTCGTACACGCGGCGTGCCGGATTCGCGTCGCTCACGGCGAGGGCGACTTCGCTCAACCCGTCGGCCGCCGCATCGCTGAGCACTCGGCGGAGCAGGTTGGCGCCAAGTCCCGCGTAGCGTGCCCCTGGTTGGCGAAACACGTCGGCGATCCAGGGCAGGCCGTTGCGGTCGGTGACGATCGCCCCGGCGACGACGTGGTCCGTCTCGTCCACTACCAGGGCACTGCACGGAAGGACGGGACCGAGGACGGAGCCCGCCAGCAGAGGTGCCAGACGCTCGTTCAGTGCTTCTTCGTCGCTGCCCTGGTGATGGTCAGGGTGCCCGGCGGCAAATGCGGCTCGCCATGCCGGGAAGACCGCGTCGGCGGCGCGGTCGCAAGGAACCACGCGAAGTCCGTCTCCGAGGCGCGATGACCAGTCGGCCGGCGGTGGACACGCGATCAGGTCCTTTCGCATCTCATGAGCGTGCCGCATCACCCGGGCGCCACGGCGCAGCAGTTGCCCGCCGAGCTCCACCGATCCCGACACCGCCCATCCGGACATGTCGGAGACGATGGTGTCCACGGGGTCGGGGCCGACCACTTCGGCCAGGTCCGCCCATGGGTGCCCCTCGCGAACACCGCGCAGGTAGGTCAGGACCGGCACACCGTGCGCGTTCGTCAGGGTCTGGCGCTGTTCGTCGTTCTCAGTCACTCTTCGTCCTCGGTGGATCACATGTGATCGGCCCAGACATCCTGCGGTTTCGCGTTCGGCACGGCAACAGAATTAAGGTCCACCTCGGCAGTCCTGCTGAACTTCCGGGCTGTGAGCGTCCGCTGTGCCCGTATTGTCCCTATGTTGCTTTCGTCTACGTCACATGTCCCGGTCCGGTCGCGACGGTCGCCAAGGGCGGATGAGGTCATCCGCGTGATCCGCGGCGAGGTGTGGACTTCTGGCGTTGCAGCAGGTCCTGGGCCAGGCCTGCACGGAATGCGCCGCGCGTACACGCAAAGAAGGCAGGGTCGCGCAGCCCCTTCATGTTCGCTTCGCCGCACCAACCAACGGAGTATGTGATGACGTCCGCGAGAACCGCGCAGGAACCCGCTTCCCGAGCCGTCGGCAGCTTGTTCGTCCTCCCGGCGAAAGCGGCGTTGGCGGAGGCGCTGCGCAACGCCTCGTACGAGATCCTGCCGTTCAAAAGCGCGGAGGAGAAGGTACTGGCCCATGTCCCGAAGGACGTGGTGGTCACGGTGACGACGACCGAGGCCAAGGGCCTGGGGCCCACGATCGATCTGGCCGTTCGGCTCAGCGAGCACGGCTACAGCGCCGCCCCGCACATAGCGGCGCGGTTGGTGCGCGATGAGGCACACCTCACCGACATCGTGTCGCGGCTGCGGGACTCCGGTGTCGATCGGATCTTCGTCATCGCCGGGGACGCCTCCGAACCGGCGGGTGCTTTTCCGGACGCTCTGAGTCTGCTCGAGGGCCTTCAGGCAGTGGGACAGACTTTCGCGTCCATCGGGATCGGTGGTTACCCCGAGGGGCACGGCACGATCAGCGACGAGCTGATCGAGAAGGCCCTTCAGGTCAAGGCACCTTACGCGAGCCATGTCATCACGCAGTTGTGCTTCGACGCCGAGACCACGGTCCGTTGGGCGCGCACAGTGCAGGCAGCCGGGGTCGGGCTGCCCGTCCGGGTCGGCATTCCCGGCGCGATCAGCCGCCAGAAGCTGATCCGTGTCACCGCCGGGCTCGGCTTGGGCCAGTCGGCCCGCTTCCT
This sequence comes from Streptomyces sp. NPDC047453, assembly GCF_040643155.1. Taxonomy (NCBI): domain Bacteria; kingdom Bacillati; phylum Actinomycetota; class Actinomycetes; order Kitasatosporales; family Streptomycetaceae; genus Streptomyces; species Streptomyces sp. NPDC047453. The sequence continues at coordinate 27,297 of NZ_JBEYTS010000055.1, read as the reverse complement.
GAAGAAGCAGCAGAACATGCTCTGGCGCTTCTTCCTGCCCGGGGGCTACAGCCCGAACAAGTTGATCGAGCGGCTCACGCCCGCATTCGGCATGTCCGACCACCGCTTGCAGGGCTTCCACGTGTTCACGTTCAACGACCTCGACAGCACCGAGGCCTGGCGGCAAGCCTGGCTGGCCCGTCTGTCCTGACGCATGTCGCACATGCCCCCGGATACGACACACGGAGCCTGGCTCAGGAGGGATGCACCATCGTGCAGAGCCAGCAGTTCGTCAGCTCCACGAGTCACACCTTCTATCCGCGGGTCGAGTTCGCCCATGCCGACGGCCCGGCCCTGGACCTGGACGCCCTGCGGCGAAAGGTCGGGCTTGTCGCCGGCGCCTTCGACATGACCCGGCAGCTCACCGACGGCCTGCGACGGCCGCGGGCGGTCATCGTGGAAAGGCACCTTCGCCGGCATCGCTTCGGGCTTTATGCGGACCCGGCGAGGTCGTGGGCCTCGGACGTCGCGTGGTGCGGCCGCGTGGAACCTGGGCCGTATGAACTTGGCAACGAGGCGACTGGTCCATGACAATTTGCACATGATCGATCGAGTTGGCCTGGCAGTATCGGCTGTGGGCGTTCTGGTCTGCCCCATGCTCGTCATCGGTGCGTTGCAGGCTTATCTGACCGGGGATCAGCCGGGATGGTTGGTCGCGTCGGCGTGCCTGCTGCAAGTCACCACGGTCTGGCAGTTGGTCCGCGACATCCGCCGCCGCCGGCCACGAAGCGAGACGAGCTGACTTTTTTGTGCTGGTCAGCATGCTGCTCCGGGGAGCCCGGTGGTGGATCGGATTCCCCTACGAGGGCTTCGTCGGACTGTCGCGGACAAGCTCTCCCGTAGCCCTCATGACCACAGCGCAGCCGACAGCCGAGTGATCTGCGACTTATGGGCGATCGATGTCAAAGACCTTGTGTAAGCGGTTGATGTGTTCATAGCATCCTCTCAACTTTCGCTGAGAGAGGGACAAAGATGAACTCCGCTCAAGGAAAGTCACACGGTCGCCGTCAATTCCTCCGTGGAGCAGCGGTCTCCGCCGCCGTACTGGCCGTCGGATCGCAGACCTGGTCGGCGCAGGCGGCCTCGTCCCTCGCAGCGGGCAGACGAGTTCCGGCAGGCCGCATCGGTCTCCAGCTCTACTCGGTGCGCGACATGCTCGCCGTTGATCCCGAGGGCACACTCGAGATGATCGCCGACGCGGGCTACGCCGAGATCGAGCCCGCCTACACCTACGGCGGGCGCACCGCCGAGCAGTTCCGCAGGATCGCTGATGCGAACGGGCTGCGGGTGATCGGCAGTCACCACAACCCCGGCGACTTCCGGGGCGCCCGCGCGCAGCAGACCTTCGACAACGCGCTGGCGCTCGGACAGGAGTACGTCGGCGTCTCCTACATGGACGGCGCCCAGACCGCTCAGGGCTACCGTGCGATGGCGCGGGAGATGAACCAGTGGGGCGAGGCCGCCCGGGCCCGGGGACTGCGCTGGTATGCCCACCTGCACGACAACGAGTTCCACGCGGATCGGCAGACCGGGCAGACTCTCTTCGACGTGTGGCTGGAGGAGACCGACCCGGATCTGGTCTGGTTCGAGATGGACCTCTACTGGATCCTGCGGGCAGGCGCGGACCCGGCCCCCTACCTCAGGTCGTACGAGAAGCGGTTCCCGATGCTGCACGTCAAGGACGGCGCACCGTGGAACAACATCGAGACCGATCTGGGAGAGGGCGAGATCGACTTTGCGGGAATCTTCGCCAACCTGCGGCAACTGCCCCATCACCACTACATCATCGAGAGGGACCAGCAGCCCCACCCGGTCCGCACCGCCCACGTGTCCTACGACTACTTCCGCACGATCCGCGTAGGCCCTCCGGGCAACGGCCACGGCCCCGGCGGCGTCGCTCAGGGGTCCTGACCGACCACTTCGGAATGAGCTGTCAGGGCCGAGGCAGCGGTGAGCGCGCGACGCGAAACCCCACATCGTCGATACGGAAGGTCGGGTGACTGCGCCGCCGCACCGAGGCCCGGCAGCTCCAGTGCTCGTCGGACCATCCACCGCCACGAAGCACTCGATAGGTGCCGTACACCTCAGCGTCGTAGACGTCCCAGCACCAGTCCCACACATTGCCCAGCATGTCGTACAGGCCCCATGCGTTGGGCTGCTTGCCGCCGACAGGGTGGATCCGCCCATCCGAGTTGCCCTGATACCAGGCGATCTCGTTCAGTTGGCCGTACCGCGGGCCGGTCGTACCCGCACGGCAGGCGTGTTCCCACTCTGCCTCGGTCGGCAGCCGGTAACCGTCGGCAGCGGCGTCCCATTCGGCCGTCTCGTCGCCGGCACGGAGGTGATACGCGGGCGTCAGACCTTCGTGCTGGGACAACGCGTTGCAGAACCGGACCGCGTCCCACCACGAAACACCCTCAACGGGCAGCCGGTCACCTCGGGCGGTGCTCGGCCACTGACCGGTGACCTGTGCGTACCACGACTGAGTGACCGGGAACGCCGTCATCTGGAATGGCGCGACGTCGACCGGCCAACTGCGCTGCGTCCGCCGATCCGACAGCGTCACCAGCCCCGGCGGGACCGTAACCATCCCGCTTCCTGAGCCCGCGTCCACAACGGTTCACCCTACCGGCATCCTCGGCCCATGCGTCCGCGATGTCCTGTGACTCGGCACACTGCAGATCGAGTGCCGAAGAATGTGGGGCAAGTTCCGGGGCGGGGTCCCGTTTCAGAGTTGAAGAGCCACTCAGCCGAAGAGCCGTTTGAGGGTGTGTTCCCGGGAAGCGCGTACGTGGCGGCGCGCAGCGGCGGCGGCCCGATCAGGTCGCCGCAGGTGATGGCCTCTGCCAGCGCCTCGTGCTCGGCATGGATGAGATCGAAGTCCTCGATCTTGCGGCGCAGCCAGTCGACGCGTCCCACAATGGGCTCGAGCGTCTCGGCGAGCAGAAAGGTTGCCGGAGAGTGCGGTGATCTGCTGGTGCGGGCTGGAGTTGGCCGCGTGCGCGGCCGGAACGTCGCCCTCGTTCGCGGCCCCGCAGGCTTTCCGTATCGTGGCGGCGAGACGGTTCTCCGCACCCTGGGCGACGCGTTCGGTTGCCTGCCGGGCGGAGCCCACGTCCTCGCCCACTATGACGCGACGCGCGCTCAGGCCCGGCCTACGCCAGAGCCTCCGCTGTACGCAAAGAACGCTCGTTCCTGGAGCAGTGCCGATCGGCTGTCCGTCGCAGTGATTCTTCATGGACCCGGCCATGAAAATGGCCCGCCGGACGGCTCACCCCCCACAGGAAAGCCGCCCGGCGGACCGGTCAGGATGTGATCGTGATCAGCGCACGGCGTACGCGTCGGTCACGGTCTGGATGACGGAGTTGCCGTTGGAGTCCGTCAGTTCGGTCTTCAGCGTGACCGGCTTGCCGGCCGCGCCCGCGTGGTTCACGGTCGCGGTCCAGCGGCCATCGCTCTGCGAGGTGGTGCCCTCGGTCCAGGTCGTACCGCCGTCGTACGAGTACGAGACCTTGACGGCGACCAACTCGCCGGGCTTGTAGCCCGCGTGGCCGGTGACGCTCAGGCCGATCGTCTGACCGTCCTTCGCCGGAAGGGTCTTGAGCCCGTCCGTGTCCAGGTCGTAGTTCGGGAAGAGCAGCGGAATTCCCTGGGAGTAGGCGTTCTCGTCCCGGTGCGAGCGGAACTTCCACACCGTCTGGGTGTGGGTGGACCGCTTCCACACGGCGGCGGGCGACCCGAACTTCATGGTCTCCAGGGAGAGTTCGTACGCGGCGTCCTCGGCCGGGACGGTGAACACCCCGGACGGCCACCCGGTCTGGCCGATCACCTTGCCACCGCTGGTGAGCTTCATACCGCCGAGGTCCCCGAAGGAGCCCTGGATGCCCATGTGCTCGGTGTCGCCCCAGAAGGCGGGTGCCACGCCGATCAGGTTGTCCTGCCGTTCGGCGGCCAGCTGGAGCTTGCCGTCGGCGTCGCGCGGGGCGGTCGGGGCCGGGATGCCCCGGTACCAGTTCTCCGCCCGCTTCGAGCCCTCGGTGTACGTGCGCGCCTGGTCGGCCATGAGCTCGCCCCAGGGGAAGCTGGAGGAGAGGTAGCGGGTCCAAGCGGTGTCGCCCGCCGAGTAGTACTCGGTGCGCTTGCCGGGGACGGCGACGGAGTCGGTGGCGGCGGAGAACATCCCGCCGTACGGCCGGCCCATGAGCATCGTGTCGACGTAGTCCGACGCGGCGCCCATCGCCTCGTAGGTCGAGGTGACCGCGCCGAGCTTCTTGTCCCGGACCTGGTAGGTGCGGTCCGAGGTGACCGGGCCGGTCTCGGGGAAGGCGAGGTTGTAGACGAACGGGCTGACGGCGGTGGCCTTCCAGCTCAGCGTCACCGGGCCCTTGGCCAGGGCGGCCTTGAGCTGAGCGGCCTCGTCGCCGTCGATGCCGAGCGCGGGCACCGGCGCCTGGCCGAAGCCGAGCGACGGCTGCCAGGGGCCCGCAGCGCGGCGGTGGGCGATGATCGCCTTCGCGCCCGCGGCCTTCGCGTTACGCGCCAGGGTGTACAGGAAGCCGTCGTCGTCGGACTGGACCAGCGCGATCTTCCCGGCGACGCCCGCGGCCTTCAGCTCCTCGGGGGTGCCGTTGCCCGCGTCGATCAGGGCGGCCTCGCCCGTTCCGTCGAGGTTGACGGAGCCGGTGCTCGCCGCCTTCGGGTGCAGTTCGGCGCCGCCGATGACCGACATCTGCTCGATCTGCGGGGCGTACGTGCGCCAGAAGCTGGCGAACTCGAAGTCGCCGTCGCGTGCCTTGCCCTGTACGTCCGCCAGGTAGGTCCCGACGCTCCGGTTGCCGGTGATGGAGCCGGAGTGCAGCCAGGTTCCGTTCCAGGTACGGCCGAAGGTCAGGGTCGTGGAGCGGCTCTCGGAGGCGCGGTCCGCGGTCTCCACCTGGAGCCGGTGGGCCTTGCGGGCGTCGAGCACCAGGGTGGTGTCCTTGGTGACGTCGACCTGAGGCCGGGCGAGGTAGCCGACGGACTCGGACATGCGGCCCGTGGCGTCCGCGGCGTCCGGCGTGATGACGAAGCCGGAGACGAAGTACGCACCGGGGCGCAGCTGGTAGACCTGCTCGGCGGTGCCGTCGTTGAAGCGGCGCTCACCGCTGGAGGTGTCGGTGCCGATGACGTCCAGCGAGGAGGAGCCCGCGGCGGGCTTGCCGGCGCGGTCGATCATCTTGACGCGCAGGGTGACGGTCTCCGGCTCGACGTACAGGGAGAACGGGGTGGAGACCTTCACACCGTCGGGCCCGGTGGCGAGTACGCGCCCGGTGACGTCGCCGTACTGGGCGGCCTTCAGGTTCGCGGCCGGGTCGATGCGCAGCGGGACCTTCACGGTGGCCCCGGCCGGGACGGTGACGGTGTTCGCGTCGAGCGCTGCGACGGGGGAGCGGACCTCGGAGCCGTCGTTGCCGGTGACGCCCTGGACCTTCAGCGACAACTTCACCGGTTCGGTACCGGAGTTGGTGTAGGGGAGGTCGACGGTGGTGCGGTCGCCGTTGCTCTGCGGCCAAGAGAAAGTGCCGGCCTGGACGGCGGGGGCGCCGACGACCGTGGTGTCGATGGCGGCCTTCACGTCGAGACGGCCGGCGCCGGTCTCGCGCACATCGCCGGGGATGTCGCTCTTCGCGGACGACACCAGAGCGGTCTTGACCTGCTGGGCTGTCCAGTCCGGGTGACGCTGCTTCACGAGGGCGGCGGCGCCGGCCACGTGCGGGGTGGCCATCGACGTACCGGACATCGACTGGTAGGCGTAGATGCCCCGGCCGCCCGCGGCCGCGGCGGAGATACCGACGCCGGGGGCGGCGATCTCCGGCTTGAGGGTGTGTGCGCCGACCACGGGCCCGAGGCTGGAGAACCAGGCGGTGGAGTCGTCGCGGTCGACGGCGCCGACGGTCAGCACACTCGGGGCGCAGCCGGGCGAGGAGACGGTGTTGAGCGTCGGGCCGGAGTTGCCTGCCGCGACGACGAACAACGTGTCCTTGCTCTGGGCGAGTCTCTCGGCGGCGACGCTCATTGGGTCGGTGCAGTCGGTCGGCTCCGGGCTGCCGAGGCTCATGGAGACGACGTCGGCCTTCTGGTCGACGGCCCACTGCATTCCGGCGATGATCCACGATTCGGCGCCGTAGCCGCCGTCGTTGAGGACCTTGCCGTTGAGCAGTTCGGCGTCGGGGGCGACACCCTTCTTCTTGCCGTCGCTCGCGGCACCGGAGCCGCCGACGGTGGAGATGGTGTGGGTGCCGTGGCCCTGCCGGTCGTCGGTGCTGCTGGAGTCGGTGAAGTTCTCCGAAGCGGCGATCCGGCCCTTGAGGTCGGGGTGTTCCGCGTCGGCGCCGGTGTCGAGGACGGCGACCTTGGTGCCCTTGCCCGTGTATCCGGCGGCCCAGGCGAGGTCGGCGCCGATCTGCTTGGTGGACCGGTCGAGGGTGGCCTGGACCTTGCGGTCGAGCCAGATCTTCTTGAGACCGGAGGCGGAGCGGGAACGGGTGTTGGTGACGTCCGCCCAGAAGTCGGCGGCCTTCGCCTTGTCCGTCTTCAGCGCGATGCCGTCGATGGCGTCCAGCTCGGGGCCGCGCTTCGCGCCGCGCGGGGTGGCGGGCGCGGTGCGGCCCGCGGTGTCGCCGTAGACGGCGATCAGCGGCAGCGCGGTGGTGTGCGCGTCGTCGTAGCCCTGCCGGACGAGTCCCGTGACATTGAAGAGTTCCTCGTCGACCTTGCCCGCGGCCAGCGCCCGAGCGGCGGTGTCGGGGTAGACGTAGAGGTCCTTGCCGGACTGCCGGGTCTGGAGGAGGGGCATGGAGCCGTCCGCGCGGGGCAGTGCGGTGACCGACGCGGCCCCTGAACCGTCCGTGCGTACCAGGACCTTGTCACCGGTGACCAGGGTGACGGTGACCGGTGTGCCTGCCTTTGCAGCGGTCGTGCTGCCGGTCAGTGGTCTCTTTGCGGTCGGGTCGTCCTGCGGCGCGGCCGCGGACGGTGCGATCGCGGTGACGGCCAGGACGGCGGCGGTGGCCGCCCCCAGCGCCGTGCGCGATATCGGACGCATCGTTCTCCCTAAGTAAAACCGGTTAACTCTGAACTAACGGTGGCATTCCGGAAGTTGTCGGAGCCGCCGTGGCGCCACATTGGCAGAGCGACGGGCGATACAGGGATGATGGCCACGGCGGGTTTACGCCGTGGCCGTTTTTCGCCGCGACCGGAGGCCCGAGTACGGCGACGACGTGCGGAGTCAGGACTTCCGGGAGGGGAGCGAGGGATGCTGGGAGCCATAGGTCTCGACGAGATACAGGAGTCGGTGTACCGCGCCCTCGTGGCGGTGGGCGCCGCGGAGGTCTCCGACCTCGCCCACCGGCTGGCGCTCCCCGAGCCGGACACCGAACGGGCCCTGCGCCGACTGGAACAGACCGGCCTGGCCGCCCAGTCCTCGTCCCGCGTCGACCGCTGGGTGGCGGCGCTGCCCGCGGTGGCGCTGGGGGCGCTGCTGACCCAGCAGCGCCATGAACTGGAGCAGGCGGAACTGGCGGCGGCGATGCTCGCCGAGGAGTACCGGGCGGAGGCGACCGATTCCGCCGTGCACGACCTGGTCGAGGTGGTGACGGGCGCGAGCGCGGTGGCGCACCGCTTCTTCCAGTTGCAGCTGGGGGCGACGAACGAGGTGTGCGCCCTGGTCACCGGGAAGCCGGTCGCGGTGAGCGGTATGGAGAACGAGGCCGAGGAGCGGGCCGCCACGCGCGGGGTGTCGTACCGGGTGGTGGTGGAGCGCGAGGTGCTCTCACTGCCGTCCGGGATCATGGAGCTGTCGGCGGCGCTGAGCCGTGACGAGCAGTGCCGGGTCGTCGACCGGGTGCCGACCAAGCTGGTCGTCGCCGACGGGGCCCTGGCGATGGTGCCTCTGACCGGCCGGGGCGCGGAGCCCACGGCCCTCGTCGTCCACGCCTCCGGACTGCTGGAGTCGCTGATGGGTCTCTTCGAGGCGGTGTGGCGGGAGGCGATGCCCATCCGGCTGGGCGGCGGCGGCCGGCCGGAGGAGGAGTCCAACGGGCCGGACGCCATGGACCTGGAGGTCCTGTCGCTGCTGCTGGCCGGGCTGACGGACGCGAGCGTGGCGAAGCAGCTGGATCTGGGGCTGCGGACCGTGCAGCGGCGAGTGAAGGGCCTGATGGAACTGACCGGAGTGTCGACCCGGCTCCAACTGGGCTGGCACGCGTACGAGCGGGGCTGGGTGGCCCGGGAGCCCCAACTTTGACCTGTGGTCGCCTGGGACGCGGGACGACTGCGGCTGGACACGGGCGACGACTCGCGTTCTGCCTTCTGATCACGTGTAATTGAGTCCTGCCGTGGGCCTCTGAGGTGGCAGCATGCCGTGTCATGGCAGACGACAGCACCGGTAGGTTCCGGGCAGGCCAGACGGGCCTCATCGTCAGAGTGCCGGACGCGGAGCCGGCCGTGCGCGTATGGCGTGAACGGTTCGATCCGTCCGCCCGAGCAGGGGTTCCAGCACATGTCACGGTGCTCTTCCCGTTCCTCGACGAGAGCCGAATAGATGCGCATGTCTGGTCGGCTCTCGCTGACGTCCTCGGCAGGCATCACGCCTTTGACGTGCGGTTTGAGGGCTGTGGGCGGTTTCCGGGGGTGCTCTATCTCGCTCCTGAGCCGGACATCCCGTTGCGGCGGCTCGCCGAGGTGATCGCTGACCGGTGGCCCGAAGCCCCTCCCTATGGCGGCAAGTTCACCGAGGTCGTGCCCCACCTGACCATCGCCGACGGCCAGGACGACGGTGTCCTGGATGAGATCGAAGCCGACCTTCTCGGCAAACTGCCTTTCACGTCCAGGGTCTCGTCGGTTGACCTCATGGTGCATGACGGCGCGAAGTGGCAAGAGCGGGCGTCGTTCTCACTCCGTGACTGAAGAGGCCGAGGCTTGGCTGGTCCGCGCCGCTGCGTGCACTGGACCCAGCGTGACCACCTTCAGCGGGCTCCGCCCTGCTTGACGACGGCTGATCCGATTGGGCTTGGGCGAGTCAGGATCCTGTGGTGCGTCATGCCGGCACGTCGCGGCCGGCCTGGCGCCGGCCGAGAATCAGCCCACGTACACGCCACCCTCGGCGATCCAGAACAGGCCCACCACGGACATGGGTTGCTCACTTCTCCCGACGACGACGCCGCCGCCGTCGTCTCACACATCAAACGATCAGGTCGTCCTCCGCAACGCGCGAAGGAACCGCGAAGATCCCGCTCACCTGCCGCAACACAAGTTCGCGGCTAGGGTCTGCCCGGCAGATCCTGCGGCGTCACAGCGTCGAACAGGGGCCAGCCGTCCACCTCCACCGACCCCGTCGCAGGAAACAGTTCACGGGCCAGGGCCTCGTCCAGCAGCGCCCTTACGCTGGCGGGCGCGAAGAGATTCAGAAACTCCCGGTCCGGCAGGCGCACCACCGCGCCCTCGTCGAAGTAGCTGTCGGAGATGATCCGGTCGGGTCCCGGCCGGAACACCAGACGCAGACGAGTCCGGCTTCCGGGACGCCATAGCGTCACCGTGCTGCTGCACCCGGGGTAGCCCCGCACCCGATCGTGCCGGTGCGCGAAACACCAGCCGTACATCGTGCTGCCCACCACCATGCGGCGGACCCTGCGCCTGCTCCCCATGACGGCACTCCAGAGGCAGACTTGACAGGCCGTCTGCAGCGCACGCGGGCTTTGACGAGGACGGGGCCGGCCGCAGTGGGGCGCCGTCCGGCCGTCACACCGTCTGGGCGTCAAAGGGAAGCCGCCCGAACGAGCCGCGGGCGGACATTCATGATCATTTCACCGGGATGTCAATCGGAACGCACCATGGCCCGGCGCGATCGCCGTACCGTCTGGACCAGACCGGTTACCAGTACGTTATCAAACCGTGTGGTGAATCCGCGTCCGTAACCCCGAACCAGAGAACAGGAAAACCCGTGAGACTCACCCCTCTCGTGATCACCGCGGCCTCCGTCGCGCTTGTCTCCCCGGCCGTGGCTCACGCCGACACCCCCAGCTCCGCCACCCCGGCCGCGCCTCGCGTCAGCGTCCCCGGCGGGCGGTACGAGCACGCGGTGGAGCTGAAGTTCCAGGTCGAGCGCGGCACCACCGTCCGCTACACCCTGGACGGCACGACGCCCACCCGTGACAGCCGCGTCTACTCGCCCGACAACCCGCCGCAGATCAAGAAGGACACCAACGTCACGGCGGTCGCCTTCCAGGGCAACCGGAGCAGCGTTCCGGTGTCGTACGGCTACCTGATCAGGACTCATGAGAAGCCGCTCGCCCGCTTCGTCGTGATGTCCGATGTGCATGTCGGCGGCCACGCCGGCAACGACGCGAAGTACGAGAGCTTCTTCAACACCATCGGGTCCGTCTTCCCCGATCCGGACGCGATCCTGTTGAACGGCGACATGATCAACGACAACGGCGACGGCAAGGGACCCGACCACAAGATCGTCTCCGAGATCTTCCAGGCCAACCTCGCCCGCAAGGGCATGACCGGCACCAAGGTGCTGATCTCCAACGGCAATCACGACGCGAGCCTCGCCGCGATACGGGACGGGTACCCCAAGGAGTGGTTCCCCGACTCGGGCGGCGGCTACTACGAGGCCGAGGTGAACGGCCTGCACGTGCTCACGGTGAACACCGAGACGTACAACTCCAACACGGCCCAGCGCACCTGGCTGAAGGAGCGCCTCGCCGCGATCACCGCCGACCCGGCGTACGCCGGCAAGCCCGTCCTGGTCCAGGGGCACCGGCCCACCACCGGTACGGTCATGGACGGACAGCAGACGGCCAACCCCCGCCTCGCGGAGGACCTGAGCGCCTTCCCGCAGGCCATCTACTTCTCCGGCCACTCGCACCTGAACATCAACGACGACCGTTCCATCCACCAGCGCGACTTCACCTCGGTCAACGACGGTTCGATGTCGTACATCGAGATGGACCACGGCTACCAGATGGTCACCGAGGGCGGACTGGCGAACCGCTTCGAGTCGCCGACCGCGCAGGCGCTCTTCGTCGAGGTCTACCAGGACCGTACGGAGATCGCGCGAGTGAACATGGCCGCGGACAAGCACGACATCTACACCGGCGGCAAGTGGTCGGCGAGCTGGCAGCCGCCGTACGCCAGCGCGGGCACCCTCAGCGGCGCCACCTGGACCGTGCGTCTGAAGGGTTCGACGAACCAGGAGATCAAGGACAACTTCCGCTACACCAACGCCGCGCGCAACACCGTGGCACCGACGTTCACCACGCGTCAGCCGTTGTCCCGGGTGAACGACGACAAGGGCGGCACGGTCCTGCGGATCGCCCAGGCCACCGACGACCAGATGGTGCACCACTACAACGTCGACATCACCGACGCCTCGACGGGGAAGTCGGTCGTCTCGTCCAAGGTCTTCTCCGACTACTACTTCATGCCCCGCCCGAACACCCTCGACATCCCGGTGCCGGGCACGGTCGACGGCGCCCAGTATGTGGCCCGGGTCGTGGCCGTGGACGCCTACGGGAACGCCTCACCGGCCGCCTCGCTCACGTTCGGCAAGTAAACGGGGCCCGGGACTGCGGCCACCCCCCACCCTGAGATCCCGCCCCGTCCCACCCTGCCCCTGGCCGGGTCGCCCGTCGTGTTCGACCGCGACGCGCGACCCGGCCTCGCTGTCGTACGCCTGATGTGACGACGTGTTTACGACAAGGCGGCATTACGCCAGGCCGAAACACTTTCCGCAGCTCATGGCCGGTGACACGGTAACGCCGTTCCAACCGATCACTCCTCAGCTCGGAAGGACTCTGATGTTCCGTTTCAGAACGGCGAGCCCGCGCACCGCCCGGCGGACAGCCGCCGCGCTGGTCGCCGCTTTGGTCGTCGGCGGCCTGTCTCTGCCGGCCGCTGCCGCCCAAGCGGATGGCAGCGAAGCCTCGCAGTCCTCCCCCCACGACAAGCTCGGCAACCACGACCGGTCACTGATCGCGCAGTACAAGCGGCAGCACCTGGCTCGTAGCGTCCCCGCCGGAGCCCGCAAGGCGGTCCCCGACTTCGTCACCCTGATGCTCGCGGTCAAGGACGGCCGTACCGAAGAGGCCGAGAAGGCCCTGACGGAGCTCGGAGCCCAGGTCACCAGGACGGACCCCGGGATCGGCTACATCAAGGCCAACGTGCCGTTCGCCGACGTCGACAAGGTCGTCGCACTCAACGACGTGCTCCGGGTGGACGTCGACGAGTTGCTGAAGCTGGAGGACACCCGGGTCGACTCCGGCAGGACCGGCGTGGCCGCCCGGGCTGCCGCCGCGAAGGAAGCGGGAAACCTTCCGGCGGCGCCGTCCGGGGCGACGCCCGACGACAACCCCTACATGCCGACCAACGAGACCGGCTCGGTCGACTTCAAGAAGAAGAACCCCACCTATGACGGCCGAGGCGTCACCATCGGCATCATGGACACCGGGGTCGACCCCACCCATCCCGCGCTGGCCACCACCACGACCGGTGAGCGCAAACTCGTCGACACGGTCGCCGGCACCGATCCCAACAACTTCATCGACCTGCTGTTCGACAGCACCTGGTACCTCCTCTCGTCGACGAAGGTCTCCGGACCGACCTTCACCGACCCGGGCGGCAGGGCGACCTGGACCGCACCGGCCGACAGCGACCTGCGCATCGGCGTGAAGTCGGCCACCCTTCCCAACGGCAGCAAGGTCCCCGACCTGGGTGTGCTCTACCGGCCTTCGGACGGCGCCGTCTGGGTCGACACCAACGGCAACCACGACTTCACCGACGAGGAGCTGCTGCGGCCCTTCAAGGAGAACCACCAGATCGCCTACCTGAGCACCAGCAGCCAGCGGGTCCCCTTCACCATCCAGGCCAAGAAGGTCGGCAGCAGCAACTTCGCGATCAACCTCAACCTCATCAACGAGGCACACGGCACCCACGTGGCCGGCATCGCCGCCGCGCGCAGCCTGCTCGACGGCGCCATGAACGGTCAGGCCCCTGGCGCCAAGCTGGTCTCCATGCGGGCCTGCCACGCGCTCGGCTGCTCCAGCGCGGCGCTCACCGACGGCATGGTCGACCTCACCACCAAGTACGGCGTCGACGTCGTCAACCTGTCCATCGGCTCCAGCCCGGCCCTGAACGACGGCCGGAGCGCCATGGCGCTGCTCTACAACCGTCTGATCGACACCACCGGTGTCCAGATCGTCATAGCCGCCGGCAACTCCGGAACCGGCACCAACACCATCGGCGACCCGGCCCTGGCCGACAAGGCGGTCGCCGTCGGGGCATCGGTCTCCAAGGCGACCTGGTGGGCCGACTACGGCTCCGAGGCCGGCTTCGACAAGGGCATCTTCCCCTTCTCCTCGCTCGGCCCGCGTGAGGACGGCGGCTTCGCACCCGGCATCACCGCACCGGGCGCCGCGATCTCCTCCACCCCGGGCTGGCTCGTCTCCGCGCCCGTCGCCGAGACCGGGTACACCCTGCCCGACGGCTACACCATGATGCAGGGGACCTCCATGGCCGCCCCGCAGGCCACCGGCGCCGCCGCACTGCTGCTCTCCGCGGCCAAGCAGAACGGGATCGACGTCACCCCTGCCGAGCTGCGCAGGGCCGTCTACTCCACGGCCGACTACAACGACACCGTGGAGGCCATTGCCCAGGGCCGTGGCCAGTTCGACGTTCCGGCGGCTTGGAAGTACCTGACGAAGGCGGGCAAGGAGATCGCCAAGGGCGTCGCCCGCGCCGACGACGTCACCGTCTCCGCCCCGGTCTGCACCGTGCTCTCCGGCCAGTTGGCCACGCCGAACACCGGCAGCGGCCTGTTCAACAGCTGCGCCCCGGGCAGCAGCGGCGGCCAGAAGGTCGGGGAGTCCCGCACCTATGACGTCACCCTCACCCGCACCAGCGGCCGAGACGACGCCAGGCCCTACAAGCTCGTCCTCCAGGGCAATGACGGCACGTTCACCGCACCCGAGTTCGTCGCCCTGGAGAAGAACGTCCCGACCGTCGTCCAGGTGACCGCCGCCCCTGCCACCCAGGGCACCCACAGCGCCGTCCTGACCATCGACGACCCCTCGACCCTGGCCGTCGAACAGTCCGCCTACCTGGCCGTCGAGGCCGCCACCCCGCTGACCCCGGGCACCACCTGGTCGGCGGAGGGCACGGTCTCCCGCAACGAGACCGTTCGCTACACCGTGGCCGTCCCGGCCGGCACCAAGAGCCTGACGGTCAACCTCTCCGGTCTCGCCGACGACAGTCAGACCCGCTGGTGGGCCTTCAACCCCGAGGGTGTCAGCGGCGAGTCCTCCGCGGCCGGCACCATCTACTGCTACCCCAACTACTACGACGGCTACGGCTGCAACCCGCTGACGCGCACCTACTCCTCGCCCAAGCCCGGTGTCTGGGAGTTCGTCGTCGAGGCCCGCCGCACCACTCCGGAGCTGCGCAACCCCTTCCACCTGGAGGCGTCCATCGCCCAGTGACGACCGCTCCGTGACGGCGTGATGACACCGTTTCCGCCACAACGGCCGGAGCGACACCGGCCCAGCCGCTGAGCGGCAATCGCGAAAGTGCCTTCCGCACTGGGGTGATGAGGCATCCAGAGCCTCTGTCACCGCAGTGGGAAGGCACTTTCCGCCTATGTCCCTGCAACCCGGAATAGGCAGCCATAGATGCGGCATTGCGATCGAGGTGTAACGCGACCGCGTCTGCAAGACGCAGAAGAAAAGAGAAGCGGGGCGGCACCCCGGACTGAATTTCAATGTTCGAGGTGACCGCGCCAACACGACACCTCCCCAGATCGGAATTTCTTGTGAGCAACACAGATCCGGCTTCCGGATACCCCGCGTACCACCAGACCCCGAGTCCGGACCGCTCCGTGCGCCGCCAGGCCGCTGGTCGGCGCGCTGCGCTGACGGTCTGCACGATCGCCGACACCGCGGCTGGTCTGCTGGTCCTGTGGATCCTGTTGTTCCTGCTCGAAGCGAACCAGGCGAATGTATTCGTCGAGTTCGTGCACGGAACGGCGGACTGGCTGGCCTGGTGGTCGCAGGATATCTTCACAATGGACACAGAGGGCCTACGCGTCGTCCTTAATTATGGTCTTCCCGCAGTGATGTATTTGCTGATCGGGCACGGAATCGCCGCCCGGCTCAACCGGGCCTGAAAGCGCAAGGACCGACTGTGGCACCCAGCCCCACTGAACAAATCCAACTGCTGATCTACGAGGATCTGATACGGGAACGCGGTGACGTCGTCGCGGAGGCTCAGCTGGCAGCCGCACACACGCAGCACCGGGCGACGGAACTGCTCGGCAGACAGGGTGCGCCCCCTTCGGCCCTTCACCGGGGTGACCCGGCCGCAGCCGCGGCTGACGATCCTGAGTGGCGCGGGACACTGCCGTGAACTTGGTGCGGACCCGACTGCCGGCCGCCCCCGGCCACCGGTAGTCGGGTCTGGACAGGTCACCAGGTCAGGAGGCGCGGCCGGGTGACGCGGGTCGCTCCTTCTCCTCGTCGACGACGGCCCGTTGCAGGATCGCGGTGCGTTCGGTGACGGTGCCGGGCTTGGCGTCGTGGCCCGGGGCGACTTGCAGACCGCGGCTGCCGAGGTAGGCGAAGGTGTCCCGGTCGAAGATCCACTCGATGCGTTGGCCTGTCTGAGGGTCGAGGCGGGCCAGCGCGATTCCGTCGCGGCCGGCGGCGTCCTGGGAGTGAGCCACGACCATGACGCCGGGGATCTTCGCCGCGGCGCGATAGAGGGCGGCGGCGGTTCGCGCGGGCACCAGTTGCTCGCCGACGATGTCGCCGATGGTGGCGAAGGCCTGCTGGTCGCGGTCGCTCTCGCCGTTGGTGCGGGCGTAGACCTTCTTCAGCAGTGCCGCGGGTTCGGTGGGCAGTGACTTGGTCTCGTTGTAGGAGTCGCGGGTGACGTCGCTGTCGAGGGTGATGCCTTCCTCGGGCTGGTAGCCGGGTTCATCGAGCCAGCCCTTGCGCCCGTCGGGGGAGAGCCAGACCTCGCGGGCGTGCAGGGGCTGAACCCAGGTGCGGGAGCTGTTGGTGTCCCCGTTCACGTACGTGGTCGTGTAGGACACCTTGCTCTTGACGTAGATGAACTGGTTCGGGCGAGGTGCAGGCAGGGCATCGCGGTCGGCAGCCTCGGCGATGTGCTCGACCGTGGAGGCCAGGGTGATGTCGGAGCCCGCCTGGATGTTCACGACGGGCGCCGCGACCGGCGCCGGCTCGCCGGGGCCGGCCGGTCCGCCCGCGGTGTTCAGGGCGACGAGCGCCACGCCGGCCAGGGCCAGCGCGACCGGGATGCCGATCAGCACGGTCCTGCGCAGGCGCCTGCGGGTCGGGCGGGGGGCATCGGCCGGGCCAGGGCCGGCGGCGCTGTGGAGTTGCTGGATGTGCGCCATGACGGCGTCCTCGACTTGGCGGTGGCGGTCGCGCGGCAACTCCGGATCGCCGGGCGCCGGCAGCAGGCGGGCCAGCTCCACGAGGTCCGGCTGTGTGAACCTCGGTGTCGGCTTCATCGGTCCGTCTCCTCTCCCGACCGGGCCGCTGTGGTGCGACTGCCCTGGTGTTGTCCGCTCCCGCGGACCGGTTCCACCGGCTCGTAGGGTCTAGTCCGGCCTGTGGTCAGTTCTTCCGCGGCGAGCTTGCGCAGCCGGGTACGCGTCCGCGACAGCCGTGAGCGCACCGTGCCCACGGGAACCCCCAGGGCCTGAGCCGCCTCGGCGTAGTTCAGCCCGGACCACACGCACAGGGTGAACACTTCACGCTCGCCTCGTCTGAGGCGTGCCAGAGCACGGCTGGCCGCGGCGAGTTCCTCGGCGTCCGCCATGCGGCCCACGAGTTCGTCGACGAAATCCGGCACCGTGTCCTTGGCCGGCAGGCGGGTCAGCGCGGCCGCGTGCCGACGGGCGGCCCGCGAGGTGTTGCGCAGCACGTTGACGGCGATGCCCATCACCCACGGCCGTGGGCTCTCGCCCTCGTCCCGCAGCTTCGCGCGAAGCCGCCACGCTTCCAGGAACGTGAGCGAGACGACGTCCTCGGCCGTCGTCCAGTCCCCGGTCACACGCACCGCATGCCGGAAGACAAGCTGCGCATGGGCGCGGAACAGCTCCCGGAACGTCTCTGGATCGCCCGCTCTGATGCGGGCGTGAAGTGAATAGTCCACGCTGCCAGTTGTCCGCATCCGCCATGCCGTTCCGGTGTCCTGCGTCACATCACGGACCGGTGACACAGGCGAAACCGCCTGGTGGGGTGAGAAGAGGCGAGGCAGGCCGGGACCCGCCTCGCCCGCCGGACGGCCCCGCCGTGCACGGTCCTTCGTACTGGAGACAAGCAACTCCTGGCGCTGGTGTGAGCAGCGCCAGGAGTTGCGTTCCTCGCGTGGTTGAGAGGGTGAGGAGGAGCTGCCGTTCCTCACCCCGCGGTCACAGGTACTTCTTCAACTCCCGCCGTGCCAGCGACCGCTGGTGGACCTCGTCCGGCCCGTCGGCGATCATCAGCGTGCGCGCGCCCGCGTACAGCTCGGCGAGCGGGAGGTCCTGACTGAAACCGCCCGCGCCGTGCAGCTGGATCGCCCGGTCGAGGATGCCGACCACCGCGCGGGGTGTGGCGATCTTGATGGCCTGGATCTCGGTGTGCGCCCCCTTGTTGCCGACGGTGTCCATCAGCCAGGCAGTCTTCAGCACCAGCAGCCGCAGCTGCTCGACGGTGACCCGTGCGTCCGCGATCCAGTTGTGGACGACGCCCTGCTGGGCCAGCGCCTTGCCGAAGGCGGTGCGCGACACGGCCCGCCGGCACATCAGCTCGATCGCCCGCTCGGCCATGCCGATCAGCCGCATGCAGTGGTGGATGCGGCCCGGTCCGAGCCGGGCCTGGGCAATGGCGAAGCCGCTTCCCTCCTCACCGATCAGGTGGGAGGCCGGCACGCGCGCGTGGTCGAAGACCACCTCGGCGTGGCCGCCGTGGGAGTGGTCCTCGTACCCGAAGACCCGCATCGCGCGTCGGACGGTGACGCCGGGCGTGTCGCGCGGCACGAGCACCATGGACTGCTGGCGGCGGATGTCCGGGCCGTCCGGGTCGGTCTTGCCCATCACGATGAAGATCTTGCAGTCCGGGTTCATCGCGCCGGAGATGTACCACTTGCGGCCGGTGATGACGTACTCGTCCGAATCGTCGGAGGCGCGCTCGATGCGCGTGGTGACGTTGGTGGCGTCCGAGGAGGCCACCTCCGGCTCGGTCATCGCGAACGCCGAACGGATCTCGCCCGCGAGCAGTGGCTGGAGCCACTGCTTCTTCTGCCACTCGTCGCCGAACTGCGCGAGCACCTCCATGTTGCCCGTGTCGGGCGCCGCGCAGTTCAGCGCGGTGGGCGCCAGGTGCGGGGAGCGGCCGGTGATCTCGGCGAGCGGGGCGTACTGGACGTTGGTCAGCCCGGCACCGTACTCGGCGTCCGGCAGGAAGAGGTTCCACAGGCCCTGCCTGCGCGCCTCCGCCTTCAGCTCCTCCACCACCGCCGGGGTGTCCCATGGGGAGGCCAGCGCGGCCCGCTGCTCCTCGGTCACCGCTTCGGCCGGGTACACGTACTCGTCCATGAAGGCCAGGAGCCTGGCGCGCAGCTCCTCGGTGCGCGCGTCGAACGCGAAGTCCATGTCGGTCAGCCTTCCTGAAGAGTCGTCAGTCCATGGTCGATGAAGACGGGGACGAGGTCACCGATGCGGTCGAAGCCCCGCCCGACCGTCTGGCCGAGCGTGTACCGGTAGTGGATGCCCTCCAGGATCACGGCGAGCTTGAACCAGGCGAACGCCGTGTACCAGGACACGGCCGAGACGTCCCGTCCCGAGCGTTCGGCGTACCGCTCGACCAGCTCCGCCGCGGACGGGTGGCCCGGAGCCTCGGCGGTGGTGGACACAGGCGAGTCGGGCATGCCCAGCGGCGTGCTGTACATCACCAGCAGGCCCAGGTCGGTCAGCGGGTCGCCGAGCGTGGACATCTCCCAGTCGAGGACCGCCGTGATCCGGTCGTCCGGGCCGAGCAGCACGTTGTCGAGGCGGTAGTCGCCGTGCACGACGGCCGGGGCGGGGGAGACGGGCAGCGCGCGCCCGAGCGCCGCGTGCAGCTCGTCGACGCCCGCCAGTTCGCGGTTGCGGGAGGCCGCCAGCTGCTTGCCCCAGCGCCGCAGCTGCCGGTCCAGGAAGCCCTCGGGGCGGCCGAAGCCCTCGAGGCCCACTTCGGCCGGATCCACCGCGTGCAGCTCGACGAGGGTGTCCACCAGCGACAGCACCGCGTTCCGGGTGCGCTCCTCGCCCAGCGGGGCGAGCTGGTCCGCGGTGCGGTACGGGGTGCCCTCGACGAACTCCATCACGTAGAACGGCGCGCCGAGCACGTCCTCGTCCTCGCACAGCAGCACCGTGCGCGGCACCGGCACCTCCGTCGGGTGCAGGGCGCTGATCACCCGGTGCTCGCGTCCCATGTCGTGCGCGGTGGCCAGGACATGGCCCAGCGGGGGGCGCCGCACGACCCACTGCGAGGCGCCGTCCGAGACCGCGTACGTGAGGTTCGACCGTCCGCCCTCGATCAGCCGGCCGGTCAGGGGGCCCCGCACCAGACCTGGCCGCTCCCGGTCGAGCAGTCCGCGCAGCCGGTCGAGATCGAGTCCGGGCGGGTGGTCGGGGCTCATCATTGCTCCTGGGAGACGAGACGACATCACGTGACCGACCATCATGCCGACTGGTCGGTATGTCGTCCAGTGCCTGTATGCCAAAGTGATCCGTGTCTCGGACGCCAGTCCTTGTGGAAATCCTGAAGACCAGGCGGCGGTACCTGGTCGTGGGCGCGGTCGCCCGCCGCTCCGCTGCGCCGGACCTCAGCGGCCCCGGAGCGGTCGAGGCCGGGCCGCGTCCGCCTGGGTGGCCGAGGCGATCAACTGGTCGACCAGGGCGATCAGAACGTCACGGCACGACTCGCGGTCACGCGCGTCGCACAGCAGTACCTGGGCGTGTTCCGGCAGCGCCAGGGACTCCCGGATCTCGTCCGGCGGGTAGGGGTGCCGTCCATGGAAGCCGTTGACGCCGACGACGAAAGGGATGCCCCGGTTCTCGAAGAAGTCGATGGCGGCGAAGCTGGTCTCCGGCCGGCGGACGTCGATCAGGACGACGGCGCCGAGCGCGCCCACGGCCAGGTCGTTCCACATGAACCAGAACCGCTGCTGACCGGGTGTGCCGAAGAGATACAGCACGAGATCCGAGCTGACCGTGATCCGGCCGAAGTCCAGGGCCACGGTGGTGGCTTGCTTGTGCTCGATGCCGTCGAGGTCGTCGACGCCCAGGCCCGCGGCGGTCAGTGGTTCCTCGGTGCGCAGCGGAGCGATCTCGCTGACCGACCCGACCATGGTGGTCTTGCCGACCCCGAAGCCCCCGGCGATCAGGATCTTCGCTGTGTCGGGGGCCGGCGACGGCCGGGCGGTGGTGTCAGAGCCGGCCAAGGCCGTCCCTCACTTTCTGCAGAAGGTCCAGGTCCGGGGTGCGGGAGACCGGGGACGGCCGGTTGACGGTGATCCGTCCGGCCTCCAGCAGATCGCAGAGCATGATCACCACTACGCTCACCGGAAGATCGAGATGGGCGGCGAGCTCTGCCACGGTGATCGGCTCCGCGCACCGCATCAGGATCCGCGCGTGTTCGGGCTGGGGCCGGACGGCCCGCTCGGGCGGCGGATCCACTGCCGTCACCATCGTGATGAGGGTGAAGTCGGCGCGGCTGGGACGGGTCCGTCCACCGGTCAGGGTGAACGGCCGAACGAGCCGGCCCGCCGCGTCGCCTCCGTTCACCTCACGCGCCGTTGCCGGACGCGTCGGCACCCGGACGCGGGGCCGCGCTCAGGTGCTCGCCGATCTTCTTCACCAGCATGTTCATCTGGTACGCCACCACACCGACGTCGGCGCCCGGGCCGGTGAGCACGACGAGATGGGCGCCCGGTCCGGCCGAGGTGAGAATCAGATAGGTGTGGGCCAGTTCTATGAGCGCCTGCCGCACCGGGCCGCCGCCGAAGTCCATGCTGACGCCCTTGCTGAGGCTCATCAGGCCGGACGCGGTCGCCGCCAGCCGCTCGGCGTCGTCACGCGGGAATCCGGTGGACTTGCTGACGACCAGCCCGTCCTCGGAGAGCACGACGGCGTGGTTGACGTCGGCGACCCGTTCCACGAGACCGGTCAGCAGCTGGTCGAGCTGGGTGTGCGTGGCGGGGGTGGGGCGTGTCATGTGGGTGTCCTTCATGTGCGGTCGGCGGGCGAAGTCGAGGGTGGATGTCCCCCCGGCTCGAACACGGTCGAGGCCTTGGGGGTGGTGGTGCCTGCGGCGGGAACGCGCGCATCGGCGCCGTCCGGTGCGGAGCCGTCCGGTCTGGCACCGTCCGGTGCGGACTCGGCCGGTCTGGCGCCGTCCGGTCTGGCGCTGTCCGGTGCGGCGGCCTCTTTCGGGTCGCCGGCCCGCTCCTGGGTGTCGTCGTGCCGCGCTTCGCGTGTGCCGCGCTGGAAGCCGGCCAGTGAGGAGGCGGCGCGTTCGGCGGTGAAGTCGTCGAGGGGGTCGTCCTCGACGACGGGCACGGCCTCTCCGCGCAGCTCGGCGGCCAGACTGCTCTGCGGCACCCGGCGCGGCAGCGGGGAGAGCCCCGGCTCATGTGTCCGTTCCGCCCCGCGTCCGCTGTCGCCCGCACGGGAGGCATTCTGCCCCGCGGACGGCTTCCTCCGCCGGGCGCTGACGACGGGGGCCGGGCTCTCGCCGGTCCGTTCCGGATGCCCCGGCCCGGGCACCCGGACGGACTCGGACGGCTGCGGCTGCGGGGAGCCGGCGGCCTCGTGCACCACGATGTCGTGCGGGACGAGCACGATCGCGGTGGTCCCGCCGTAAGGCGAGGAGCGCAGGGTCACGGTGATGCCGTGCCGGGTGGCCAGGCGGGCGACCACGAACATGCCGAGCCGCAGGTCGTCGGCGAGCGCCACCACATCGAACTGCGGGGACACGGTCAACTGGGCGTTGAACTGGCCGTAGTCCTCCTCGGACATACCGAGGCCGCGGTCCTCCACCTCGATGACGAGGCCCTTGGCCACCATCGCCGCCCGCACTCCGACGGGGCTCGGGGCGGCGGAGTACGCGGTCGCGTTGTCGATGAGTTCGGCCATCAGGTGGATCACGTCGGCCACCGCGGGCGGGGCGAGGTACACCTCCTCGTCGGTGTGCACCTCCACCCTCTGGTACTCGGCGACCTCGCCGACGGCGCCGCGCAGGATGTCGATCAGCGCGACCGGCTCGGTCCAGCTGCGCCGGGGCTGCTCCCCGCTGATGATGACGAGGTTCTCCTCGTAACGGCGCAACTGGCTTGCCATGGAGTCCAGTTCGTAAAGGCCCTGGAGGACCTCCGGGTCCTGGTGCCGCCGTTCCAGCGCGTCGAGCTTGCTGAGCTGAAGGTTGATCAGGTTCTGGCTCTGCCGGGCGATCCCGAGGATCACCTTCTGGAAACCGCGCCGCGTGTCGGCGAGTTCGACCGCGGTGTGCACGGCCGTTCGCTGCGCGGCGTTGAACGCCTGGGCGACCTGGCCGAGTTCGTCGGTGCCGTAGTCCAGCGGCGGCGTCGCGGAGTCCACGTCCACCTTCTCGCCCCGCTCCAGCCGGGCCACCACATCGGGCAGCCGCTCCTCCGCCAGGCGGAGCGTGGCGATCCTCAGCCCCAGCAGCCGCCGGGACAGGGACCGGGTGATCCGCCAGGACATGCCAACGCACAGGACCAGGGCGGCCAGGCCGGCCGCGCTCAGGACGGCGGCCTTCAGCAGCAGCCCGTACGCCCGGTCGGCACTGCGGTCGAGCAGCGCGGCCGTCTGCTGCTGGATCAGCGTCGAGTACTGGACGGACAGCTTGTCGATCGCGGCGCCCCAACGCTCGCGCGCGTCCGGCAGCGCGAACCCGCGCGCTCCGGTGGCCTTGCCCCGGGCCGAGAGCACGCGGTCCTCGACGGCCTCCAGCGTCCGCCACTCCGCCGACTGCAGGATCCGTTCGGTCTGCGTCTTCGTGCTGCCCTGAAGCGAGGGGACGATCTGGTCCTCGACGAGCCAGCGCCGGGTGTGGACCAGTTGGGCGAACCTGTCCCACGCCTTCTGGTCCATGTGCCCGGACGACCACGCCAGGGTGAGCTGTGCGTCCTCCTGGGAGACCAGCTCCGCGGCATGCTCCAGCGCCACGAGCGGACCGGCCTGGGAGGTGAGGTCGCCGTCGTCGACCTGTGAGAGCTCCTGGAAGGCATGGATCTGGTCGTCGATGATCGCGGTGTACTGGTCCAGGGCCTGCTCACCGGTGATGTCCGTCGGTTTGTCCACCTGGCCCCGGTAGTACTCCAGGCTGCCCACCGACGCGACGACCGAGTACATCCGGTTCTTGATGCGGGCGGGGGCCTGCCTGATCGAGTCGGACTGGCCGACCAGCTCGGCCACCGCCTTGTCCGTGGTGCTGCGCTGCGCGTCCAGAGCGGCCCGGGAGCCGTGCGGGGACGCCAGCCACGCCGCCGACAGCCCGCGCTCCAACTGGAGGGCGAGCGCCGCGTCGGTGCCCATGGCGCCGGTCGACCTGCTCAGCGCTGTCTGTGAGCGCAGCCGGAGGCCCTCGGAGAACATCTGCGTCGTGGTCACACCCCACATGGCGGCGAGCGCGACGGTGGGGACCAGGGCCAGGAGGACCAGTGAGAGCCGTATCGAACCGAGACGGCGCCGGGAACCTGTCGGTGTCCGTGGAGACATCATCGTCCTAGAGCGATCTGCGGGAAGACGGGGACGAGGGAAACGAGCGGGCGGGGTGACGGCGCGACCGGTACGGACCGGGAAGCGCGGGGGACGCCGTCCGCGCAGGTGACCGGGCGGACGGAGAACGACCGTGTCGTCATGTCACCGGCGCCCCGTACACGGCATGTCCTCAGCGCGTGCCGTCGGCGGCCAGCTTCGCCACCGACGCGACGTTCGCCTTGGTCACGAAGGCGGGACCGGTGAGCACCGGAGCGACGCCGCCACCGCTCACATTGCCGTTGGACTTGTAGAGCCAGAGCGCGTCCACGGCCAGGTACCCCTGGAGATAGGGCTGCTGATCCACCGCGAACTGCACATCTCCGTCCTGAACCGCCTTCACCAGGTCCTTGTTCAGGTCGAAGGTGGCGACATGCGCCCTGCTGCCCGCCTTGTGGACGGACTTGACCGCGGCCAGCGCGAACTGTGCTCCGTTGGTGACCACTTCGTCGATGTCGGGGTCCAACCGCAGCCGGGCCGCGACCGATTCGGTCAAGGAGTCCATGTCGGTGCCGTCGCTGTAGAGCATGTCGGTCCTGCCGCCGAAGGCCTTCTTCACACCGGCGCAGCGTGCCTCCAGCGAGATGTTGCCCCGCTCGTGGATGACGCACAGGGCGTGCTTGGCCCCCAGGTCGTCCAGCTTGTCCCCGACAGCCCGGCCCGCGACGCTCTCGTCCTGGCCGAAGTACTGCAGCACACCGCTGGAACGCCACGAACCAATACCGGAGTTCAGCCCGACCACGGGTATGCCCGCCGCCTTGGCCTCCGCGATCGGCCCCTTCATCGCATCCGGCTTGGCCAGCGTCAGCGCGATGCCGTCGGCTCCCTCCCGGATCGCGTCCCGCACCAACTTCGCCTGCCCGGCGGCATCGGCGTCGCTCGCGTAGGTCAGCTCGACGCCGTCCTTGGCCGCGGCCACCTCGGCGCCCTTGCGGACCAGTTGCCAGAAGGCGTCTCCCTCGGCCCCATGGGTGACCATGGCGACCTTGAGCCCGGACCCACCGGATTCCCCTGCGCCCGACCCGGACTGCGAGTCGCCGGTGCCGGAGCAGCCGGCCATGAGCAGGCAGACGGCGGCGGCCGTCAGTGCGGTGCCGGGGGCGGATCTGCGGTACTTGTGCGAAGGAGGAGTCTTCATGAGGGTGCGGCACCTCACTGTGCAGCCGAGCATGGAGCAAACGGGGGGAGGACTTGGGCGGAGGGCCTACGGACGTACGACCGGGCGGGTGGCTCTCGCTGAGCCGGAGCCAACCGCGTGTGACGCCCGGTAGTCAAGTGACCGGCGACCTGTCGTGGCTTGTTGCTGCCGCATTGTGATCATCTGCCTTTTGTGGCGGCACGGTTGAGGTCCGGTACGTCCCGCGCGCTGGTCGCCCGTGCGTGAGCGGCCGACCGGCGAGGCGAGCGCGCTGAGGGCGAGAAGGACGGCGGTGGAACCGGAGTTCGTCGGGGCCCAGTTGACCTTGCCGGTCCTTTCGCCGCGCGTCTATAGTTCGGCACCTACCCGGCGCAGACGCCGGTTCTGCCACTCGACGCCACCGCGCAGGGTGTGGTGCGCCCGCGTCGGCTTCGGCCCGTCACCGGTCGGTGAGTTCCGCGAGTCTGCGAGCGAGCGTGGCTCGCTCCGGTTCGTTGCCGACGAGGTCGAGGGCGGCCCGGTAGGCAGCGGCCGCCTCAGTGGTGCGGCCCAGCCGTCTCAGCAGGTCGGCCCGCGCCGCGGGAAGCAGGTGGTAGCCGCGCAGTTCCTCGGCCTCGGCAAGGGCGTCCAGCAGGTCAAGCCCCGCCTCGGGGCCGTCGCACATGGCGACCGCCACGGCCCGGTTCAGTGCGACCAGCGGGAATGGCTCGATCTGAAGGAGCACGTCGTACAGCGCGACGACCTGCGGCCAGTCGGTCGACTCGAAGCCGGTCGCCTCGTCGTGCAGTGCCGCGATCGCCGCTTGCACCGCGTACGGTCCGACGCCGGGACCGGTCAGGGCCGGTACGACGAGCCGCCGCCCCTCGGCGATGAGGCCGGCGTCCCACAGAGCGCGGTCCTGGTCTTCGAGCAGCACCTGGCCTCCCGCAGCGTCGGTCCTGGCCGCGCGCCGGGCGTCGGTGAGAAGGAGCAGCGCGAGCAGCCCCGTCACCTCTCGTTCCCCGGGGAGCAGCCGGTGCAGGATGCGGGCGAGCCGGATGGCTTCGTCGGCCAGGTCGGGGCGGACGAGGTCGTTGCCGGAGCTGGCGGCGTACCCCTCGGTGAAGACGAGGTAGACGACCCGGAGCACGCTGGGCAGCCGCGCGGGCAGCTCGTCCGGCCCCGGGACGCGGAACGGGATGCGCGCACTGCGGATCTTGCGTTTCGCGCGCACGATGCGCTGGGCCATCGTCGCGGTGGGCACCAGGAACGCCCGGGCGACCTCGGGTGTGGTCAGGCCGGCGAGAAAGCGCAGCGTCAGCGCGGTCTGTGCCTCCGGAGAGAGCGCGGGATGGCAGCAGGTGAAGAACAGTTGCAGCCGCTCGTCGGGGATGTCGTCGAAGCCGGGCTCGGCGGGGACCTCGGCGGCGGCCCGGTCGCTCTCCACCTGGAGCACCGCCAGCCGCTCCGCGTACGCGCGGTCACGCCGGATCCGGTCGATGGCCTTGCGGCGTGCCGTGGTGAGCAACCAGGCCAGTGGCTTGTCCGGCACCCCGTCGACCGGCCACCGCTCCAGCGCGGCCTCGATCGCGTCGGAGGCGGTCTCCTCGGCGAGGTCGAGATCTCCGAACCGAGCCGCGAGCAGGGCGAGCAGCCGGCTCCGGTCCTCGCGGAACACCGCCTCCACGGAGCGGGCCGCTCGCCACTCGTTCACGACTGATCCGGCTCCCAGACCGTGCGGACCTCGACGGTGCCGTACCGGGCCCCGGGGCACCGAGCCGCCCAGTCGAGCGCCGCGTCGAGGTCGGGAACATCGATCAGGTAATAGCCGCCGACGATCTCCCGGGTCTCGGCGAACGGCCCGTCGGTCACGACGCGCTCACCATTCACGCGGACGCGTACGGTGGTCGCGTTCGAGACGTCCAGGGCGTTGCCGTCCAGCTTGACGCCGGCATCGGAGACGGCCTTGTCGAACGCCATGAACTCTTCCACGGTCGGTCCCTCGGCCGGTCGCTCCTCGAGGGAGTCGGGCGACAGGGTGTTGATCAGCAGCAGGTACTTCACGGTCCGCTCCTCGTGCCTGGGGTTGGTTGCGCGGATATGACGAATGGCCGCGGGGAGAATCGACAGGACGACCGGAGAAATCTTGGCAGAGCGCCCCAGGGCGTGCCTCGTGACGGGGGGGGGGGGGGGGGGCGCCGGGGCGGCGGGGCGCCCCCCGCGGGGCCGCACCCGCACAGGCGGCCCCCCCCGCCCACCGAGCCCCCCCCCCGGG
>NZ_JBEYTS010000054.1:0-46194 GCF_040643155.1 Streptomyces sp. NPDC047453 | reverse complement strand
GCTTCCTTCGTACTCACCCTCTCGGGCTTTCCTCCGGGCGCTTCCCTTCGGTGTTTCCGACTCTATCAGATCTTTTTCCGATCCGATTTCCTCGGCGCTTTCCAGGTTTCCGCTCTCGCGTTTCCCTTTCCGGCGGCTCCGACTTTATCAGAGATTCTGAGTCGGATTTCCCGCCGCTTCCGGGAACGTCCTCCGAAGTGCATGAAGCCTTCGCGTTCCCGTCCTGGCGGAGCCGTAAACGTACTGGAGCGGGGCGCCCCAATGCAAATCGAGGTGCCCCGCCACCAGTTCGCGCGTCCCGGGGGACGTGCGGGGGTCAGACCTCCACGACGACCGGGAGGATCATCGGCCTGCGCCGATAGGAGTCCGAGACCCACTTGCCGAGGGTGCGGCGGATGAGCTGCTGGAGCTGGTGGGCGTCGGCGATGCCCTCCTGGGCGGACTTCTCCAGGACTTCCGCGATCTTCGGGATGACCGCGGCGAAGGCGGAGTCGTCGATGCCCGAGCCGCGGGCGTGGACGTGCGGGCCGCCGGTGATCTTGCCCGTGGTGGAGTCGACCACCACGAAGACCGAGATGATGCCCTCGTCGCCGAGGATCTTGCGGTCCTTCAGCGCGGGCTCGCCCACGTCGCCGACCGAGAGGCCGTCGACGTACACGTAACCGGCCTGGACCTTGCCGGAGATCTTGGCCTTGCCCTCGACCAGGTCGACGGTCACGCCGTCCTCGGCGATGACGATCCGGTCGTGCGGCACTCCGGTGAGGGCACCCAGTTCGGCGTTGGCCCGCAGGTGGCGCCATTCGCCGTGGACCGGCATCAGGTTCCGCGGGCGGCAGATGTTGTAGAAGTACAGCAGCTCGCCGGCCGAGGCGTGGCCCGAGACGTGGACCTTGGCGTTGCCCTTGTGGACGACGTTGGCGCCCCAGCGGGTCAGGCCGTTGATGACCCGGTACACCGCGTTCTCGTTGCCCGGGATCAGCGACGACGCCAGGATCACCGTGTCGCCCTCGACGATGCGGATCTGGTGGTCGCGGTTGGCCATGCGGGACAGGGCCGCCATCGGCTCGCCCTGGGAACCGGTGCAGACGAGCACGACCTCATGGTCGGGCAGGTCGTCCAGGGTCTTGACGTCGACCACCAGACCCGGCGGGACCTTCAGGTAGCCCAGGTCCCGGGCGATGCCCATGTTGCGGACCATGGACCGGCCGACGAAGGCGACCCGGCGGCCGTACTCGTGCGCGGCGTCCAGGATCTGCTGGATGCGGTGGACGTGGCTGGCGAAGCTCGCCACGATGATCCGCTTGCGGGCGCCGGCGAAGACCTGGCGCAGCACGTTGGAGATGTCCCGCTCGTGCGGGGTGAAGCCGGGGACCTCGGCGTTGGTGGAGTCGGTGAGGAGGAGGTCGATGCCTTCCTCGCTCAGCCGGGCGAACGCGTGGAGGTCGGTCAGGCGGTTGTCCAGCGGCAGCTGGTCCATCTTGAAGTCGCCGGTGTGCACGACCATGCCCGCGGGGGTGCGGATGGCGACCGCGAGGGCGTCCGGGATGGAGTGGTTGACCGCGATGAACTCGCAGTCGAAGGGGCCGACGCGCTCGCGCTGTCCTTCCGCGACCTCGAGGGTGTACGGACGGATGCGGTGCTCCTGGAGCTTGGCCTCGATGAGGGCGAGGGTCAGCTTGGAGCCGATGAGGGGGATGTCCGGCTTCTCGCGCAGAAGGAACGGGACACCACCGATGTGGTCCTCGTGGCCGTGGGTGAGGA
Organism: Streptomyces sp. NPDC047453; assembly: GCF_040643155.1. NCBI lineage: Bacteria > Bacillati > Actinomycetota > Actinomycetes > Kitasatosporales > Streptomycetaceae > Streptomyces > Streptomyces sp. NPDC047453. The sequence continues at coordinate 44,433 of NZ_JBEYTS010000054.1, read as the reverse complement.
CGATGCCCTCGATGTCGTCGAGGCGGTCCCTGATGGACGAGAAGTCCGGCAGGATCAGGTCGATTCCGGGCTGCTCCTCCTCGGGGAAGAGCACTCCGCAGTCGACGATCAGCAGGCGGCCGCCGTATTCGAAGACGGTCATGTTCCGGCCGATCTCGCCGAGGCCGCCGAGGGGAGTGACCCTCAGACCGCCGTCGGGGAGACGCGGGGGCGAGCCCAGTTCAGGATGCGGATGACTCAAAAGACTCTCCTCACCACGCGCGCCACGTACCGGTGGGCACGTGGCGCGCGTGACGTTCGTGCAGAAGCAGTTGTCATGGTGGGATGCGGGCACCGGTGTGGCCCGCCTATTCAGTTGTCAGGCCTCGGGTGTTACGGGGTGGTGCGAAGTCTCGTTGTCAGAGCTGTACCCCGCCGGCGGCAAGATCGATCTTGAGCTGCTCGATCTCATCGGGCGTGAGCTCCACCATCGGGGGCCGCAGCGGGCCGCCGGGCAGGCCCTGGAGGGCGAGCGCGGCCTTGGTGGTCATGACGCCCTGGGTGCGGAACATGCCGGTGTACACCGGGAGCAGCTTCTGGTGGATCTCGGTGGCCTTCTGGACGTCGCCGGCGGTGAACGCCTCGACCAGGGCGCGCAGGTCCGGGGTGACGACGTGGCCGACGACCGAGACGAAGCCGACCGCGCCCACCGAGAGCAGGGGCAGGTTCAGCATGTCGTCGCCGGAGTACCAGGCGAGACCGGAGCGCGCGATGGCCCAGCTCGCCCGGCCGAGGTCGCCCTTGGCGTCCTTGTTGGCGACGATCCGCGGGTGCTCGGCGAGGCGGACGATCGTCTCGGTGTTGATCGGGACACCGCTGCGGCCGGGGATGTCGTAGAGCATGACCGGCAGGCCGGTGGCGTCGGCGATGGCCTTGAAGTGGCGGTACAGGCCCTCCTGCGGGGGCTTGTTGTAGTACGGCGTGACGGTCAGCAGGCCGTGCGCGCCGGCCTGCTCGGCGGCGCGGGCCAGTTCGATGCTGTGGCGGGTGTCGTTGGTGCCGACACCGGCCACGATGTGGGCGCGGTCGCCGACCGCGTCCAGGACCGCGCGTACCAGGTCCGTTTTCTCCGCATCGCTGGTGGTGGGGGACTCGCCGGTGGTGCCGTTGACGATCAGGCCGTCGTTGCCTGCGTCCACCAGGTGGGCGGCGAGCCGCTGCGCGCCGTCGAGGTCGAGTGCGCCGTCCGCCGTGAAGGGCGTGACCATGGCGGTGAGGACCCGCCCGAAGGGGGTCTGCGGAGTCGAGGTCGGAGCCATGGGTAACACGCTACTCGCTGCTCAATGTGAGGGCTGCCCTCGGGGGGCGGGCCGGCGGGTGGTGGCAAAGGTGGAGCCCGGCACTGCCTGCTCGGGGGTTCAAGCAGTGCCGGGTCCGTTTGATCAGGCTAGATGAACTTCTCCAAAGGTCGCAATCCGGACACTTCGCGCGGCTGAACCGTACATCTGTACCTGAGTGGGCAGGCAGTCTCCGGCTACGGCGCGACCCGGCCGTTGGCGTTGAAGGCGGCGTAGGTCAGCGGCATGAGCCTGGCCCACTCGGCCTCCATCTTCTCGCCCACCATCTCGATCTCCCGCTGCGGGAAGGACGGCACCTTGGCCAGCTCGTGCTGGGTGCGCAGGCCGAGGAAGTGCATCAGCGAGCGGGCGTTGCAGGTGGCGTACATCGACGAGAACAGGCCGACCGGGAGGACCGAGCGGGCCACCTCACGGGCGACACCGGCCGCGAGCATCTCTTGGTAGGCCTCGTACGCCTCCCGGTAGGAGTCCGCCATGACCCGGCCGACGAGCTCCTGCTGGGCCTGGGTGCCCTCGACGAACCGGTACTTGCCGGGGCGTCCCTCCTGCACGAGCTTGCGGGACTCGTCGGGGACGTAGAAGACCGGCTCCAGCTCGCGGTAGCGCCCGCTCTCCTCGTTGTACGACCAGCCCACGCGGTGCCGCATGAACTCGCGGAAGACGAAGATGGGGGCGCTGACGAAGAAGGTCATCGAGTTGTGCTCGAAGGGGCTGCCGTGCCGGTCGCGCATCAGGTAGTTGATCAGTCCCTTGGAGCGCTCGGGGTCCTTGTCCAGCTCGGCCAGGGACTGCTCGCCGAGGGTCGAGACGCGGGCCGCGAACAGCACGTCGGCGTCGGACGCGTTGTGCTTGACCAGTTCGACGGTGATGTCACTGCGGAAGCTGGGCTTCGGGTCGTCGGCGGGGGTGGCGGTCACGGCTCGGAGGGTCCCTTCCTTGACGGCTGACGGGCGGCGACCACTCTACGGCCCGGCTCTGACATCGGGGCGATCGGTGCCGGGGCACGACATCTTCGGTGAAGATCTGCGAATTCGGTGAAACCGGGCACCTTTTGGGACACTCGGTCGTCTGTATGGGTGAGACACCCCAGTTCGACCCCCGGAAGGAGTCGTACCCCCAATGCTCCGTCGGCGCGAGCCCGTACCGTTCGCCTTCGTCGCCGAAGCCGACCGGTTCCGCAGCAATGTCGCTCCCCCGCCCCGTGAACGCGCGTCCACCGGCCGAATAGCCGGGCGCTGCCTGCTGGGGCTGACCATCGTCGCCGCGCTCGTCGGCTCCGTGATCCTGGGGACGCCCGCGCTGACCATCAGCCATTCCCCCACCGAGACGCAGCAGTCCCAGGTCTCCCCCGGGCACTGAGCGGATACGGGCCCCCTGCCGCCGCGCCGATGGCCCGGCGGTCGCCTCCGCGACCCCCACGGGTGGTGGGCACGGACACAGGCGGATAGCCTCACCGGGCACAGCCCATGCATGGATTTGAGTGAGGACCAGCCGTGCCCCTGTCCTTCCTGACGGCCGACCGCGTCTTCGACGCGGCGGACGACGTAGCGCTGCCGTTCGACGACCGCAAGCGCTGGCGACGCCCCTACCGGCCCGGGCCGTGGCGTGTGGGGGCGGCCGCCCTCCTGCTGCTGCTCGCCTCCTTCGTGCTGCTCGCGGGGGTCGTCACGGCGCTCACCGCCACGGTGTCCTCCGCCGGTTTCTGCTTCGTCGTCGCCCTGATCGTGATCGCCGGCGCGCTGCGGCTGCTGCGCATGGGCGTCTGGGTCAGCGCGCGCGGGCTGCGGCACGTGAGCCTCCTCGTCACCCGTACGACGCCGTGGGCCCAGGTCGCCGGCGTGCGGACGGTGCAGCAGCCGGTGCGCTGGCTGGGGCTGCCGCGCACGGTGCAGGGGCAGGCGCTGGTGCTCGGCTGCAGGGGCCGTGCGCAGCAGGAGCTGCCGGCGCTGATGACCACGCACAACGCCGACTTCCTGGGTCGCGTCGAGGCCTTCGACCGGGCGGCGGACGCGGTGGAGGCGTGGGCGGACGAGAACAGGACGCACTGACCCCGGCCGACGGCATGCCAAAGGGGCCCGGTCCGCGTGCGGACCGGGCCCCTCCGCGTTCACGGGGGTGTTCCCGGTGTCAGGCGGCCTGCACCGGTTTGCCGTCGTGCAGGGCGATCGCCCGCTGCATCGCCTTGCGGGCGCGGGGGGTGTCGCGGGCGTCGTGGTAGGCGACGGCGAGGCGGAACCAGGTGCGCCAGTCGTCGGGGGCCGCCTCCGTCTCGGCTTTGCGCCGGGCGAAGACCTGGTCGGCCGAGTCGCGGTCGACGCGCCCGCTGGGCGTGCGGGTCAGCTCGTCGACGGGCAGGCCCCCTTCGGCGTCGAGCTCGGCGGCGAGCTGATTGGCCCGGCGGACGAACTGGGTGTTCTTCCACAGGAACCACAGGCCGATCACCGGCAGGATCAGCACGGCGATCCCGAAGGCGACGGTGACGGGTGTGCCGTACTGGATGAGCATGACGCCGCGGCTGCCGACCAGGACGAAGTAGAAGACCAGGACGGCGGCCGTGACGAGGTAGGTGATCTTCGCGCGCATGAGGGGCTTCGGGGCTCAGTTCAGGTCGAGGAAGTGCTCCAGGCCGACGGTCAGGCCCGGAGTGGTCACCACGCGGCGCGCGCCGAGCAGGATGCCCGGCATGAAGCTGCTGTGGTGGAGCGAGTCGTGGCGGATGGTGAGCGTCTCCCCCTCGCCGCCCAGCAGGACCTCCTGGTGGGCGAGCAGTCCGCGCAGGCGCACGGCGTGGACCGGCACCCCGTCGACGCTGGCGCCGCGCGCTCCGTCCAGGGCGGTGACGGTGGCGTCCGGCGCCGGGGCCGAGCCCGCCTCGGCCCGGGCCTCGGCGATGAGCTGCGCGGTGCGGGTGGCGGTGCCGGAGGGGGCGTCGACCTTGTTCGGGTGGTGCAGCTCGATGACCTCGACCGACTCGAACCAGGGCGCGGCGATCTGAGCGAACTTCATGGTGAGCACGGCGCCGATGGAGAAGTTCGGGGCGATGAGCACACCGGTCTGCGGGGACTGGGCGAGCCAGCCGCGCAGTTGCGCGAGGCGCTCGTCGGTCCAGCCGGTGGTGCCGACGACGGCGTGGATGCCGTGCCGTACGCAGAAGTCGAGGTTGCCCATGACCGACCCGGGGGTGGTCAGTTCGACCACCACCTGGGCGCCCGTCTCGGCGAGGGTCTCCAGTTTGTCGCCCCGGCCGAGGGCGGCGACCAGTTCCATGTCCTCGGCGGCCTCGACCGCCCGTACCGCCTCGGACCCGATCCGGCCCTTGGCACCGAGGACCGCCACGCGCAGCTTGCTCATCTCTTGCTTCCTTACCACCGACGGACGGACAGGGGTTAGGCGACCGCGTCGTGCAGACGCGCGGCCTGCTTGTCCTTGAGCGGGCCGATGACCGACAGCGACGGGCGCTGTCCCAGGATCTCCCGGGCGACGGAGCGGACCTCGTCCGGGGTGACCGCCGCCATCCTGGCCAGCATGTCGTCGACGGAGATCTGCTCGCCCCAGCACAGTTCACTCTTGCCGATACGGTTCATCAACGCACCCGTGTCCTCCAGGCCGAGGACCGTGGAGCCCTGGAGCTGGCCGATGGCGCGACCGATCTCGTCGTCGGTCAGGCCGTTCTCGGCGACGTGGTCGAGTTCGTCCCGGCAGATCCGCAGCACGTCGTGCACCTGGCTCGGGCGGCAGCCGGCGTAGACGCCGAACAGTCCGCAGTCGGCGAAGCCGGAGGTGTAGGAGTACACGCTGTAGGCCAGGCCGCGCTTCTCCCGGACCTCCTGGAAGAGGCGGGAGGACATGCCGCCGCCGAGGGCGGTGCTCAGCACGCCCAGGGCCCAGCGTCGGTCGTCGGTGCGGGCGAGGCCGGGCATGCCGAGGACGACGTGCGCCTGCTCCGTTCTGCGGTTCTGGAGCTCGACCCGGCCGGCGGTGCGCAGGGTGCGCCGGCCGTCGCGCGGGGCGATGGGGGCGGCCTGGGCGTTCTTGAGGGCGCCGGCCTTCTCGAAGGCGGCGCGGACCTGGCGTACGACCTTGGCGTGGTCGATGTTGCCGGCGCAGGCGACCACCAGGTGGGTGGGGTCGTAGTGCTTCTTGTAGAAGCGGCGGATGCGGTCGGCGGTGAGGGCGTTGACCGTGTCGACCGTGCCGAGGACGGGGCGGCCGAGGGGGTTGTCGCCGAACATGGTGTGCGCGAACAGGTCGTGCACGCAGTCGCCGGGGTCGTCCTCGGTCATGGCGATCTCTTCGAGGATCGCGCCGCGCTCGACGTCGACGTCCTCCTCGAGGATCAGCGAGCCGGTGAGCATGTCGCAGACGACGTCGATGGCGAGGGGCAGGTCGGTGTCGAGCACGCGCGCGTAGTAGCACGTGTACTCCTTGGCCGTGAACGCGTTCATCTCGCCGCCGACGGCGTCGAGCGCGGCGGAGATGTCCAGGGCGGACCGGCGGGACGTGCCCTTGAAGAGCAGGTGCTCCAGATAGTGCGTGGCACCGTTGAGCGCGGGGGTCTCGTCGCGGGAGCCGACGTGCGCCCAGATGCCGAAGGTGGCCGAGCGCACGGAGGGCAGGGTCTCGGTGACGATGCGCAGGCCGCCCGGGAGGGTGGTCCTGCGGACGGTGCCGATGCCGTTCTGGCCCTTGATGAGGGTTTGGGTACGGGCGACGGCCCGCGCCTCCGAGGAGGTGCGGGCCGTCGCCTTGAAGCTACGGGACGTCACTTGTCGGCGTCGTCCTTCTTGTCGTTGCCGTCTTCCTCGCCCTCGATCACGGGGACCAGGGAGAGCTTGCCGCGGGAGTCGATCTCGGCGATCTCGACCTGGACCTTGTGGCCCACACCGAGCACGTCCTCGACGTTCTCCACGCGCTTGCCGCCGGCCAGCTTGCGGATCTGCGAGATGTGCAGCAGACCGTCCTTGCCGGGGAGCAGGGAGACGAACGCTCCGAAGGTGGTCGTCTTCACGACCGTGCCCAGGTAGCGCTCGCCGACCTCGGGCATCGTCGGGTTGGCGATGCCGTTGATCGTGGCACGGGCGGCCTCGGCCGACGGGCCGTCGGCGGCACCGATGTAGATCGTGCCGTCGTCCTCGATGGTGATCTCGGCGCCCGTGTCCTCCTGGATCTGGTTGATCATCTTGCCCTTGGGGCCGATGACCTCGCCGATCTTGTCGACCGGGATCTTCACGGTGATGATCCGCGGCGCGTTCGGGGACATCTCGTCCGGCCTGTCGATCGCTTCCATCATCACGTCGAGGATGTGGAGGCGGGCGTCACGGGCCTGCTTCAGGGCCGCGGCCAGCACGGAGGCCGGGATGCCGTCCAGCTTGGTGTCGAGCTGGAGGGCGGTGACGAACTCCTTCGTACCAGCGACCTTGAAGTCCATGTCGCCGAAGGCGTCCTCGGCACCGAGGATGTCGGTCAGCGTCACGTAGTGCGTCTCGCCGTCGATCTCCTGGGAGATCAGGCCCATGGCGATACCGGCGACCGGGGCCTTCAGCGGCACACCGGCGTTCAGCAGCGACATGGTGGAGGCGCAGACCGAGCCCATCGAGGTCGAACCGTTGGACCCGAGGGCCTCGGAGACCTGACGGATCGCGTAGGGGAACTCCTCGCGTGCGGGCAGCACCGGCACGAGCGCGCGCTCGGCGAGGGCGCCGTGGCCGATCTCGCGGCGCTTGGGGGACCCGACGCGGCCGGTCTCACCGGTGGAGTACGGCGGGAAGTTGTAGTTGTGCATGTAGCGCTTGCGGGTCACCGGGGAGAGGGTGTCCAGCTGCTGCTCCATGCGGAGCATGTTCAGGGTGGTGACGCCCAGGATCTGGGTCTCGCCACGCTCGAACAGCGCGGAGCCGTGCACCCGCGGGAGTGCCTCGACCTCGGCGGCCAGCGTGCGGATGTCGGTGACACCGCGGCCGTCGATGCGCTTCTTCTCCTTGATGACGCGCTCACGGACCAGGGTCTTGGTCAGCGAGCGGTACGCGGCGGAGATCTCCTTCTCGCGGCCCTCGAACTCGGGCAGCAGCTTCTCGGCGGCCAGCCCCTTGACGCGGTCCAGCTCCGTCTCGCGCTCCTGCTTGCCGGCGATGGTGAGCGCCTGGGAGAGCTCGGGGCGGACGGCGGCGGTGAGCGCCTCCAGGACGTCGTCCTGGTAGTCGAGGAAGATCGGGAACTCGCCGGTCGGCTTGGCGGCCTTGGCGGCGAGGTCCGACTGGGCGCGGCAGAGCACCTTGATGAAGGGCTTCGCGGCGTCCAGACCGGCGGCGACGACCTCCTCGGTGGGGGCCTCGGCACCGCCCTCGACCAGCTTGATGGTCTTCTCGGTGGCCTCGGCCTCGACCATCATGATCGCGACGTCGCCGTCCTCCAGGACGCGGCCGGCGACCACCATGTCGAAGACGGCGTCCTCGAGCTCGGTGTGCGTCGGGAAGGCGACCCACTGGCCGCGGATCAGCGCGACGCGGACGCCGCCGATCGGGCCGGAGAAGGGCAGGCCGGCCAGCTGCGTGGACGCGGACGCGGCGTTGATCGCCACGACGTCGTACAGGTGGTCGGGGTTGAGCGCCATGACGGTGCAGACGACCTGGATCTCGTTGCGCAGGCCCTTCCTGAAGGACGGGCGCAGCGGGCGGTCGATCAGGCGGCAGGTGAGGATCGCGTCCTCGCTCGGCCGGCCCTCACGGCGGAAGAAGCTGCCGGGGATCTTGCCGGCGGCGTACATCCGCTCCTCGACGTCCACCGTGAGCGGGAAGAAGTCGAGCTGGTCCTTGGGGTTCTTGGAGGCGGTGGTGGCCGACAGCACCATGGTGTCGTCGTCCAGGTACGCGACGGCGGAACCGGCGGCCTGCTTGGCCAGGCGGCCCGTCTCGAAGCGGATGGTACGGGTGCCGAAGGGGCCGTTGTCGATCACGGCTTCGGCGTAGTGGGTCTCGTTCTCCACTAGCGTTTTCTCCTCGTCGTCGTCCTCCCGCCCGTGTGGCGGGGGACGGTGGCGGAGAAGCGCTCCGTCTGGTGCGGGCCGGTCTTCGATCGAAGCACCCGGGGTTCGTTCTCCCGGGCGCCACTACCGAGGACCGGCGGCGGCGAGGTGCGCTCCTCCTCGTTCGTCGGGCGCGATGACGTGCCGAGCCCTCTTCGGGCAGGCCGTATCACGCCGTGTTATGGGTACTGCGTCTACTGCGTCGTGCTACCACACTACAAAGCGGCACCGACACTCCGCACGTTCCCTTGCGTACGGCAAAGGGAGCGGTCCCCTGTCTCCCGGGAACCGCTCCCTTCACGACCTCTTACTTGGCGCCCGCCGCACCACGGCGGATGCCGAGGCGGTCGACCAGCGCGCGGAAGCGCGTGATGTCCTTCTTGGCGAGGTACTGCAGCAGGCGGCGGCGCTGACCGACCAGGATCAGCAGACCGCGGCGGGAGTGGTGGTCGTGCTTGTGGGTCTTGAGGTGCTCGGTCAGGTCGGAGATCCGACGGGACAGCAGAGCGACCTGGACCTCGGGGGAGCCGGTGTCACCCTCCTTGGTACCGAACTCGGTGATGATCTGCTTCTTCGTTGCGGCGTCGAGCGACACTCGTACTCCTCGTGCTCCGTGAGTGGCCTCCGAGTGCCCCCGGTCTTCGTCTCGGGGGACCTTCCGTTACTCGGGAGGCGGGGATCCGCTGGGCGCGGCCTCCAGGGCCCGCAGGACTTCCTGCGAGGGCTCCGGGGGTGCGTACGCAAACGGCCGTCACACAGCGTACCAGGCCGCGACGGCCCGATTTCCCCCGGTTCTCCGATCCCGCCGAGACGAGCCGGCAGGCCACTAGGGTGAGCCCGGCACCGTTGGGCGCGTCTGGAAGGGGTCGCTGCGACATGGCGGAGACGGAAGCGGAGATCAAGGCCCGCAAGGAGCGCGAGCGCGACGAACTGTACGCGCTCGACATCTCCGGCGTGCGGTGGCACTGCGCGCCGGGCACGGAGGAGCACGAGGAGCGCGTCGAGATCGCCTACCTGCCCGGCGGCGCCGTCGCCATGCGCTCCTCACTCGACCCGGACACGGTGCTGCGCTACACGGAGGCGGAGTGGCGGGCGTTCGTGCTGGGCGCACGGGACGGTGAGTTCGATCTGGAGCCGGCTCCGCACAACGGGGGTCTCGCGGCCGAGTGAGGGGCGCGCGGATACGAGAGGGGGCGGCACGTGCGCGTGTCGCCCCTTTCTTTGTCAACCGGCCGGTCAGATGTGCGTGGTTGGCGTGTCCGGTCTTCAATGACGCTGCCGGGCGGGCCGGTTCGTGAGCCCTGGTGCCTCGGGTTCAGTGTTCACCTTCCGTACGGCTTGGCCACGGATGTGTCCGGTTTGCTTGCGGATGCCTTGCTGCGTACGGCGATTCCGGGCCGGTTGTCGTCAAGTGGGCGGGCGTCACGAGACGGATGGGCCTGCCATGGTGAGTCTCCTGGTGATTAGGCTGGTACATGGGGGCGCGATGTCAGAACCCGTGGACCGGACATCGTCGTCGCGGGGGGAAGTCGGTGGATCGGACGACCTCGAACGACCAAGGACGACGAGAAATGGTCGCCCCCGCACGGCATTGAGGGTGCTCGACCACACCAGGAGGAACTGTGAGCAGCGATCGGGACGGGATCCGCGGGGGCTGGGCCACGCCCGGCGACGACCAGCCCGACGCGGCGTCCGCCATCGAGACGACGGGCGAGTTCACGATCGACTACGCACCGCCCGCCTGGTACACGCAGAACGCGTCGAGTGGTTCGGGGTCCGGGGCGGATTCCGGGGCGGGGCAGGGGGGCAACGCGGCCGGTGCGGCCGGGGGTCCTTCGGCTGGTGCGCCGGGTTCTCCGGGCTCGCCAGGTGGTCCCGCGCGGCCCGCTGTTCCGAGCGGTCCGGTTCCCGGGCTGACTCCGCCGCCGCACGCGACGGCGACGCCCGGCGCTCCCTTCACCCCTCCTCCGCCTCCTCCGCCCGCGCCGGGAGCGCCCTTCACTCCGCCGGCTCCGGCGCCGGGTGCGGCCTTCACGCCTCCCCCGCCGCCGAAGGGGAGTCCGGTCGCCGTGCCGAAGCTGCCGGCGGGGAGCGGGTTCGAGCCACAGCAGGCGGCGGGCTCCTCGGAGACGGATCCGGCCGGTGCCGGGTCCCCGACGGCGGTGCCGAACATTCCGGTGGGCGGGTTCCCGTCGCCGGGAGCGCAGGCGGCGCGGCCGCAGACGGAACAGGGTGCGGGTGCCGGGGCCGGTGACCTTGAGAGCGGTGCCACCATGCGGATCTCCGCCGTCTCCGTGCGGCGGGAGGTGGCGGCGGCCGCCGAGGCGCAGCCGGAGCCGGCCGCCGAGCAGGGTGAGGTGCCCGGCGTCGAGGACCGGGAGGACGAGTCGGCCGCGGTGGCGGGCACGGAGTCCGAGGAAGAGGCCGGGGCCGACGCCGGGATCACGGCTCACGAGGCCGACAAGGCGCAGGACGACGAGGCGGACGAGTCCGGGGAGACCGGGCCGACCGAGCTTCGGGACGGCTCCGACGCAGCGGAGGACGCGGCCGAGGAAGTCGGCTCGGCCGACGTGGACGCGGCCCCGGCGGACTCCGGAGCCGAGGTGTCCGATGACTCCGAGTCCGGCGACGTGGAGGCCGGGAAGGACCAGGTCGCGGAGGCGGACGAGACGGAGGAGGCGGAGGCGGGTACCGCGGATGTCCCCGATGCCCCGGCGTCCGACACCGAGGCGGCGGACGGCGAGGTGGCGGACGGCGGGCCCGAGGATTCCGCTGCCGCGGTCTTCCAGCCCGTCGCCACCGAACCCCAGGACGCCGCTCCCGAAGACTCCACGCCCGCCGCGGAACCGCAGGACGCCGCCCCGCAGGACTCGGAACCGCAGGACTCGGTCCCTCAGGACGAGGTTCCGCACGAGTCCGCACCGCAGGACGCGGTTCCGCAGGACGACCTTCCGCAGGACGCCGTTGCTCATGCCTCGGCGTCCCCATCCCAGGACATGGCGTCGCAGGAAGTCGCCCCGGCCGCGGCGGCCGAGGCTTCGCAGGGCGCGCCCGCCGCCTGGGCTCCGCCGCCGGTCCCGCAGGGTCCGGTGCCGCCCCTGCCGCCGTCGTACCAGCCCGCGGCGCCCGCGGCGGCGGCCCAGTGGCCCAGCGAACCGCAGTCGGCGGCGCCGCAGGGGCAGCCGCACGAGCCGGCTCAGCAGCCGCCCTTCCAGCCGCAGGCACCTCAGCCGGCCCCCGCCGCCTGGAATCCGCCTGCCGCGCCGCCCCCGGCGTCCGCTCCGGCGGCCCCGCAGCAGGGCTACGGCTTCCCGCAACCCGGCGCGCAGCAACAACCGCCCGCCCCGCAGTCGGCAACCGCCCCCACCGCACCCCCTGCCACCCCCCAGGCCGGTTACGGCTTCCCCCAGCCCGGCACTCCCGGCACCCCCGGTGCGCAGCAACCACCGACCAACCCCACCGCACCCCCCGCCAACCCCAGTGCCGGATACGGCTTCCCTCAACCCGGCACTCCCGGTGCCCAGCCCTCGCCGGCGGTCCAACCGCCGACCAGCCCCACCGCACCCCCCGCCAACCCCCAAGCCGGATACGGATTCCCCCAACCCGGCACTCCCGGTGCGCAGCAACTGCCTGCCCACCAGCCGCCGGCCGGACCTGCCGCGCCCCCGGCCAACCCCCAGCCCGGTTACGGGTTCCCCCAGCCCGGCACCCCCGGTGCGCAGTCCTCGTCGGCGATCCAGCCGCCGGTTCCGGGCTCGGCAGGCGCACAGCCGCCGAACGGCTACGGGTTCCCCCAGGCCCAGGCCGCTCCTCCCGGCGTCCCCAACCCGCCCGCGCAGCCCGGTGGCTACGGCTTCCCGCAGCAGCCCGCGCAGCCCGACGGTACTCAGCCCCAGCCGCCGGCTGCCCCGCAGCAGCCCGTCGACCCCCGTCTCGGGGCCAGTTGGCCGCAGCCGATACAGCACGACCAGCGGCAGCCGACCAACCCCGGCGCGGCGCCTCTCGGTTACACCGCGGCCGTGGAGCTGTCCTCCGACCGGCTGCTCAACAACAAGAAGCAGAAGGCCCGCAGCACGCGGCCTGCCGGTCCCGGGCCGAGGTTCCGGATCGGCGGAAAGAAGGAGGAGGCCGAGCGGCAGCGGAAGCTGGACCTGATCCGTACGCCCGTGCTGTCCTGCTACCGCATCGCGGTCATCAGCCTCAAGGGCGGCGTGGGCAAGACGACCACCACCACCGCGCTCGGCTCCACGCTCGCCACCGAGCGGCAGGACAAGATCCTCGCGATCGACGCCAACCCCGACGCCGGCACGCTCGGCCGCCGGGTGCGCCGGGAGACCGGGGCCACCATCCGTGACCTCGTCCAGGCGATCCCGTACATCAACTCCTACATGGACATCCGGCGGTTCACGTCCCAGGCGCCCTCCGGCCTCGAGATCATCGCCAACGACGTCGACCCGGCCGTGTCCACGACGTTCAACGACGAGGACTACCGCCGCGCGATCGACGTACTCGGCAAGCAGTATCCGATCATCCTCACCGACTCGGGTACGGGTCTGCTCTACAGCGCCATGCGCGGTGTGCTCGACCTCGCCGACCAGCTCATCATCATCTCCACGCCGTCCGTGGACGGTGCCAGCAGTGCCAGTACGACGCTCGACTGGCTCTCGGCGCACGGGTACGCCGACCTCGTCGCCCGTTCCCTCACGGTGATCTCCGGGGTGCGCGAGACCGGCAAGATGATCAAGGTGGACGACATCGTCGCGCACTTCCAGACCCGTTGCCGCGGTGTCGTCGTGGTGCCCTTCGACGAGCATCTGTCCGCCGGTGCCGAGGTCGACCTCGACATGATGCGGCCGAAGGTGCGCGAGGCGTACTTCCACCTCGCGGCGATGGTCGCGGAGGACTTCGTCCGGCATCAGCAGGCGCACGGGCTGTGGACCTCCGACGGCAACCCGCCGCCGGTCGCGGCCCCGCCGATGCCGGGCCAGCCGGTGCCGGGACAACCCCATCCGGGCCAGCCGTACCCAGGGCAGCCGGCGCCTGGTCAGGCGTACCCCGGGCAGCCGGTGCCGGGCCAGCCCGCCCCCGGCCATCCTGGCCCGGCCCAGGCGTACCCGGGGCAGCCCGTCCCCGGCCACCCGATTCCGGGGCAGTTCGCTCCCCAGCAGCAGCCCGGCCCTGGTCAGCCGTACCCGGGCCAGCCGCAGCCGTACGCCGGCCAGCCCGGCCACCCCGGCCACCCCGCACAGCCGGGCCACCCCGCACAGCCGGGCCAACTCAACCAACCCGCTCAGCCGGAGCACTTCGCACCCCCGCAGCAGCCGGGCCGGCCCGACCAGCCTTACCCCCAGGCCCCTCACCACCCCCAGCAGCACCCGCAGCACCCGCAGCACCCCCAGGGGCAGACACCGCCCCCTCCCCCGCCCCACCAGTAGCTCCACCGCACCCCTCCGGGCCCGCGCCGTTGCCGACGGCGCGGGCCTTCGCGTGTTCGCAGTCAGAACCGGCCGGATTCCGCCGCCACGCCCTCACCAGGGAGGCTTCAGTGGTCTCCACCAATGGGAGCAAGATCGCGGTCAAGTCGTTATTTCCGCAGGCCAGATGGGGTTTGACATACCGTTGACGCGCGCAGACTGCCGCTGATAGACACTCACTTCATTCCGCCGGCGTCACCAGATCAAGCCCGTTCAAGCCCGCCCGGCAGAAGACGCAAACCGTCTTCTGCGTGCGACGACGCGAGGTCACCGAGCCATGAAGACACATGATCAGCACGGCAGAGGACGTACCGGCCCCCGCCTGAAGGGCATACGGCTCCTGGCCGCGGGCATCGCCGCCCTCGTCGTCACGGCCGGGCTCGCGACCCCCCTCGCTCCGGCCGCGCCGCAGGCCCACGCCGCGGAGAGCGCGCAGGGCAAGAAGGGCGGCAAGAAGGTCCTCACGGTCGCCGTCGCGCAGAGCGTCGACTCGCTCAGCCCCTTCCTCGCGGGACGACTGCTCAGCACGAGCGTCCACCGGCTGATGTACGAGTACCTGACCAACTACGACCCCAAGGACGCCCACGTCGTCCCGGCCCTGGCCACCAAGTGGGAGTCGTCGCCGGACAAGCTGACCTGGACGTACACGATCCGCTCGGACTCCAAGTGGTCGGACGGACAGCAGGCCACCGCCGATGACGCGGCGTGGACGCTCAACAAGATGATGACCGACGAGGGAGCCGCCACCGCCAACGGCAACTTCGTCACCAACTTCGCCGAGGTCACCGCGCCCAGCCCCACTCAGCTGGTGATCCGGCTGAAGAAGCCGCAGGCCACGATGACCGCGCTCGACGTGCCGATCGTGCCCAAACACGTCTGGGAGAAGGTCACCGACTTCTCCAAGTTCAACAACGACAAGAGTTTCCCGATCGTCGGGAACGGGCCGTTCGTCCTGACCGACTACAAGCCCGACAGCTACGTGCGACTGGAGGCCAACAAGAACTTCTGGCGAGGCGCGCCGAAGTTCGACGAGCTGGTCTTCCGGTACTACAAGGACCAGGACGCCGCCGTCGCCGCGCTGCGCAAGGGCGAGGTCTCCTTCGTGGCCGGCTCGCCGGCCCTGACACCCGCGCAGGCCGCCTCGCTCAAGGGCGAGCAGAACATCCACGTCAACGAAGGCCCCGGCCGCCGCTTCTACGCCCTCGCCACCAACCCGGGCGCCCAGGCCAGGAACGGCAAGAAGTTCGGTGACGGCGACCCGTCCCTGCTGGACGAGCGGGTGCGCCACGCGCTGTTCATGGCGGTGGACCGGCAGGCCATCGTGGACAAGGTCTTCCAGGGCCACGCGGAGCAGGGCCAGGGCTACATCCCGCCGCGCTACGAGTCGTACTTCTGGAAGCCGTCGGCGGACCAGGAGCTGGCGTACGACCCGGCGAAGGCCGCCCAGCTCCTCGACGAGGCGGGCTACAAGGAGAACGCGGACGGCAAGCGCGTCGGCAAGGACGGCAAGCCGCTGAACTACCGCGTGCTGTGCCACGCCACCGACCCCAACGACAAGGCGGTCGGCAAGTACCTCCAGGAGTGGTGGGGCAAGCTCGGCATCGGGGTCCAGATCAACTGCCTGGACAACGTGACCGATCCATGGCTCGCGGGCAAGTACGACCTCGCCTTCGACGGCTGGTCGGTCAACCCGGACCCCGACTACGTGCTCTCCATCCACACCTGCGCCGCGCTCCCGGCGACCCCGAAGGACACCGGCGCCACCGACAACTTCATCTGCGACAAGAAGTACGACGAGCTGTACGCCCAGCAGTTGGCCGAGTACGACCCCGCCAAGCGGGCGGACCTGGTCAAGCAGATGGAGTCGCGGCTGTACGACCTCGGGTACATGAACGTCATGGCGTATCCGAACGCCGTCGAGGCCTACCGCACGGACCAGATCGAGTCGATCACCACCATGCCGGCCAAGGCGGGCAACATCTACGGCCAGGACGGCTACTGGAGCTGGTGGTCGGCCGTTCCGGCGAACTCCGACGATTCCTCGGGCGGTTCCACGTCGACGGGCGTCATCATCGGGATCGTCGCGGGCGTCGTCGTCCTCGGCGGCCTCGCGGTGCTCCTCACGGTGCGCCGCCGGGCGACGGCAGAAAACCGTGAATAGGCAGTGAGCGCACATGACCGCTGAAGCGACACCCGCGCTGGTCGAAGGGCCCGCCGCCGATCCGGGGAAGTCCGGACCGGCGGCGGGCCGCGGCCCCCGGGCGCGGACCGGTACCGCGTATCTGCGGTACGCGGCGGGCAAGCTGGCCGGTGCGGCCGTGTCACTGCTCGCCGTCCTCGTCACCAGTTTCTTCCTCTTCCGGCTGATCCCGGGCGACCCGGTGAAGTTCATGACCGCCGGCCGGCCGGTCTCCGCGCAGCAGCTCGCCGCCTACCGGCGGGAGTTCGGGCTCGACCTGCCCATGTGGCGGCAGTTCACGGACTACTGCGGCAAGGCGCTGACCGGGGATCTGGGGACCTCGTACCAGTTCCGCACGCCGGTCATCGACAAGATCACCGAGGCGCTGCCGAACACCCTGCTGCTGACCGGTACGGCCTTCGTGCTCTACACCGCCCTCGGGGTCCTCCTCGGCACCCGTTCCGCCTGGCGGCACGGCGGGCTCGGCGACCGCCTCAACACGGGGCTGGCGCTGACGCTCTACTCGATTCCCGCGTTCTGGCTGGGTCTGCTGCTCATCATCGTGCTCTCGGTCGGCGTGGGCCCGGTCCCGGGCCTGTTCCCGACCGGGGGCATGGAGTCGGGCGGCAAGGAGGGCTTCGCGTACGCCGTCGACGTCGCCCACCACCTCGTGCTGCCGGTGGTGACGCTGGTCGCGGTCGAGTACGGGCAGACGCTGCTGGTCACGCGGTCGGCGCTGCTGGACGAGATGGGCAGCGACTATCTGACGACCGCGCGTGCCAAGGGCCTTCGCGACGACCTCGTACGACGTCGGCACGCCGTGCCGAACGCGCTGCTGCCGACCGTGACGCTGATCTTCGTCAATCTGGGGCGGACGGTCGCGGGAGTGATCCTCGTCGAGACCGTGTTCTCCTGGCCGGGTCTGGGCGGGCTGTTCTACCAAGCGTTGAGCGTGCCCGATCTGCCGCTGGTGCAGGGGCTGTTCTTCGTCTTCGCCGCGGCGGTGATCGTGATGAACACCCTTGCCGACGTCCTGTATCCGCTGCTCGACCCGAGGGTGGGCCGATGACCGCCGACACCGCCACGATCGCCGGCCCGGACCAGGCGCCCGGCTCCGGCCCCCGCGCGCTCGCCCGGCAGCGCCGCCGGGCCTCGGTCGTCCGCTTCTGGAGGCAGTACCGGACGCACCGGGCAGGCCTGGTGGGCCTCGCCGTCCTCGTGCTGTGCGCGCTGGTCGCGCTGACCGCGCCGCTGACCGTCGGGGCGGACGTGCAGAGCGTGACCGACGCGCCCGGCCGGCCGCTGGAGAGCCCGAGTGCCCACTTCCCGCTGGGCACGGACCAGTTCGGGAGGAACCTGCTGGGCCTGGTGATCTGGGGTTCGCGCGTCTCGCTGCTGGTCGGACTGCTCGCCGCCGTGCTGTCGGTGGCGATCGGGGCGGTCATCGGCATCACCGCCGGGCACTTCCGCGGCTGGTACGCCACGGTGATCATGCGGGTCACCGACTGGTTCCTGGTGATGCCGACGCTGGTGCTCGCCATCGCGCTGGCCACCGTGATGTCCCGCTCGCTGGGCACGATCGTCCTGGCGATCGGCGTCACCACCTGGCCGACCACCGCCCGTCTGGTGCGGGCGCAGACACTGGCGGTGGAGTCACGGCCGTACATCGAGCGGGCCAAGGCGCTCGGCGGCGGACACTGGCACGTGATGTCCCGGCATGTGCTGCCCAACGTCATGCCGCTGGTGCTCGCCCAGACCACTCTGATCATCTCCTCGGCGATCCTGGCGGAGGCGACGCTCGCCTTCCTCGGGCTCGGCGACCCGACGGTCGTCTCCTGGGGCGGGCTGCTCCAGGACGCGCGCGAGGCCGGCGCGGTCAGCTCCGGCGACTGGTGGTACCTGGTGCCACCGGGCATCGCCATCGCGGTCGTGGCGCTGGCGTTCACCCTGTGCGGGCGGGCCGTCGAGGCCGTTCTCAACCCCAGGCTGGGGGTGTCCCGTTGAACCTGCTCGAGGTGCGCGACCTGGAAGTGACGTATCCGTCGGGGGCGGCCGCGGTGCGCGGGGTGGACCTCACGCTCGCGTCCGGCGAGAAGCTCGGCATCGCGGGCGAGTCCGGCTGCGGCAAGTCCACGCTGGCGCTGGCGCTGCTGCGGCTGCTCCCGGTCGGGACCCGGGTCGGCGGCGAGATCCTGCTCGACGGCGAGGACGTGCTGGCCATGAAGTGGGGCCGGGTGCGGGCGGTGCGCTGGGCGGGGGCGTCGATCGTCTTCCAGGGCGCGATGCACTCGCTCAACGCCGTGCACCGCGTCGGCGACCAGATCGCCGAGCCGATCCTGCTGCACCGCAAGGCGACGGCGGCGGGCGCGCGGAGGAAGACCGGTGAACTGCTGGAGCAGGTGGGGCTGCCGGCCGCGCGGGCCGGTGCCTACCCACACGAGCTGTCCGGGGGCCAGCGCCAGCGCGTGATGATCGCTATGGCGCTGGCCTGCGACCCTCGGCTGGTCATCGCCGACGAGCCCACCACCGCGCTCGACGTGATGATCCAGGCGCAGATCCTGCGCCTGATCGAAGGGCTCGTGAGCGAGCAGGACCTGGGCCTGCTCATGATCAGCCACGACCTCGCCGTACTGGCCGACACCTGCGACCGGCTGGCCGTCATGTACGCGGGCCGCGTGGTGGAGGAGGGCCCGGCCCGTCAGGTCTACGAGGACGCCCGGCATCCCTACGGCAAGGCCCTGTCGGAGGCGTTCCCCCGCATCGGCGACCCGGCGTCCCGCTTCGCTCCCCGCGGTCTGGCGGGCGATCCCCCGGACCCGTCCGCCGTCCCCTCCGGCTGCGCCTTCCACCCCCGCTGCCCGGTCGCCCTCGACCTGTGCGGCGCCCGGGACCAGTTCCTGAGGGAGGCGGGTCCGCGCCGACGGGCGGCCTGCGTCCACGTGGACCCGCGAGCGGGAGCGGGAGCGGGGGCGCCGGAAGCGGAGACGACGGAGGACGACGTGAGGAGCAGCACGCCATGACCACATCCTCGCTGCTGAGCGTCGAGGGGCTGCGGGTCGTGTTCCCAGGCCGGCACGGCGGGCCCGCGGCCCGGGCCGTGGACGGGGTCGACCTCGACATCCGGCGCGGCGAGATCGTGGCGCTGGTCGGCGAGTCGGGCTGCGGCAAGACGACGCTGGCCCGCTCCCTGCTCGGTCTGGTGCCGCCGACTGCGGGCCGCGTCACGTTCGACGGTGCCCCGCTCGACTACTCCTCCCGCGCGCTGAAGGCGTACCGCAAGCGGGCCCAACTGGTGCTCCAGGACCCGAGCGGCTCGCTCAACCCGCGGCACACGGTGTACGACGCCGTGGCCGAGGGGCTGCGCGTCCACGGGTACCGCGGGGACGAGCGGGCGGCGGTCGCCGGGGCCCTGGCGCGGGCGGGGCTGCGGCCGGCCGAGCGCTTCTTCCTGCGCTACCCGCACGAGCTGTCCGGGGGGCAGCGCCAGCGTGTGGTCATCGCGGGCGCCCTGGTGCTCGAGCCCGAACTCGTGGTCGCCGACGAGCCGGTGGCCTCCCTGGACGCCTCGGTGCGCGGCGAGATCCTCGCCCTGCTGCTGCGGCTGCGCGCCGAACTCGGCCTGTCCGCGCTGGTGGTGACCCACGACCTGGGGCTGGCCTGGAACATCGCCGACCGGGTCGCGGTGATGTACCTCGGCCGGATCGTGGAGACCGGCGAGGTGGAGCAGGTCCTGACCGCTCCCCGGCACCCGTACACCCAGGCCCTGCTGTCCGTCCTGCCCGAGGCGCCCGGAGACCCGGTCGTCCTGGCGGGCGAGCCCCCGGACCCGTCCCGGATCCCCTCCGGCTGCCGTTTCCACGTCCGCTGCCAGGTCCTGGCGAGCGGCGAGGCCGAGCGGGCGGGCGTCGCGCACGCGTGCCGCGGCCGGGACCTGGAGATCCTGGGCGGGGGCGGGAAGGCCCAGGTGGCGTGCCACTGGGCACATGCCGGGTCCGGGGCCGAGGAAGCGGCGGGGGCCCGGGCGGAGGCGTAGGCCGGTCGCCGGTCGCCGGTCGCCGGTCGCCGGTCGCCGGTCGCCGAGGGAGGCTACCTGCCGCTGAGCGGCCTGTGTTCCCGCTGGTGCTGGGACCGGAAAGGTTTGCCGGAAAACTCGCGGCGTCCGGTGCGGTGCATCGCAAGGCGGAGCGTCGCCCGCGTACTGGATGTACTCGGGTGATGCGACAACGCGGCGAGGTGCCGTGCCGGGCGTCGCGAGCCGGTGAACCTTTCCGATCGCAGCACTAGGCCGTCTTCGCGTCCGCCGCGACGATCCGCCGGCACTTCTCGACGTCCTCGGTCATCGTCTCCAGGAGCGCCTCCAGCGAGTCGAACTTCGCCTGGCCGCGGACGAAGTCAAGGAAGTCGACGCCGACGTGCAGGCCGTACAGGTCGAGGCCCACCCGGTCGATGGCGTACGCCTCCACCGTGCGTTCGGTGCCGTCGAACTGCGGGTTCGTGCCCACGGAGATCGCGGCGGGCATGGCCTCGCCCTGGGCGTGCAGATAACCGGCGTAGACGCCGTCGGCGGGGATCGCGGTGTGCGGGAGGGTCTCGACGTTGGCCGTGGGGAAGCCCAGCTCGCGGCCGCGCTGGGCGCCGCGGACCACGACGCCCTCGACCCGGTGCGGGCGACCCAGGATCTCCCGGGCGCCCTGGACGTCGCCCTCGGCGACCAGGCGGCGGGTCAGGGTCGAGGAGAACGGCTCGCCGCCGCCCGCCTCTCCGTTGACGTACAGGTCGACGACCTCGACCTCGAAGTCGTAGGTCTTGCCCTGTTCGGCCAGGAACTCGACGTTGCCCGCTGCCTTGTGCCCGAAGCGGAAGTTCGGGCCCTCGACGACCGCTTTGGCGTGCAGCTTGTCGACCAGCACCTTGACGACGAAGTCGGCCGGGGACAGCTTCGAGAACTCGGCGGTGAAGGGCAGGACGAGGACCGCGTCCACGCCCAGCCCGGCCATCAGCTCGGCACGGCGGTGGTGTGGGGCGAGCAGCGGCGGGTGGCTGCCGGGACGCACGACCTCGCTGGGGTGCGGGTCGAAGGTGACGACGACGGCCGGGACGCCCAGTTGGCGGGCGCGGTCCACGGCGTGCTCGATGATCAGCTGGTGTCCGCGGTGGACTCCGTCGTAGGAGCCGATGGTGACGACGCTGCGCCCCCAGTCCTGGGGGATGTCCTCCAAGCCACGCCAGCGCTGCACTGTGACCGCTCCTCGTCGAACCCGTGTCCGTATCATCTCGGGTTGTCCTAGTTGTTCTTGCTGCCTTGTCCGCAGGTCTAAGGGTGCCATGCCCGGCGGTCGCCGCCTGCATCGGCATGGGCGCTGTGATCGGGCGCACGCCGCCGGGCGAGGACGGGTACGTCGTCGACGGAGACGGGTGCGTGGTCAGACGGGGACGGGTACGCCCGCCATGTCCTCGATCATCCGGCGGGCGCTGGGACCCACCACCACGGCCCAGTCTCCCGGTGCGTCGGTCAGCCAGCCGGCCACGCGGGCGGCGAAGCCGGGCACCTGCCGGCCCAGCTCCACCAGGCCCCGGTCGAACACGGCCGCGCCGTCGGGGGTGCGGACGAGGAGCAGGCCGACGCGGTGGACGAGGCCGCACAGGTCCTCCTCGGCGGTGGAGGCGGCGGCGCGCAGCACCGCGTCCAGGACGGCCGGGGAGCCCTCGTGGGCCAGGAGGAAGTCCAGCAGCTCCCGGCGCAGCGGGCGGGAGGCCGGGGTGCCGGGGGCGGCGAGCACGGCGGCCAGCGCGGAACGCAACCGCTCCGGACTGCCATGGCCCCTGTGACCCCGGTCACCGGCGCCCTCACCCTCGCCTCCGTCGCCACCGTCCCCGCCGCCGTCGAGGAGGCCTGCGACCAGGGGGAACAGCACCGAGCCGGCGGCGGGGTCCTCGTCCAGGCGGTGGTCGACGTACGCCGCCACCGGCCCGGCGGCCTCCGGGTGCCGTGTCACCGCCTCGCGGACCGGGACGGCGACCCGGCGGGCGAGCGCGGGTGTGGCGACGTCGCCCAGGGCGCGCAGGACCTCGCCGATACCGGTGCCCCGGTGCAGGCACGCGCCGATGGCGGCGAGGACCGCCTCGGGGTGGGTGGTCAGGGCGGGCGCCAGCGCGCTCGGCGGCAGCTGCGGGTCTCCCGCCGCGAAGTGCCGCAGCGCCTGCGGCAGATGGCGGGCGCGGGTGTGCGGATCCCGGACGAGGAGGGCGAGCGCGCCGCCGTGCAGGTCGGAGTCGGCCGGGTGGTCGAGCAGGGTGCGGGCGGTGTGGCGCAGCAGTTCGCGGTCGGCCTCGGTGCGTGCCCGGGGCGCGATGCGCAGGCCGTACGTCAGGGCCGCCGCCCTCAGCGCCGGGCGGTCGTCGCGCGCCCACCGGTCCACGGCCCGGCACAGCGCGGACGGCTCCTCCTCGGCGAGCACGGCCAGCAGTTCCTCGGCGCGCGCGTGGGCGCACCCGGCCAGCGTGTCGGTGAGGTCGTCGAGGGCGCGGGCTCGGTGGGTGTGGAGCAGGGCCTGGGCGGCCGTGGCCACGGTGGCGTGCGGCGCGGCGGGCAGCGGCCGCTCGTCGTAGAACCAGCGCGTGAGGTGCGGTTGCACGGCGGCGGGGTCGGTGGTGAGGAGGCGTGCGACGGCGTCCAGGTACCGGGACGGACGGCGGGGTCCGCCGCCCGCGCCGTGGGTGTCCCGCGGGCCGTCGGCGAGGAGGAGACGCCTGAACAGGTCGCAGCGGTCGGCGTCGGACAGATGCAGAGCGGTCCAGAAGCCCGGCCCGAAACCGGGCGGCACGGGCAGGTCGCACTGCTGCCAGACCACGATCCGCTCGGCGAGCAATCGCAGCACGCGGAGGTACGGTGCCGTGTCCGCCACACGCAGCAGTACGCCGGCGAGAAGGCGGGACGCCCACCAGGAGTGCGGATCGGTGTCGAGGGCGCACAGCAACTCCTCGAGCCGGACCGCCAGTCGGCGTGTGCCGTGCTGACGGGCCAGGAGAAGCAGGGCCTGGACGACGGGTCCGATGCGGTGGTGCGGAACTGGCTGCGGGTGGCGCGGCGTGCCGGGTGTGTGCTGCCGGTGGACCAGGACGCGCAGGGCCTCGTCCAGGTCGAGGTGGGTGCCCTGGATCCAGTCGGCGAGCTCCTCGTGCGCGAAGCGGTAGCCGTCGCCCGCCGGGACGAGGAGGCCCTCGGTGAGGACGGCCGCCGCCCAGCCGGTGCCGCCGCCCAGGCCGGCCGGGGCGGGTCCCCGGGGGAACAGCTCCTCGAACGCGGCCCGGTCCAGTTCCCCCTGGCCGAGGCTGCGGCGGGCGGCCTCGTGCACCTGGCCGGAGACCTTCGCCGCCAGACGCCGTACAGCGGTACCGCGCAGGCCGTTCTCCGCGGCGAGGCGGACGGCGATGCGCAGGCACATCAGGTCCAGGTGGGCGGTGAGGACGTCGCCGCGGTCGAGCGGGGGGTGGTCGGCGACGTCGGGGAGGGCGGCGCGCACCTCCGCCAGGAGCCGGAGGGTGAGCGGGTGGCGGGCGGCGGCGTTTACCAGTGCGCCGTCCGGGATGCCGTGGCGGGCGCGGGCCACGTGGGCCTCGGCGGGGGTGAGACCGCCGAGAGGCAGGCAGGGCGGCAGATGGCCGGTGCCGCCGTCCGTACCGGCCGCCACCGTGACCGGGGTGTGGAGCAGGTCCGCCGGGAACCGCGCTCCCGCCGCCTCCCAGTACGCCTCCCGGCAGGCCACCACGAGGCGCGCCCCCGTGCCGCGCAGCCACCCCGCGGTTCCCTCGGTCCACTCGGGGAGCCGGTCGGCCAGAGCCGGCGGCATCTCCTCGGGACCGTCGAGGAGGAGCAGGAGGGGACGGCCGTGGGCGCGGGCGAGGCGGGCGACGCGTTCCGGGGTGATGTCGGTGAGCTCGGTGGGCAGGGGCGACCGGGCGGACGCGACGATCCGGGCCGCCCGGTCCAGCGCCCGGCCCACCGCGTCCGCGACCGAGGCGTCGGTGGCCAGCAGATCGGCACCGCGCAGCCACAGGGTGGGCGCGGGCGAACCGCCGCGGGCACGATGGCCGGCCAGCGCGGCGAGTTCCGTCGTACGGCCGCTTCCGGAGTCCCCGACGAGCCCGAGCACGGCGGCCCGGCCGGCACCGAACGCGGCCAGTTCCCCGGCCACGGCGGCGCGTTCGACCGGTCCGGCGGGCGATCCGGGCCCGCCCGGTCCCGGGTGGGGGGACGGCAGGGCTCCGGCGGGGCCGTCCTGGGCCAGGGAGGTGGCCGTGAGTTCGAGGACCGCCGCCAGGTTCAGATCAGGGCCGTAGGCGGCGACCGTGGCCGCGTTGCGGGCGAGGAGGTCGGCCAGGGGGCCCTCGCGGGGGCGGCGCAGCGGTACCGCGAAGCCGGCGTCGCCGCGGCCGGACTCCAGGGCCGTGCCGAGGACGGCGACCACCGCGCCGGTCGTCACGTCGAGGACCGGTCCCCCGGCGGCCCCGCCGCCCAGCCGGAGCGCGTCGCGGCCCGCCGTGCCGATCGCCAACTCCGTGACGCCGTCGAGGAGATGGGAGCGGTCCGAGGCCGTGTACGTCACCGTGGCCGCGCCGAGCACCCGGGCCTCGCGCCAGCGGTCGGCCGCGATCCGGACGTAGGTGCCGCTGCGGGCGCCGTCCCGCACGGTGACGGGAAGCGGCTCCACGCCGAGGCCTTCCGTGCGGACGAGGGCCAGGTTCAGGGCGGGCAGCGCGGTGATCGCGTCGGACGTCACCACGCAGGAACGCTCGCCCGCGCCGGGGGCGTGCACCACGAGCCGGGACAGTCCGTCGACGGCTTCGTGGCTGGTGATCATCGTGCCCCGGTGGTCGGCCGCGAAGCCGGTGCCGCGGGGCCGTCCCGCCAGGTCGCGGATGCGGACCAGGGAGCGGTCCAGGGAGCGGTCCCGGGATTCCGTCGCCGCCCGCCGCCGGATCGTGCCGTCCGGTTCCTGCGGGCTCCCGGCCGGCCGGAGCGTGTGGCGGCCGGGGCGGGATCCCTGTGGTCCATGCGCCTGTGTGGATTGATCGAGGACCCGCCCCGCCATGCCCGAACCTCCCCGCCGTACCGCCGTGCCTGCTCTCGACGGTAGGCGGCGGATGATCAGCGGGACAGGCCGTGCGGCGAACGCGCCCCCCTGCACTCCCCCCGTTCACTCCGAGCGCCCGCACGGCCGGGTGAATGGGCGCGTGCCGCTGGATAGAGCTCAGGGGTGGGGGAACCGAGGGGGGACGGAACCGTGGAGCGCCGGCTGAGGAACACCCCGTGTTCGCCGCTCCACGGGCACCGTCGCGCGATCAGCCGAGGACGGCCAGGCTCTTGGCCTTGCCCCGCTGCTCCTCCACGAGCGCGAGGAGGCGGCCGTCGGGGCCGTAGACGGCCACGGCACCGGCGCCCGCGTACTCGTCGGGCACCTCCAGCCGTACGCCGTTGATGAGCAGCCGGGCGCGCCGGGCGTCGACGTCCCAGCGGGGGAACGCGGCGGCGGCCGCCTCGCCGATCGGCATCACGGTCAGCTCCTGCTGGAGCTGGTCCAGCGTCCTGGCGGAGTCCAGCTTGTACGGACCGACCCGGGTCCGGCGCAGCGCGGTGAGGTGGCCGCCGACGCCGAGGTCGGCGCCCAGGTCGCGGGCGAGGGCGCGGATGTAGGTGCCGGAGGAGCAGACCACGGACACCACCAGGTCGAGCACGGGGGTGCCGTCGGCGGCGACGGCGTCGCGGACGTCGTGGACGGCGAAGGAGGAGACAGTCACCGGCCGGGCCGGGATCTCGAACTCCTCGCCCTCCCGGGCCCGCTTGTACGACCGCACGCCGTTGATCTTGATGGCGCTGACCTTGGACGGCACCTGCATGATGTCGCCGGTCAATTTGGCGATGGCGGCGTCGACGGCGCCCCGGGTCACCTTGGAGGCGTCCGTGGCGGAGGTGATCTCACCCTCGGCGTCGTCGGTGATCGTGTTCTGGCCGAGCCGGACGGTGCCGAGGTACTCCTTCTCGGTCAGCGCGAGGTGGCCGAGGAGCTTGGTGGCCTTCTCCACGCCGAGCACGAGCACACCGGTCGCCATGGGGTCGAGGGTGCCCGCGTGGCCGATCCGGCGGGTCCTGGCGATGCCGCGCATCTTGGCCACGACGTCGTGCGAAGTGAAGCCCGACGGCTTGTCGACGATGACGAGGCCGTCGGGCGGGGTGGGCTTGCTGGTCATGCGGTGGTGTCGTCCGTCCCGTCGTCGGACCCCGGCTTCTTGTACGGGTCCGGCTCACCGGCGTACGTGGCACCGGAGGACGTCTCGCGCACCTTCGCGTCGGAGGCGCGGGCCTTGTCGAGGAGGTCCTCGATGTTCCGGGCGGTGTCCGGCAGGGCGTCCGCGACGAAGGCGAGGGTCGGGGTGAACTTCACCCCGGCCGCCCGGCCGACCTCGGAGCGCAGGATGCCCTTGGCGCTCTCCAGGCCCGCGGCCGCGGCCTTCCGCTCCTCGTCGTCTCCGTAGACGGTGTAGAAGACGGTCGCCTCCCGCAGGTCACCCGTGACCCGGGTGTCCGTGATGGTGACGTGCGAGCCGAGCCGCGGGTCCTTGATCCCGCGCTGCAGCTTCTGGGCCACCACCTCTCGGATGAGGTCCGCCAGCCTTTTCGCCCGCGCGTTGTCGGCCACTGGTCCGTCTCCCGTTCTTTCTTCTTCTGCTTCTGCGGTGTGGATGGTGCGGATGGGTGCGGTCTAGTCGTCCTCGCCGTGGAAGCGGCGTCTGACGGACAGCAGCTCCACCTCGGGACGGCCGGCGACCAGCCGTTCGCACCGGTCCAGCACGTCGGTCAGGTGCGTCGCGTCGCCGGAGACCGCGGCGAGACCGATGACGGCCCGCCGGTGGAGGTTCGCGTGGTCCACCTCCGCCGCGCTCACCGCGTACTTGCGCTGGAGCTCGGCGACGATCGGGCGGACGACGGAACGCTTCTCCTTCAGCGAGTGGACGTCGCCGAGGAGCAGGTCGAAGGACAGAGTCCCCACGTACATGTGTGTGCCCGGGTTGCCCGCCGGTACGGGGTCGATGGTCCTGCCCTCTCGGTGGGCAGGGACATCAAGAACGGTACCGCGAACCCCGCCGATGACTCGACGGGGTTTTCCGCGGCCCGGGTGGGACGGGGTTTCCCGCTGCCGGGGTGGGCACGGCTTCGCGCCCCGCACGGCTCGCGGGGCCCCGCGGCCCCGGACACGGCCGTGCCGGCCGACGGGAGTGGTCCCGCCGGCCGGCACGGGTGTCTGCGGCGTTACGCCCGCGGCTTCTCGCGGAGCTCGTACGTCGCGATGACGTCGTCGACCTTGATGTCGTTGAAGTTTCCGAGGTTGATACCACCCTCGTAGCCTTCGCGGATCTCGGTGACGTCGTCCTTGAAGCGACGCAGACCCTCGATGTTGAGGTTCTCCGCGATGACCTTGCCGTCGCGGAGGAGGCGCGCCTTGCTGTTGCGCTTGACCTCGCCGGAGCGGATGAGCACACCCGCGATGTTGCCCAGCTTGGACGAACGGAAGACCTCGCGGATCTCCGCCGTGCCGAGCTCGACCTCCTCGTACTCCGGCTTGAGCATGCCCTTGAGGGCCGCCTCGATCTCCTCGATCGCCTGGTAGATGACCGAGTAGTACCGGACGTCCACACCCTCGCGCTCGGCCATCTGCGCGGCACGCCCGGCGGCGCGCACGTTGTAGCCGATCACGATGGCGTCGGAGCCCATGGCCAGGTCGATGTCCGACTCCGTGACCGCACCCACACCGCGGTGCAGGACGCGGATGTCGACCTCTTCGCCGACGTCGAGCTGGAGCAGCGAGGACTCGAGAGCCTCGACCGCACCGGACGCGTCGCCCTTGATGATGAGGTTGAGCTGCTGGACCTCGCCGGCCTTGAGCACCTTGTCCAGGTCCTCGAGCGAGACGCGGCGGACGCGCTTGGCGAACGCGGCGTTGCGCTCACGGGCGGCGCGCTTCTCCGCGATCTGACGGGCCGTACGGTCCTCGTCCACCACGATGAAGTTGTCGCCCGCACCCGGGACGTTGGTCAGACCCAGGACCTGCACCGGCGTCGACGGGCCGGCCTCGGCCACGTTGTTGCCGTTGTCGTCGAGCATCGCCCGGACACGGCCGTACGCGTCGCCGACCACCATGGTGTCGCCGACCCGCAGCGTGCCTCGCTGGACGAGCACCGTCGCCACGGCACCGCGGCCGCGGTCGAGACGGGACTCGATCGCGATGCCCTGCGCGTCCTGCTGCGGGTTGGCCCGCAGGTCGAGCGAGGCGTCGGCGGTCAGGACGACCGCTTCCAGCAGCGAGTCGATGTGCAGACCCTGCTTGGCGGAGATGTCGACGAACATGGTGTCGCCGCCGTACTCCTCGGCCACCAGGCCGTACTCGGTCAGCTGACCGCGCACCTTGGTCGGGTCGGCACCCTCGACGTCGATCTTGTTGACCGCGACCACGATCGGCACGTCGGCCGCCTTGGCGTGGTTGAGCGCCTCGACCGTCTGCGGCATGACGCCGTCGTTGGCCGCGACCACCAGGATGGCGATGTCCGTCGACCGGGCACCGCGGGCACGCATGGCGGTGAACGCCTCGTGACCCGGGGTGTCGATGAAGGTGATCGCCCGGTCCTCGCCGTTGACCTCGGTCGCAACCTGGTAGGCACCGATGTGCTGGGTGATGCCGCCGGCCTCGCCCGCGATGACGTTCGTCTTGCGGATGGCGTCGAGCAGGCGGGTCTTGCCATGGTCGACGTGACCCATGACGGTGACGACCGGCGGACGGACCACCAGGTCCTCCTCGCCGCCCTCGTCCTCGCCGAACTCGAGGTCGAAGGACTCGAGCAGCTCGCGGTCCTCCTCCTCGGGGCTGACGATCTGAACCTCGTAGTTCATCTCGCCGGCGAGGAGCTGCAGCGTCTCGTCGGAGACCGACTGCGTGGCCGTGACCATCTCGCCCAGGTTCATCATGACCGCGACGAGGGACGCCGGGTTGGCGTTGATCTTCTCCGCGAAGTCGGTGAGCGACGCACCGCGCGACAGGCGAATGGTCTCGCCGTTGCCGCGAGGCAGCATCACGCCGCCGACCGACGGGGCCTGCATGGCCTCGTACTCCTGGCGCCTCTGCCGCTTCGACTTGCGGCCACGACGCGCGGGACCACCGGGACGGCCGAAGGCGCCCTGCGTGCCACCACGGCCACCGGGACCACCGGGACGGCCGCCGAAGCCGGGACGGCCACCGCCGCCACCACCGAAGCCGCCACCACCGGGACGACCGGCGAAACCGCCGCCGCCACCGGGACGACCGGCACCGCCGCCACCACCGGGACGACCGGCGAAGCCGCCGCCGCCACCGGGACGACCGGCGCCGCCGGGACGACCCGCACCACCCGGACCGCGGCCACCGCCGGGGCCGGGACGCGGGCCGGCAGCGGGACGCTGCGGCATCATGCCGGGGTTCGGACGCGGACCGCCCGGACCGGGACGCGGACCGCCCTGCGGACGGGGCATCGAGCCCGGGGTCGGGCGCGGACCGCCCGGAGCCTGCGGACGCGGACCGCCGCCCTGGCCGCCGGGGCCCTGCGGACGCGGACCGGCGCCGGGAGCACCGGGGCCGCCGGGCCGCTGGCCCTGCGGACGCGGCGCCTGCGGGCGCGCCATGCCGGTGGAGCCACCGGAGGTGAAGGGGTTGTTGCCCGGACGCGGACCGGCCGGACGGGCGCCCGGACGGGGACCCTGGCCACCGGGGCGCGCGGCACCCTGGCCCGGACGCGAACCCTGGCCCTGGCCGGGACGGCCACCGGGCTTGGGGGCACCGGGACGGGCGCCGGGCTTCGGCGCGGCCGGCGACGGGGCCGACGGCGGAGCGGTGAACTCCGGCGTGGTGGGCGCGGCCGGAGCCGGACGCGGCGCGGGCTTGGGACCCGGCACCGGACGCGGACCGGGGGTCGGCGCGGACGACGCCGACGGAGCCGCTGCCGCGGGCTGCTGCGCCGGGGCGGGCTTGGGCGCGGCCGGCGGCTTGGGCGCTGCCGGACGCTCCCCCGCCGCCTTGACGGCGCGGGAGGGACCCCCGGCCTGCGCCGGAGAAGGCGCGGCGGGCCTGGGGGCGGCCTTCCTCGGGGCACCCGGCTTCGCGGCGGACCTGCCGCTGCCGTTGCCCTGCTGGAAGGCGTCAGTCAGTTTGCGTACTACGGGCGCCTCGATCGTCGAGGACGCCGATCGGACGAATTCACCGAGTTCCTGGAGCTTGGCCATGACGACCTTGCTCTCCACACCGAACTCCTTGGCGAGTTCGTAGACCCGGACCTTAGCCACTTCGCTCCTTTGAGGTCCGGGTTGCGGCCGGACCGTCGCTAGTTCATGGGCGTACTCATCGCGTACTCATCGAGTGCTCATCGCAATCTCGACCTGCTTTCGACTCGCGAGGTACCAGGCCGCACGGGGACTTCCGTACGGCACGTCTTTCCTTGCCGTGTTGCCTCAGCAACCTTGTGCCTGCTCGACGTACCGGCGCAACGCCATTACGTCGAGCGGTCCCGGGACGCGGAGCGCCCGGGGAAACGCCCGGCGGCGCACCGCCTGGTCGAGACAGACCGGGGCGGGGTGTACATACGCACCCCGGCCGGGCAGCGTACCGCGAGGATCGGGGACGCACTCGTCCTCGACCGCCACGGTCCGCAGTAGTTCGATCTTGGCCGCTCGCTCCCGGCATCCCACACAGGTACGCTCAGGGCATGCGCGGGCACGCGTCCGGCCAGACACAGCTAAGTCTACCTCCCCGCACCGACCTCACCCCTGCGGGGCGAAGATCGAACGGCTGTTGTCGTATTCCGAGCGGCCTGCGGCCCGGATCTATTCCCCCCGGACGGGTGAACTCCCCCGCGGTCCTGCCCGTGCGCCTGCTCGTGCGCCTGCCCGGAGGGCTTACTCGGGGGCCTGCTCCGTGTCCGGACGGATGTCGATCCGCCAGCCCGTGAGCCGGGCCGCCAGCCGGGCGTTCTGGCCCTCCTTGCCGATCGCCAGCGACAGCTGGTAGTCGGGCACGGTGACGCGGGCCGACCGGGCGGCCAGGTCCACGACCTCCACCTTGGAGACGCGGGCCGGCGACAGCGCGTTCGCCACCATCTCGGCCGGGTCGTCCGACCAGTCGACGATGTCGATCTTCTCGCCGTTCAGCTCGCCCATCACATTGCGCACCCGGCCGCCCATGGGGCCGATGCAGGCGCCCTTGGCGTTCAGGCCCGAACGGGTGGACCGTACGGCGATCTTGGTGCGGTGACCCGCCTCACGGGCGATCGCGGCGATCTCCACGGAGCCGTCGGCGATCTCCGGGACCTCCAGGGCGAAGAGCTTCTTCACCAGGTTCGGGTGCGTACGGGACAGGGTCACCGAGGGGCCGCGGACGCCCTTGGCGACCCGGACGACGTACGACCGCAGCCGCATGCCGTGCGGGTAGGTCTCCCCGGGGACCTGCTCCTGCACCGGCAGGATGGCCTCCAGCTTGCCGATGTCGACGAGCACGTTCTTCGGGTCGCGGCCCTGCTGGACGACCCCGGTGACGATGTCGCCCTCGCGGCCGGCGTACTCGCCGAGCGTCGCGTCGTCCTCGGCGTCGCGCAGCCGCTGCAGGATGACCTGCTTGGCGGTGGTGGCGGCGATACGGCCGAAGCCGGACGGGGTGTCGTCGAACTCGCGGGGCTCCTGGCCCTCCTCGAGGTCCTGGGGGTCCTCCTTCGCCCACACGGTCACATGCCCGGTCTGCCGGTCGAGCTTCACGCGCGCGTGGCGGCGGCTTCCCTCGGTGCGGTGGTAGGCGATGAGGAGGGCCGACTCGATCGCCTCGACCAGCAGGTCGAAGGAGATCTCCTTCTCTCGTACCAAGCCCCGCAGGGCACTCATGTCGATGTCCACGGCTACGCCTCCTCTTCCTTCTGGTCCTTGCGGTTGAACTCGACCTGCACCCGCGCCCTGACGACGTCCGGGAAGCCGAGTCTGCGGGTCGTGGGCTTGCGCCCCTTCACCCCGGGCACTTCGAGGTCGAGGCCTTCGTCGTCGACCCCGAGGATCCTGGCCACCAGCTCGCCGCCGTCGGCCAGCTGGAACTTGGCCAGCCGGCCCGTGGCACGCACGTAGTGCCGGTGTTCCCTGAGGAGGCGCTCCGCGCCCGGGGTACCGACCTCGAGGGTGTACTCGCCCTCGCCCATCGCGTCCGTCTCGTCGAGCCTCGCCGAGAGCGCACGGCTCACATCGGCGATCCGGTCCAGATCGGCCCCGGTGTCGGAGTCGACGACGACGCGCAGCACACGCTTGCGTCCTACGGAGTCCACGGCGATCTCTTCGAGATCCAGGCCCTGGGAGGTGACGAGCGGTTCCAGCAGTTCCCGCAGCCTCTCGCTCTGGGTGGTGCTCATCCGGGTGACTCCTCGGCCGCGTGTGCTGTTGTGGGTTGGTCGCGTGTCTGGTCAAAGGGTATCCGGTCCGCAGGGGTGTTGCCGTCCACCTGGGCAGCGGCGGTGCCGCTGAGTGATGCGTGCGCGGGGCGCGGGTACCGTGATCACGGGCGAGCCGCCCCTCCCACTTTCTTCACGCACCCGAGGACGTCTTCCGTGCCGTTCCCCTCACCTCCGCGCGCCCTGGCGGGCCCGCGCAGAAGGAGCCTGCTCGCCTCGGCCGCGGGGGCCGCCCTGCTCGTGGGCTGCTCCACCGGTTCCGACGACTCCGGCGGCACGGGCCAGGCCCCGTCGGCCGCCGAGCGGATGCGCGCGCTTGCGGCACGCGACAGCGAGGAGCTGGCGCGGCGGTACGACGCGGTGATGGCCGCGCATCCGGCGCTGGCGGAGCGGCTGCGGCCGCTGCGCGCGCACGTCGCGGCGCACGCGGAGGCGTTCGGCGGCACCGCGAAGCCCTCGCCCGGCGCGACGGCGCCGACCACGCCTCCGGCGGCCTCGGCCACGCCCGAGGGCTCCGGTTCGCCCGAGGGCTCCGGGGCACCGGCGGGAGCCGAGGCCTCGGGCTCTCCCACCGCCCGGGAGACCGCGAAGTCCGCCCTGGCCGGGCTCGCCGCCGCCGAGCGTTCCCTGTCCGACCGGCGCACGGCGGCCCTGGTCCAGGTGCCCGGTGAACTGGCCCGTCTGCTGGCCTCGGTGGCGGCGGCCGGTGCCGCGCACGCGTTTCTCCTGACGGAAGGTGACAAGTGAGCCAGGTGACGGACCGGCGGCGGCTGGAGGCACTCCAGGCGGCGCTCGCCGCCGAGCACGCGGCCGTGTACGGGTACGGGGTCGTCGGGGGCCGGATCGGCGAGAGCCGGCGGGCCGAGGCGCGGTCGGCGTACGACGCCCATCGGGCGCGGCGGGACGCCCTGGTGCGCGAGGTGCGGGACCTGGGCGGGCAGCCGGTGGCCGCGGCGGCCGCCTACACGCTGCCGTTCCCGGTGCCGGACTCCGCGGCGGCGGTACGGTTCGCCGCCGAGCTGGAGGAACGCGTGGCCGGGGTGTACTCCGACCTGGTCCGGGCGGCCGCGGGCGGGCGGCGGCGGGAGGCCGCCGGGGCGCTGCGCGAGGCGGCGGTCCGGGCGGTGCGCTGGCGCGGGGGGAGCGTAGCCTTCCCTGGTCTCGCCGAACGGGCCGGTACGGCGGGCACGCCCACGGCTTCGAAGACACCGACGCGATAGGGCGTACGAATCCCGCGGACGGGCACGGACGGGAGGAACGGGACGGCACACGAGGCACCCACGGCGCACGGCGACAGCGGAGAACGCGTCCAGGAAGACCAGGAAGTCCAGGAAGGAACGACTCGCGCATGGCTTTCGAACCGCCGCGGCGTCTGGTGCGGGCGCTGGGTGAGACCGCACCGGACGGGGACGACTGGCTGGAGACGCTGCCCGGACTGGCGCGGCAGGCGGTGGCGCTGCGCGAGCTGACCGTCGAGCGGGTGCAGATGCCCGGCGGACGCAGCAGCCTCGTCGTGCTGGTGCGGACGGCGGACGGGACGCCGGCCGTGCTCAAACTGGCCCCTGCCCGGGCCCGTCCGGAGAGCGAGCGGGCCGCGCTCGCGCACTGGGGCGGGCGGGGCGCCGTGCAACTGCTGGAGGACGGGCCGGTCGGTCCGGTCCCGGTCGAGGGTGTGCTGCTGCTGGAGCGGCTGCACCCGGACGTGTCGGTGCGGTCGCTGCCGGAGGCACGGGCGCTGCTGGAGGCGGCGGGCACGCTGCGGCGGCTGTGGGTCGAACCGCCCGCCGGGCACACCTTCGAGACGGTCGAGGAGCGGACCGGGCGGCAGGCCGGGGCGATGCGGGCGAGCGCGGAGGCCGACGCGGAGGTGGCGCCGTTGGTCGAGGCGGCGCTCACGGCCCGCGCGGAACTGCTGGCCGCGCCACCCGAGCGGCGGCTGCTGCACGGCACGTTCCGGCAGAGCAAGGTGCTCGCCGGGAACCGGATGCCGTGGCTGGCCGTGGGCCCGGACCCGGTGGTCGGCGAGACCGCCTTCGACCTGGCGCGGCTGGTCCGCGACCGGGTGGAGGACCTGATCGCCGCGCCGTCCGGCGCCGCCACCACCCGGCGCCGGATCAAGCGGCTGGCGGAGTCCCTGGAGGTCGACCGCGACCGCCTGCGCGGCTGGACGCTCTTCCGAGCCGTGGAATCCGGCGTACGCGCCCGCCGCGTGGGCCGCCCGAAGGACGCGGAACTCCTCCTGGAATTCGCCACCTGGCTCTGACCCACCCGACCGCCTGGAACGAGCGGGCCCGCGGCCGACACGCGAACGCGGAGGCGGCCGCCTCCGACGAAACCACCCAGGCAGCACCGCCGTGACAACGGCCGCTCCCCCACCCACCGGACGCCGGTCCGGGAGAGCGGTGACGCGGGGGCAGCGGACGGTCGGCGGATCTTGGTGCGGGTGCGGGGTCCGGCGCGTCCTCGTTCGCCTTGTGGCTGGACGTGCCTGACCCCTCTTGATCCCGTGACCCGTTCCGCCGGGCAGGACTACGCCGTGAGGCGGGTGATCGCTTCCTCGATCGGGAGTTCCTCGCGCTCGCCGGTGCGGCGGTCCTTCAGCTCGACGACGCCCTCGGGCGCGCGGCGGCCGACGACCAGGATCTGCGGGACGCCGATGAGTTCTGAGTCGGTGAACTTCACGCCCGGGGAGACGCCGGCCCGGTCGTCGACGAGGACGCGGACGCCTGCCGCGGCGAGCTTCTGGGAGACCTCCAGGGCCACCTCGGTCTGCAGGGCCTTGCCGGCGGCGACCACGTGCACGTCGGCCGGGGCGACCTCCTTGGACCAGATCAGGCCCTTGTCGTCGGCGTGCTGCTCGGCGAGGGCGGCCACCGCGCGGGAGACGCCGATGCCGTAGGAGCCCATGGTGACGCGGACCGGCTTGCCGTTCTGGCCGAGGACGTCGAGCTTGAGGGCGTCGGCGTACTTGCGGCCGAGCTGGAAGATGTGGCCGATCTCGATGGCACGGTCCAGCTTGAGGCCGGTGCCGCACTTCGGGCAGGGGTCGCCGTCCTGCACGACCACCACGTCGACGTACTCGTCGACCTCGAAGTCGCGCCCGGCGACCACGTTCTTCGCGTGCGTGTGCTCCTTGTTGGCGCCGGTGATCCAGGCCGTGCCGGGCGCCACGCGCGGGTCGGCGATGTACTTCACCTTGTCCAGGCCCTGCGGACCGACGTAGCCACGGACCAGGTCCGGGCGGCCCACGAAGTCCTCGGCGGTGACCAGCTCGACGGCGGCCGGGGCGAAGTGCGCCTCGACCTTGTCCAGGTCCACCTCGCGGTCGCCGGGGACACCGACGGCGACGATCTCCCCGTCGACCTTGACGAGCAGGTTCTTCAGCGTGGCGGAGGCCGGCACGCCGAGGGAGGCGGCGAGGGTCTCGATGGTCGGGGTGTCCGGGGTGGGGATCTCCTCGGCCGCGGGCACGGCGGAGCCGTCCACCGGCACCAGCTCGTACGCGATCGCCTCGGTGTTGGCGGCGAAGTCGCAGTTCGGGCAGTCGGCGAAGGTGTCCTCGCCGGCGGCGGCCGGGGCGAGGAACTCCTCGGACTTGGAGCCGCCCATCGCGCCCGCGGTCGCGGCGCAGATCCGGTAGTCCAGGCCCAGGCGGTCGAAGATCCGCTGGTAGGCCTGGCGGTGCAGGGCGTAGGACTCGGCGAGGCCCTCGTCGGCGAGGTCGAAGGAGTAGGAGTCCTTCATCAGGAACTCGCGTCCGCGCAGGATGCCCGCGCGGGGCCGGGCCTCGTCCCGGAACTTGGTCTGGATCTGGTAGAGGATGACCGGCAGGTCCTTGTAGGAGGTCGCCTGGTCCTTCACCAGCAGGGTGAAGATCTCCTCGTGGGTCGGCCCGAGCAGGTAGTCGCCGCCCTTGCGGTCCTTCAGACGGAACAGCTCGGCGCCGTACTCGTCCCAGCGGCCGGTCGCCTCGTACGGCTCACGGGGCAGCAGCGCGGGCAGCAGCACCTCCTGGGCGCCGATGGCGTCCATCTCCTCGCGGACGATCCGCTCCACGTTGGCGAGGACCTTCTTGCCCAGCGGCAGCCAGGTCCAGATCCCGGCGGCGGTGCGCCGTACGTAGCCCGCGCGGACCAGCAGCTTGTGGCTCAGGACCTCGGCGTCCGCCGGGTCGTCGCGCAGCGTCTTCGCCAACAACTGGGACATGCGCTGGACCGGTGCGTTGGCCATGGTTCTCGTACTCCTGCCGATGGTGGCCCCCGCTCGGACGAGGCCGAGAGTGGGGGAAGCTGATGGCTAGGAGGTTAGCCGGGCTTGCCGCGCCGGTGGAAATCGGTTAAAGCCGACCAGGCGCCGGGTCCAGGCGGCGGCGCAGCGGCAGCGGGGCGCCCATCACGGCGTACGGTTTCGGCGCGCTGGGGAAGTGCACCTGGCGGGCGAGGTCCTCGTAGCCCAGGGAGTGGTAGAGGCCGCGGGCCGGGCTGTCGGTGTCGATCGCGGAGAGGATCGAGCGGGGCTCGCTCGCGCTGTCGGTGATGGTGGTGATCAGGGCCCGTCCGATGCCGCGGTTCTGGTGGCTCGGGTGGACGTGCAGTTCGGTGATCACGAAGGAGTCGTCGAGCCAGTCGTCGTGGCCGCGGGCGCGCAGGTAGGGCTCGACGACGGTGGACCACCAGTGGGTGCGGTCGTTGGGCATGCCGTAGACGAATCCGGCGAGCCGGCCGTCGGCCGTGGTGGCGCCGAGCGCGCGGGCCCCCCGGCAGGTCATGTGGCGCAGCACGATCTGCCGGCGTACGGCCACCTCGTCGGCGCCGAGACCGAAGGCGACGGCCTGCACGGCGAGCGCCTCGTCGACGCGGGCCGACAGGTCCAGGGGGCCGATCACGACGTCGTCGCTGCGGCGGTGTCCGCGACCGGGGAAGTGCGCCATGCCCGGAGACTACAGGGCGTGCACGGGGCGCTGAACAGCGCAGTGAGACGCAGGTCAGAAGAGAACGCTCATGAACGCGCCGACCTCCTGGAAGCCCGTCTTCAGGTAGGTGCGCCTGGCCGCGGTGTTGAAGTCGTTCACGTACAGACTGACCACCGGGGCCACGTCGGCCAGCGCGTACCGCAGGACCGCGGCCATGCCGGGGACCGCCAGACCGCGGCCGCGGTACTCGGGGGCCACCCACACGCCCTGGATCTGGCAGGCCTCGGGGGTCGCGGCGCCGATCTCGGCCTTGAACACCACCTTGCCGTGCTCGTCGAGGCGGGCGAAGGAGCGGCCGGAGCCGACGAGTTCGGCGACCCGGGCCTGGTAGAGCAGGCCGCCGTCCCCGGCGAGCGGGGAGACGCCGACCTCCTCGGTGAACATCGCCACGCAGGCCGGCATGATCGTCTCCATCTCGTCCTTGCGGATGCGGCGGACGTAGGGATCCGGAGCGATGCCGGCCGGCATGCGGTCGGTGACCATGAGCGGCTGGTGGGCGCGGATCTCGCGGGCCGGGCCCCAGCCCGGTTCCAGGAGCCGCCACAGCTGGGCGGTGGGTTCGGCCGGTCCCACGATGGAGGAGCAGCGGCGGCCGGCCCGGCGCGCACGGTCCGCGAAGGCCCGGACGGCCCTGGGGGTGGCGCAGATCGGGACGAGGTTGGCCCCCGCGTAGCACAGGGACGTGAGTATGCCGTCCTCGTACCAGCCCCACATCTCTCCGCCGAGCCGCCACGGGTCCAGTCCGGCGACCTGAACGCGGGACGCCACGAAGGCGTTCACAACCGGTTCGCGGCCGAGCACCGCGAGCGCGGCGTCGTGGTCGCTCGGTCCGAGGACCGCGGTGGTCGTCTGGGTCAACACGTCGGCGGGGCCTCACCATGAGGATCTACTGGTTCCCGCACTGTACCTGGCAGCGACGGGGGACGCCGCCCGGCGGTGTATGCCGCCCGGCACCGCCCCTGCCAGTGGGAACGGCCGTCCCGTACCCGTGGGAACGGCCGTCCCCCGCCCGTCGGAACGGCCATCTCCTACGCGGACCGGTCCTCCTTGACGCGGGTCACCAACTGGGTGGGGTTGACGAAGCGCAGGGCGACCACCAGCAGCACGAGCATCGACAGCGTGTACATCACGGCCATCGCGTCGATGGACTGCTGGGTGCGGATACCGGCCGAGAAGACGGCGTAGTAGAGCGCCACGACGAGGGTCTGGCTGTCCGGTCCCGCAGTGAGGAAGGTGAGTTCGAACATGCCGACCGTGCGGACCAGGACCAGTACGGAGGCGGCGAGGATGCCGGGCACCAGCAGCGGCGCGAGGACGCGCAGCAGGACGGAGCCGGTTCGGGCCCCGCACATCCGGGCGGCAGCCTCGATCCTGGGGTCGATCTGCTCGATGAACGGGGTCATCGTCAGGACGACGAACGGCACCGACGGCACCAGGTTCGCCAGTACCACCCCGGTCAGGGTCCCGGCGAGCTGGAACTTGTACAGGACGGTGGCCAGCGGGATGCCGTAGGTGAGGGGCGGCACCAGGATCGGCAGCACGAACAGCAGCAGCACGGCCTTCTTGCCGGGGAAGTCCCGCCGGGCCAGCGCGTAGGCGGCCGGCACCCCGATCACCACGGACAGGGCGACGACGAGCACGGACACCAGCGCGGTCGTCCAGAAGACCTGGCCGAGCCGGAACTCCCGCCAGGCGGAGCCGTACCACTTCGTCGTCCAGCCCTGCGGCAGCCAGCTGGTGAACCAGCGGGTGCCCAGGGAGTCGACGAGCGGTACGCCGATGACTCCGGCGAGTTGGAGGAAGAAGAACCCGAAGACGAGGGCGGCGATCCAGGTGCCGGGGCGGATCCGGCGCCACCGGGAGGGGGCGGCCGGGTTCGTGCCGGTCTGCGCCGCGGGGGTCTGGACGAGGTCGGCCATCAGCCCTTGCCTCCCGTCGCTCCTCGGTACAGCAGCGACCGCCAGGCGAGCACGAGGACGACGACCGCGAGCATCACCGCGGCCATGATCATGGCGATGGCGGAACCGAGGGAGTAGTCGAATTTCTGGAACGCCGCCTGGTACGCCTCGATCGAGATGACGTGCGTGGTCTTGCGCGGGTCACCGACCAGTTGGGCGGACGGGAACACCGCGAACGCCAGGACGAACGACAGGCAGAAGGTGATGGCAAGGCCCGGTGCGAGCAGCGGCAGGAGCACGTACCGCAGCCGCTTGCGCCAGTCCGCGCCGAGCGTCGCGGCGGCCTGCTCCAGGCTGGGGTCGATACCGGTCAGGTACGACAGCGTCAGCAGGTAGGAGAAGGGGAAGCCGGTGATGATCAGCGAGGCCAGCACACCCCAGTAGTTGTGCACGAGGGCGAGCGGCTCGTCGATGAGGCCGAGTCCCAGCAGGGCCTTGTTGAACCAGCCGTTGGGGCCGAGGTAACCGAGCAGGCCCTGGGCGGTGAGGACCGTCCCGAGGGTGATCGGCATGACCAGCAGCGTGGTGATCAGCCGCCGGCCCCGGAACGCTCCGCGGGTGCGGAACGCGACCGGCACGGCGGCAAGGCAGTTGATCAGCGCGGCGGGCACGGCCAGGCCCAGGGTGATCCACAGGGTCTCCCGCAGATACGGATCGCTGAAGAAGAGCCGGTAGTTGGCGAACGGCCCTCCGCCCTGGGCGGGTTGGAACGACAGTCCAAGACCGTAGAAGAAGGGGTAGCAGAACAGCACGGCGAGGAAAAGCACTCCCGGGACCGCGAGGAGCAGAAGCCGGTCGACCCCGCGCTCGGCCAGGCGGTGGCGCAGCGCGGGCCGGGCGGCCGGGAGTTCCGGCGGCGCGGGCGGCGGGGCCGCGCGGGTGTCGGTGGCGCTCATGTGGCCACCTGTTTCGGGATGTCGCGCGCCTCCCGCGACTTCCCGGAAGGCTCCGCCGCGCCCTCGTCCGCCGGTGCGGCCGCGGGGTTCCGCGGGTCGGGGGAGCCCGGCTCCCCGGCCTCGGGGACGGACGGCTCGGGGGCGGAGGGCTCGGGGGCCGGTCCGTCCCCGGCTCCGGGGCCGCGAGACGGCCTCTTGCCAAGCTCATTGGGCAGTCCGTCTCCGTCGTCGGCGGCGAAGACCAGGACCCGGTCGGCAGGGGCGACGAGCCGTACCGACTCCTCGGGCGCGAGCCGTTTCCGGGTGCGGAAGTGGACCCGGCGCCCGTCCGTCAGCCGTGCCTGCACGGCGAGTTCGCGTCCGTGGTACTCGACGACCTCGACCGTCGCGGGCAGTCCCGGAGTGCCGGAGGTGCCGGAGGTGCCATCCGGGGGGTCGTCCCCGGTCACCGCGTCCAGGTCCTCGGGGCGGATGGCCGCCGTGACCCGGCCGCCGGCCGCCACTCCGTCACGGTCGAGCCCGACGAGCGGGCTGCCCGCGATGTCGACGACCACATGGGGGCCGCGGGTCCCGGTGACGGTGGCGTCCAGCAGGGTGCGGTAGCCCATGAAGGAGGCGACATAGCGGTTGGCCGGGCGGCTGTAGACCTCCTCCGGGGTGCCGATCTGCTGGGTGCGGCCGTCGCGCAGCACGACGAGCCGGTCCGCGAGGGAGAGGGCCTCCTCCTGGTCGTGCGTGACGTACACGGTGGTCAGTCCGAGCCGCTGGTGCAGTCGGCGGATCTCCGCCCGCATCTCCAGGCGCAGCGCGGCGTCGAGGTTGGACAGCGGCTCGTCCATCAGCACCAGCCGCGGTTCCAGGACGATGGCGCGGGCGATGGCGACCCGCTGCTGCTGGCCGCCGGAGAGCTGACCGGGCCGCTTGTGGGCGTGAGCGGTCAACTGCACCATGTCCAAAGCCCTGGTGACTCGTTCGGCGGCCTCGGCCTTGGGGACCTTCGCCATCTTCAGGCCGAAGCCGACGTTGTTCCGGACGGTCATGTGCGGGAACAGGGCGTAGTTCTGGAAGACCATGCCGAACCCGCGCCGCTCGGGGGCGAGTTGGTCGATGCGCTCCCCGTCGAGGAAGATCTGGCCGCCGGTCAGCGGCAGCAGTCCGGCCAGGCAGTTGAGGGCGGTGGACTTTCCGCAGCCGGAAGGGCCGAGCAGCGCCACGAACTCACCGCCCGAGATCTCCAGGTCCAGTCCCCGCAGGGCCTGGTGTCCGCCGAAGCTGCGGGTGACCCCGGCCAGGCGCAGGGTCGAGATACGGGCCCCCGTCACTGGCCCGCCACCTGACGGTTCCACAGGTCGAACGCCTTGACCTGCGCCTGCGCGGACAGCGACGGCTTCTTCGGGAACTGGTCGATCCAGGTGTCGAACTCGGGGACGCCGTACTCCTTGACGACCTGCTGGGACTTGGCGGGCGCCATCGACAGCGGCACGTCCTTGACGGCCGGGCCCGGGTAGAAGTAGCCGTCGTCGTAGGCCTTCGCCTGCTGCTCGGGGGTGAGCATCCAGTGGAGCAGGTTGAGCACCGCGGACATCTTGTCGGCGCTGACGCCCTTGGGGACCACGGCGTACTGGGCGTCGGTCACCCAGGTCATGTCGTCGAAGTGACCGGCCTTCATCTTCTTCGGCACGGTGCCGAGCGCACGCGGGTTGATGTACCAGCCCGTGGTGCTCATGATCATGTCAACCTGACCGGTGGCCAGGTTCTTCATGGTCTCGGAGGTGCCCGAGCCGTACACGTCGACGTACTTGTCGAGTTCCTTCAGGTACGCCCATGTCTTGTCCCACCCCTTCTCGGGGTCGGACGGGTCCTTGTCGCCGAGGAGGTACGGCAGCCCCATCAGCCAGGTGCGGCCGGGGCCGGAGTTGGCCGGGTCGGCGTACTGGAAGCGCTTGGGGTGGGCCTTGGCCCAGTCCAGGAGTTCCTGCGGGGTCTTCGGCGGATTCGGCACCTTGGCCGGGTCGTACTCGAACAGCGGCCCCGACGGGTAGTACACGACGGCCGTGCCCTTGCCCTGCGCCAGCTTCGCCATCTCCGCCGCCGGCGGCAGGTAGTCCGGGTTGCCGATGGCGTCCTGGTGCGCGGCCATGTCCGCCCAGAGGTCCTGCTCGAGCCCCGCGGCGAGGCCGTCGGTGCCGGTGAGGACCATGTCGATCTGGACGCGGCCTGCCTGCTGCTGCGCCTTGATCTTGCCGGCGAGTTCCGGAGCGGGCGCCTTGGAGTACGAGACCTTGCTGACGATCTCCGGGTGATTCTTCTGGAACTCGTCGATCATGCCCTGGGTCAACTGCAGGTTCCCGGCGACGTCGAGGATCTCCAGCGAGACCGGCTTGCTCGGCTTGTCCGGCACCTTCTGGGCGGACTGCCCCTCGTCCCCCGACGACTGACTGCTCGGTGCGCTGCATCCGACCACCGTGACCGCGAGCAACAAGCCGGTGGCGACGAGGCGCTGAACGGACGGCATACGAAGACTGGCTCTGTGGACGGTGCGGGACACAGCAACTCCCTGCGGGCGTCGGCCCGATATGCGTCAGCGACAGTGAGGAAACGCTTTCTCAGCCTGGTGCCCGAACAAACTCCTGCGAGCCATCGGATCTGTCAAGAAGGTGCGCCGGTCGAACTGCGAACGTGCAGGTCGACCGGGATGGATTCGCCCTCGATGTCGTCCTCGCCGGCCATCAGCCGCAGCAGCGCCGCACCGGCGGCCTGCCCGAGTCGCCCTCGGGGAATCGCTACCGTGGTGAGGGGCGGCGCCGAGAAGCGCGCCATGTCGATCTCGTCGAAGCCCGTCAGGGACACATCGTCCGGCACCCGTACGCCGAGTTCGGCGAACCGCGCGAGCAGTCCGAGCGCCACGAAGTCGTTGTAGGCCATCACGGCACTCGCGCCGGTGCCGAGGGCGGCGTCGGCCGCCGCGTATCCGTCGTCGGCGGTGGAGCCCGCGTCGACCGTGCGCACGCGCAGCCCGAAGTCCTCGGCGGCGGCGAGGGCGCGCATCCGCTCGTGGTGGGCCCAGGCGCCCCCGGGGCCGGCGACGTAGACGACGTCCCGGTGCCCGAGCTGGGCGAGGTGGCCGCAGAGGGCGAGGACGCCACGGAAGAAGTCGACGGTGATCGCCCGCAGGCCGAGGCCGGGCTCCTGCCGGTTGGTGACCAGGACCGGGGTGTCGCGGCCGGTCAGCGCGATGAGGTCGGCGCGCGGCATGCGCGGGGAGCAGAGCAGCAGGCCGTCCGCGTACCGGATGAGGTCCTCGGCCAGGTCCCGCTCGGCGGCGGGGTCCTCGTTGGAGTCCATGACCAGGACGCGGGACCCGTTGGATCTGGCCACCGCGGAGAGGGCCTTGATGATGTCGTGGAAGTACTGGTTCGCCAGGTCCGGGACGAGCACCCCGAGCGTGCCGGAGCGGCCCCGGGCCAGGCCCTGCGCCGCGGCGTTCGGGCGGTAGCCCAGGTCGGCGATGGCCTCGCGG
This sequence comes from Streptomyces sp. NPDC047453, assembly GCF_040643155.1. NCBI lineage: Bacteria > Bacillati > Actinomycetota > Actinomycetes > Kitasatosporales > Streptomycetaceae > Streptomyces > Streptomyces sp. NPDC047453. Next base: position 576 of record NZ_JBEYTS010000054.1, on the reverse strand, counting down.
ACCCGGTCGGCGAGGTCCGGGGCGACGGTGCCGACCTGGTTGATCACCCGCGAGACGGTCGCCACGGAGGCGCCGGAGGCGCGGGCCACATCGGCGATGGTGACGCGTTTCTGCCCCCGCCCGGAGGGCCGTCTCGCGGACCCCTCGCCACCGTGTCCGGCGCGCTCCGCGCCGCGCCGCGCTGTGGTCATCGCATCCCCCCTGAAGTCGTCCCGTGCCGAGATAGCGATTTCTCAGCCTGCTCGTCAGCAAGTTAGCAGCCACAAGCGAGCGGGTAGAGGCCGTGGACGGCCGCGACGGGTGAACCGTCGCAACATTTCGATGAAAACGCTTTCCGAAGATCCCGCCTTCCGGAAACCAGGAAGCCCCGCCCTTCAGGGGCGGGGCTGCGGTGTGGCGCGGCGGATGCGGCGCGGGCGGGCGCCGCCCGGGGGTCAGCCGCTGACCGAGATCTCCGGCTCGCCCGAGGCGACGCCGTCCTGCTCCATCTGCTCGGCGATCTTCATGGCCTCCTCGATCAGGGTCTCCACGATCTTCGACTCCGGGACGGTCTTGATGACCTGCCCCTTGACGAAG
>NZ_JBEYTS010000053.1:0-46998 GCF_040643155.1 Streptomyces sp. NPDC047453 | reverse complement strand
GAGTTCGAACGGATCATCCAAGAAGCGCGGACCCAGACCGATCAGGAGGACCGGGCCGCATAACCAACGTCTCTACGCAACCAGGGGATTGACACCTTCGACTATCCGGTCGCTGTTGTGCCAGGACCAGCCGTCGGCGGGTTCCATGTCCGGTTCGGAGTCGAAGGTATGCGGATCCTGCCAGGGGCGGTTGACGTCCCCGTAGGTGCTTGAGGGAGTGAGCTCGTACTCGCCCGAGGTGAATAGTGCTGCCCGCAGGGAGTCCGCGGTCAGCGGGTGCATCGCGCCGGGGCGTCCGAGCTCGGTCATCACGGTGCCGCCGTGGTAGCTGACGATGCCAAGGTTACGCAGGAACAGCAGCAGGTTGGTGTTGTCGCTGTAGCCGAAGAACGGCTTGGGGTTAGCGCGGAGCAGAGCGCCGTCGAGGTGGGGGAGAACGGTGATCTGGTCGTCGCCGCCCATGCTCGCGATCACCGCCTTGATGTCGGGGTCCGCGAAGGCCGCGTGGATGTCCGCGGCCCGTTCCTCGGGCGAGGCTCCCATCTTCCGGGTGGCCGGGTATTCCACTGTCTTCAGTCCGAAGTCGTCCTGCAGTCTGCGCAGCCCCAGCTCGTAGGGCAGGGGGAAGAGGCCAGGCAGGCCGGATGAGGGGGACAGCACTGCGACCAGGTCTCCGGGGCGGGGCTTGGCAGGGTAGAGAAGATCCGTCGTCTGATGATCGTAGGAGTTGGCGGACCTGGTTCCGCAGGGATTTATTCCGGGACCCGTCGATGGCGTGCCGACCAGTGGGCGCGCTCGCCGGCGAATGGCGGGCCGGGCCGTCGGCAGCTGGCGCGCCGTGCGCTTCGGCTCCGGCGTGCGCTCCAGGATCGGCGCCTTCGACCTCAGGCCGACCCGCGCCAGCGTCGCCAGCCGGTTCGGCGGGACCTTGTCCAACTTCACCCGGCCCAGCCGGAACGCCGAGATCTCATCCACCCGCTCCAGCGCCTTCGCCGGGCGCTGTGACGGCGCCCTGCTGCGCTGGGGAGCTGCCGTTTGAGCGCGCACCACTGACCGGCCCCGCCCGGGCAACGGCGCATGAACCGGGCGGGAGTTTGTAAGGGTCGGGCGGCTTGAGCCAGTCAGGAGATCGCTGGCGTTCGTTTCCTGCCGTGCCGTGTGACGGGGGCTGCGATCCGCGAAGCAACACTGTTCACGCCCAGCCATCACCGGCATCGCCAGTGCTCTTAACCCGCAACTACCGACCGACCGTGGCACGCGGTAAGTGAGAGGATGCGCTTCCAGACGTCGGGAGCGACGTCGATGCCGTTCGCGGCAGCGGCTTCTCTTGTGTGCAGCGCACGGTCGCCGGGGACAAGAACCGGATGCGCGGGATCGCTCGGCTCGGTTTCGCGAATGTCCTTGAGGTAGTGGGAGATGGCCTCGACTGGGCCGGTGGGCTCTGCGACGATGAACACATCGCCCTTGTTGCACGGTTGGGTTGAGTCGAGTGTTCCCGCGACGTCGCGTCCCGTTGCTGTGCCGGTGAGGCTGGCGACGAGGACCTCGAACGCGAGGCCGAGTGCGTATCCCTTGGCGCCGCCGAACGGTGCGATCGCGCCGGCCTTCGCTGCCTCGGCGTCGCGGGTGGGGTTACCGTCCGCGTCCAGGGCCCATCTGTCGGGGAGCGCTTCACCGCGGTGCGCATAGTCGTGGATCTTGCCCATGGCCACGAGACTGGTGGCCATGTCCATCACGAACGGATGCGGCTGGGCGGGTACCCCGATCATCACCGGGTTCGTGCCCACCATCGCCTTCCGGCCGCCCCAGGGGTGCACGAGCGCCTCGCTCGTGGTGAAGCCGATGATCACCTGCCCGGTGCGCGCGATGTCCTCCGCGTACAGGGCCAGCATGCCGATGTGGTTGTTGTTGGCGATCGATGCGAGGGCGATGCCCGTCGACCGCGCGCGCTCGGATATCGCCGTCAGCGCGTGCTGGGCGACCACGGGGCCGATGCCGCGTTCTCCGTCGACGCTCAGGTACGCGTCTGTGGTCCAGGTGTGCCGCCCGGTCGTCGTGCCGTCGGTGACCTTGTTATGGATGCGCTCGACGACCCGAGGAAGACGTAGCAGCCCGTGCGAGGGGAAGCCGCGCAGCTCGGCCTCCACGAGGGAGCGCACGAGGATCTCGGCGTTGGGCTGTGACACACCGGCGTGCAGCAGCACGTCGGTCGCGGTCGATCGGACATCGTCGACGGGGATGAGCACGAGAACTCCAGGGTGCGAAGTCCGCACGGCACGGACAGGTGGTTGTGGTGGAACGTGGGGTGGCGTTCCCGGGCGGGCGCCCGGGAACGCGGCGGGACTACCAGTCGACGGCGATGTACTTGGTCTCGGTGAATTCGAGCATGCCCTCGTGGGCGCCTTCCCGGCCGAGGCCGCTGTGCTTGACACCTCCGAACGGCGCCGCCGGGTCGGAGACGAGGCCGCGGTTGACGGCGATCATCCCGCTCTCGATCCGCTCCGCCGCGCGCATGCCCCGGCTGAGGTCCTCGGTGAACACGTAGGCGGCCAGGCCGTACTCGGTGGAGTTCGCGGCCGCGATGGCCTCTTCGTCGGTGTCGAAGGGGATCAGCGAGGCGACGGGGCCGAAGATCTCCTCGGCGACCATGCGCGCGTCGGCGGGTACGCCGGTGACGACCGTCGGCGGGTAGAAGTGGCCGGGGCTGTCGATCGGCGCCCCGCCCACCTCGATGGTCGCGCCCCGGCCCACGGCGTCCTGGACGAGTTCGTCGACCTTGCGGACGCTGGCGTCGTCGACGAGCGGTCCGACCTCGGTGCCGGCTTCGTAGCCGGCACCGACCTGCAGCTCGGCCATCCGCTTGGCCAGTTGGCGGGCGAAGCGGTCGTGGATGCCGCGCTGGACGTAGATACGGTTCGCGGCGGTGCACGCCTGACCGCCGTTGCGCATCTTGGCGATCATGGCGCCGTCGACGGCTTTGTCCAGGTCGGCGTCGTCGAAGACCAGGAAGGGGGCGTTGCCGCCGAGTTCCATGGAGCAGCTGAGGACGTTGTCGGCGGCCTGCCTCAGCAGGTGCCGGCCGACCTCGGTGGAGCCGGTGAACGACAGCTTGCGCACCCGCGGGTCGGCGAGCACGACGTCCATGACGGCGCCCGTGCGGCGGGTGGTGATGACGTTGACGACTCCCGCCGGGACACCGGCCTCGATCATGATCTGCGCGATGGCGAGCGCGGTCAGCGGGGTGAGCGTCGCGGGCTTGAGCACGGTGGTGCAGCCGGCCGCCAGGGCGGGCGCGAGCTTGCGGGTGGCCATCGCGGCCGGGAAGTTCCAGGGCGTGATCAGGGCGCTCACGCCGATGGGCTGGTGCTGGGCGACGATGCGGTTGCTGCCCGACGGCGACGTGGAGATCTCGCCGATCAGGCGCACGGCCTCCTCGGAGTACCAGCGGAAGAACTCCGCGGCGTAGACGACTTCGGAGCGCGCGTCCGGGAGCGCCTTGCCGTTCTCCAGGGAGATGAGCCGGGCGAGCTGCTCGCTCTTGGCCGTCATCAGTTCGAAGCAGCGCCGCAGGATCTCCGCCCGCTGACGAGGCGGGGTTGCCGACCATGCGGGGAGAGCGGCCGCGGCGGCGTCGACGGCGCGGGTGCCGTCGGCCGGGGTGGCGTCGGCGATCGCGGCGAGCAGGCTGCCGTCGGAGGGGTTGTCGACGGGGATGGTGCCGCCCTCGGCGCCGTCGACCCATGCGTTGTCGATGAGCAGACGCAGCGGGACCGTGAGGTCATCGACCGTGAATTCGTTCTCGGTGGTGTCGGGAGTGGAGGTCATCGCAGTTCTCTTCTCAGTGGCAGGAGCGGAAGGAGCGGTCGCCCTCGAAGGCCGCGCGCGTGATCGCGGTGAGGCCCGCCAGGTCGAGGGGCACCGGGTTGTTGTCGATGAGTCGCTTGGAGTTCTGGGAGAGCTCCGCGATGCGGTCCAGGTCGCCTTCCTGAACACCGAGATCGGCGAGGGTGGAGGGGATGCCGATCGCCGCGAGGATGTCGTCCACGGCCTCGATGCCGGCCCGGGCGGCGTCGGCGACGGCGAGATCGCGGGTGTCCTTGCCGAGTGCCTCCGCGATGCGGGCGAGTTGAGGCTGGATGGCCGGGAAGTTGTGGCGCAGGACGTACGGCAGCAGCAGACCCACGCCGACGCCGTGCGGGGTGTGCGTGAGCGCGCCGACCGGGTACTGGATGGCGTGGGCCGCGGCGGTTCCGGCGTTGCTGAGGGCCATGCCGCCGTAGAGGGCGGCCACCATCATGTCCCCGCGGGCCTTGTCGTTGCCGGGCTCGCGATACGCCGTCACGAGGCTGCGTCCCACCAGGCGGATGCCTTCGAGGGCGATGGAGTCGGTGAGCGGGTTGCGGCCGATGAACACACGCTCTCGGGCGAGTTCCGGTGTGCCCTGCCGGGCGATGGCCGTGTAGGACTCCACCAGGTGGACGAAGGCGTCGGCTCCGGTGGCGGCGGTCAGCGCCGGCGGGCAGGTCAGGGTGAGGGAGGGGTCGCAGACCGCGACGGCCGGGATGATGTGCGGGCTTGAGATGCCCATCTTCATGCCCAGCTTGGGGTCGGAGACCACGGCGATCGCCGTCACCTCCGAGCCGGTTCCCGCCGTGGTGGGTACCGCGATCACGGGCAGGACCGGCCCGGGCACCGCGAACTCGCCGTAGTAGTCGCTCGGTTCACCGCCGTGGGTCAGGAGTACCGACACCACCTTGGCCATGTCCATGCAGCTGCCGCCGCCCACGCCGATGACGACGTCGATCCGCCGCTCGCGCAGTCCGTCGACGCAGGCCATGATCCCGGGCACCGGCAGCTCGGCCTCGGTCTCGCCGTAGACCTCGACGGTCATGCTTTGCTGCTTGAGGGCTGTGACGATCTCGTGCAGCTCGTCGGAGGCCGCCAGTCGCGCGTCCGTGCAGATTAGCGCCGACGACCCGAACTCTCGGGCGATATGTGCGAGTGCTTGTCGCTGGTTGCTGCCGACCAGAATGCTGCGCGGCAGGCGCAGCACGCCGAATGGAGCAGTATCGGTATCCAGTAGGTGTGTGCACGTCACGATGCGCGCCTCCTTGTCATTCGCCTGAGCGTGATGTCGCTGTTGTGGCCCGCGCCTCGGTGAACGTGCCGTGTGGGTTGCCGGAGTTCTGGCCCTGGGACGGTGCACGGCTCTGAGGTCGCGTTTGACGCTTCTGCTCGAACTGGGGTTCTTCTGCGGTCAGTTCGGTGGTGTCAGACCGCCGCTGTTTCGGTTCGCCTGCGCATCAGCAGGGGCCGCATCGCGAGCAGTCCGAGGGCGGGCCCGGGTACGAGCAGCCAGAGCGCGTATGTGCCCCAGGCGGCCATGGCGTTCTGCAGTGCGACGATGCTCACTACCGTCGCGAGGAATCCCGCACTGTTCTGGGCGGTCAGTGCGGTACCGACCAGACGTGAGGGCACGTACCGGGCCGTCATCGAGGAGAACTGGGGCGAGTCCGCGACGACGAAGAGCCCCCACATCGCCAGTGCCCCGATCCTGACCCCGACCGCGCTCTCGGGGATCAGGGGGTAGACCAGGCAGGTCAGTCCCGAACCGGCCAGGGCGGCCGCGGCGACAGCCTCACTGCCGTACCGCTTGCTCAGGATGCCGCCGGCGACGCAGCCGACGCTGCCCGCCGCGATGACGCAAGCGCTGAGCGAGGCGACCGCGACGACGTCCCCCCGGGTGTCGACCAGTTGGGCGCACAGCAGTGGGACAGCACCCCAGAACGCGTACAGCTCCCACATGTGCCCCAGGTAGCCCGCGCACGAGGAACGGAAGGCGGGCAGAGCCAGGAGCGTGCGTACGGACGCCGAGGCCGGTGCCGTCGATGGTGCCGCAGCAGCCCGGATCTCGCGCGGTTCCTGGATGAGCAGGACCAGCACGGCGGCCACCACGGCCAGGACCGACGAGCCCCAGATCACCGCCTGCCAGGGCAGGGATGCTCCCGCCGACCGCAGGATGTGGGGCATCGCCGTGCCCAGCGTGAGCATGGCCACCAGCCAGCCCAGGGCCCAGCCCGAATGCGGGCCGACACGCTGCACGATCATCTTCATGCCCATCGGATAGATCCCCGCGAGCGTGATCCCGACGCCGAGGCGGGCCACCCACGCGAGGGCGAAGCCCGGATCGGCCCACGTCCACGCGCAGTTGAGGACAGCGCCGACGAGACTGCTGAGCGCGAAAATGCGCTCCGGGGAGAAGCGGTCCGCCGCGCCCGTCACGGTGAAGACGAGCGTGCCCAGGATGAATCCGAGCTGGGTGGCGGCCAGTAGCCAGCCGAAGCCCCCGGAGTTCACGTGCAGCCACCGCGACAGGTCCTCTGCCGCACCGCTGGGACTGAACCAAAGGGACGTGCCGAACCATTGCGAAAGAACGATGACCACGATCGCCAGCGATCGGGGCCTGCCGTGGCCACCACCTGTGTTCATCACGCCGGGAGCACTCCGATGCGCTCCAGCACCGCGCGAAGTTCGCGGGTACGGACGTCGTCCAGCGGCTCCATGACCACCTTGCAGGCGTCGTGCTCGATCACGCCCATCCACTTCAGCGCACGCTTGTAGGCCTGCGGGTACTGGAGAACGTTGGCGAACGCGATCGAGTTCAGCGGGCCGACCTTCTCGTGGAAGGCCTGGCGTGCCTCTTCGAGCTTGCCGTCGCGGATGCTCTCGAAGATGAGCGACTGCTCGGCCGGGAGCACACAGCTCGCGGCGGAGGTCATGCCCTCGGCGCCGTACTGCAGCATCAGGAAGTTCAGCTGGTCGTGCCCCGCCCAGGCCTGTACGCGCCCGCCGGTCGCGTCCCCGTACTGGGCGATCTTCGCGGGGTAGGGCAGGAACAGCTTCGAGGAGAACAGCGTCGGGATGTTGTCGGCCATGCGGCGCAGCAGTGGCAGCGAGAACTCGATGCCGGCGCCGCCGTCGTACACCATGAGCGGCAGCTCGGTCGCGTCGCCCACGTGCTTCACGTGCCGGAATATCCCCTCCGCCGCGTGCGGGTGGTAGTAGGGGCCGGTGGTGAAGATGTAGTCGCCGCCGGCCGCCTCCGCGTGCTTGGCCAGCGCGGCGCTCGCATCGGCGGACGAGTGGGCGACCCCGACGCCGACCGGCACGCGGCCAGCGGTGTGCTCGATCACGAGCTCCGCGAAGCGCTGCCGCTCCTCATCGGTGAGGGCGAAGACCTCGCCGGTGCTGCCGAGCGTCAGGATGCCGTGCACCCCCTTGCGCACGACGAAGTCGACGAGCGACCGGGTGGATTCCTCGTCGATGCTGCCATCGGGCCGCATGGGCGTGATGAGCAGGACGTGGTTGCCGAAGAGCCTGTCCTTCTTCGCCTGGAACTTCTCGATGTTCACGTGGCCTCCTATGTAGCCGACTTGCGATGTCCAAAGAATATGCTCATTGCTGGGGCATAGGATTGCTATTACTTGCTTGCAAGGCACGGCTATAGGCAGGATCTGCTAAATCTGCCTCGCCTCAGGCCTTCAGAGTGAGACGCGCACGCCCATCGGAGCTCCCGCGGCGGCCGCGATCGACACGGCGAGATCGGGGATACGAGCGGCGGGGACCCCGGCGAGGCTGATACGCCCGGACGGGATGCCGTACACGGCGTGCTTCTCGCGGAGGTGATCCATCTGTTCGGCCCCGAGGGGGAGCCGCAGGAACATGCCACGCTGATCCCGCAGGGGGGCGAAGGTCTCCCCGTTCGGTGTGCGGATCAGCTCGTCCACCAGTCCGTTGCGCAGCTCCGTCAGGCGTCGGCGCATGTCGTCCAGTTCCGCGCGCCACTGAGCCCGGAGCGCGGGATCGCCGAGGATCTCGGCCACCACGAGCGCCCCGTGCGCGGGAGGCTGGGAGTAGTCCGCGCGGGCGATGACCTCGAGCACTCCGCGCGCGTAGTCGCCCCGCTCCCGGTCAGCCGTCAGCACGATCGCGCAGCCGGTTCGCTCGCTGTAGAGGCCCCACGCCTTCGACCCGCTCACCGCGATGACCGCCTCGGGCACGGTGCGCAGCATCCGTCGCATGCCCTCGAGGTCCTCGTCGAGCCCGTCCCCCAAGCCGAAGTAGGCCTGGTCGACGAACGGTATGACACCACGCTCGGCCATGACGGCCGCCAACTCGCCCCACAGCCACCCCGGCATGCTCAGCCCCGTCGGGTTGTGGCAGCAGCCCTGCAGGAGAATCACATCGCCGGCGCGCGCGGACTTCGCGACGCGCAGGGCGGCCTCCGCGTTCAGCGCCCCATCGAGGGAGACGGGGTACTCGACGACGTTCAGGTTCGCCGCTTCGAGGATCGCCGGGTGATTCACGTAGGCGGGCGTGCCGAGGTAGACGGTCCGATCGGGGCCCGTGGTGGCGAGGAGTTCGGCAAGCAGCCGGAGGGCGCCGGTGCCGGCGACGGTCTGGATGGTGGTCGCGCGGGACACGAGTGCGTCCTCGCCCAGGATGAGCCGGGTCATCGCCGCGTTGAAGTCGAGGTTTCCGGAGAGGCCGAGGTACTCCTTGGTCGGAGCCCGCTCGACGAGCCTGGCCTCCGCTTCGAGCACCGACGGCATGACCGGGGAGCCGCCGGACTCGTCGCGGTAGACGCCGATGACGAGATTCAGGCGTTCGGCCCGGGTGTCCGCCGCATATTCGGCGCTGAGGCGCCACAGCGGATCTAGCTGAAGTGACGGCATGGTGAGCAGCATCTGCGTCTCCCGGTGTGAACTGTTGACGATGGAGCCGCCTCCCGGCGGCAGGTGCGAGGGGTGCTGATCCCGCAGGGCGCGGGAAGCGACGGACGCATCGGAAACCCGGCAAGCCGGGTTCGGGCGACTGCGCCGTTCACGGCGACGAGGAGCACGTCGTTGTGCGGCTTCGGCGTCCTTCGGTCTGCGGACGGCCGCAGGGCAGTAGTGCCTGGGGTTGACCGGTTTCGATCCCGCGGACCTGCAGGAGTGAGCCTCTGGAGGGCGGCCACGTCCTGGGCGATGCGTCGCCCGCAAGGCGCTGGGGCTACGCGGCGAGCTTCCGGGGAACCTCCTGTCCGAGCGGGTACGGCACATCCCTCGAGCGACCTGCGAGAAGAATACGAGAAGTCGACTGGCAGGCGATTGCGTATCTCTTCCCTGAGCGGCACTCGTTTTGGCAGAATCTGCTAAATGATCACCATCGATGAGATCGACCGCCACATCCTCCGTGAGCTGCAGCACAACTCGCGGATCACCAACCAGGAACTCGCTGACCGCGTCGGCCTGTCTCCGTCACCGTGCCTGCGTCGCGTACGCCGTCTGGAAGAGAGCGGCGTCGTGTCGAGCTACACCGCCATCGTCGATCAGACGGCCCTGGGCCTCCCGATCACCGCGTTCGTCCGGATCACTCTCGAACAGCACCGACCCGAGGTCGTGGATGCCGTCGAGGAGCACATCCGGTCCATCCCGCAGATCGTCGAGGCTCACCTCCTCGCGGGCGACCAGGACTATCTCCTCAAGGTCGTGACCGAGTCGTTCGCCACCTACGAGCAGCTGGTGCGGAGTCAGTTGCGCCGCATCCCGTCGCTTGCGTCGGTGCAGACGACGTTCGCCTTCGCGGTCACGAAACCGACGACCCCCCTCCCGATCGCCTGACGCAATGTTCTTGCGAACGCGGGTTTCGCCCTTGATGTGACTCGGAGGCCGGGTGCTAGCTTCGGCGGCCAGCGTCGCCGGTGGCCGGTTATCGGGCCTCACCGTCGACGGTGTCTGCCGACTACACCCAGACGTTGCCCGTGCGCACGGATGGGAAGTCCCAATCCGAGGAGCGTTCATGGCGCAGACCGAAGAATTCGAACAACAGTTCCCATCTGTTCCTGCCGCAGATTTCTCCCGTGAGGAGGAGGGCTACCGCCACGGCCTGCGCGCTCGCCAGGTGCAGATGATCGCCATCGGGGGCGCCATCGGAACCGGCCTGTTCATGGGCGCGGGCGGCCGGCTCGCCTCAGCGGGGCCGGCGCTGGTCCTGGTCTATGCCGTGTGCGGCGTGTTCGCCTACCTGATCCTGCGGGCTCTGGGCGAACTCGTGATGCACCGTACGTCGTCGGGGTCCTTCATTTCGTACGCGAGAGAGTTCTTCGGCGAGAAGGCCGCGTTCATCGCCGGCTGGATGTACTTCCTGCAATGGGCGACGGGGGCGGTCGCCGACGTCACCGCGGCCGCGCTGTATGTGCACTTCTGGTCGGCGTTCACCAGCGTTCCGCAATGGACCCTTGCCCTCATCGCGCTGGTCGTCGTGCTGGCCATGAACCTGCTGTCCGTGCGGATTTTCGGCGAGATGGAGTTCTGGTTCGCGCTGGTCAAGGTGTCGGCGCTCGCGCTGTTCCTGGTCATCGGAGCCGTCTTCCTCGCCTTCCAGTTCCCCCTGCACCCAGGAACCGCGACCGTGACGCCCGGCATCAATCTCTGGGCCGACAACGGCGGACTGTTCCCGACCGGCGTCATCGCGAGCGCGCTCGTCGTGCAGGGTGTCATCTTTGCCTACGCGGGGATCGAGATGGTCGGCACGGCCGCCGGCGAGACCGCGGACGCCAAGCGCGTCATCCCGCGCGCGATCAACACCGTCATCCTCCGCATCGCCGTGTTCTACGTCGGATCCGTCCTGCTCCTTGCTCTCCTCCTGCCATACGCCAAGTACAAGGGCGGAGAGAGCCCGTTCGTCACGTTCTTCGCCAGCATCGGCGACGGATCGTTCGGTGAGATCGCAGGATCGATCATGAACTTCGTCGTCCTCACCGCTGCCCTCTCCAGCCTCAACGCCGGCCTCTACTCGACCGGACGCACCCTCCGCTCGATGGCGTCGTCAGGCGCGGCCCCACGGTTCACCCACCGCCTGAACCGCAACGGCGTCCCCTCCGGCGGCATCTTCCTCACGGCGGGGGTCGCATCCGTGGGCATCATCTTGAACCTGGTCGTCCCGGATGACGCCTTCAACATCGTGCTCAATGTCGCAGCGGTCTGCATTCTGTGCAGCTGGACGTTCATCATCCTCTGCCAGCTGCGCCTGCGCTCATGGGCCGTGCAGGGGCGGGTCACCAGGCCGTCCTTCCGGATGCCCGGTTCCCCCGTCACCTCGTGGATCACCCTGGCCTTCTTGGCGACGATACTTGTACTGATCGCCACGGACTATCCGACGGGCACGTTCACCGTCGGGACCGTCGTGACCGTGGTCGTCCCCGCGCTGGTGATCGGCTGGTTCGCAGCGCGCAACCGGATCAACCAGATCGCCGCAACCCGTAGCGGCAGTGGCGGAGCACGTGGGTTCCAGCAGGGCGTCCAAGCCCCGGGAAACGACCGGTAGTGCGGGACTAACGGCCTTCAACCTGAAGTCCTCGGTGCAGCGGCGTGATGCTGGCGGTAGGCCTCCTCCATGAGGGGTGCGCAGACGGCGGCCCTGCCGTCGGCAGCCGAAACGGTGCGTGAGTGGCCGCGAAACGCGGCAGCCCGCCAGTAGCCGGCCTCGTTCCCATCGCCGAGCCCTGTCCAGAAAGCACCTGCTCCGGCTCGTGTACACGGCCTACTGCTCCGCAGAACCCCGACTGGCGTCTCCAGGCACGGCTGACCCGCACAGCCACGGCGCCCGATCTCGCTGCCGGGCGTGTGAGGCCTTGCCGCAGCAGGAACCAGATGGTTCCAGTTGATCGAGGTCGCGCACGGGTACTACGCCCCTGGCACGCGGTCAGCTCAGCCTGAGCGGCGATGAACTGCCGCATCACGTCAACTCCCGCATCCCAAGCCTGCGTTTCGGCACGGGACACTTCTACGACAACTGTGAGGTGACGTTGGGGTGTCAGGTCTCCCGGTGCTCGCTCAGAACAGTGCTAGGCCCTCGCCGCTGGTGTCCGCGATGACTGGCCGGGACTGGGCAGGGAGGCCGTCCAAGCGGTCAGGACCGGCCGCGGCGGCCACGGCAGGGGCGGTCTCGGCCAACCAGACGCGAAACCGCTCGGCGGCTTCGCGGTAGGGGACTCGCGCCAGGACACGGTGCTCGCCTGAGGGACAGACATCGACTGCGACGGTGAGCATGCAGGAACGGGGCGCCTTCTGACTGCCCGTCCAGGACACGCGCAGGACACCGCAGGGCTTGCGCCCACGGGGGGCGCGGTGGGTCGGGCGCAGCGATCGGCAGGCTATGTGGGCGGTCCATGCGGCGAGGTGTGGCAGGGGCAGGGTGGTGCGTGCGCGGCAGCCGGGGCAGCGGTGCCAGTGGCGAAGCCAGTGGTCGGTGTCGGTGTGGAAGAGGCGTGTGTAGCGGTTCGCCACGCGGATGTCATTGCTGTACAGGTGGTCGGGGCGTTCCTGTGTGTTGCAGGACTGGCATACGGGGGCACGGACGTAGCCGTGTTCGTGGCAGTGGTCGAGGACTGCGGCGGGCGCAGTGCGGCAGACGGCGCACGCCCATCGGGCCACCCTGCGGGAGACATCGGGCTTCCTGCTGAGCACCGAGTACAGCTGGCCTTCCAGCTCTCCGTTGTACGGGCGCAGTGGGGCGGTGGGGCCCTCGGGGCTCGTCGCCTGCTGGCCGTCAGCGGTGTGGGCCTGCCTCCGGTAGGAGGGCGGCTCGGTGACGGCTGCGCTTGCCTGGCGGGTCCGCGCGGCTTGCAGCCACTGCGTTTCGGCGTGCTCGGCCGCGTCCAGCAGCCTGACGACAGCGCGCGGCAGCCACCATGTCCGCGCCGTCCGGTCACGGGTTTGCGCCACGAGTATCTGTCGCCAGTCGATCCCCGCCAGATGGAACGGCTGGCCGCCTTCACGTCGTGCTGCCCGCTCGGGGGCGCCCAGCTCTTGCAGTTCCTTCGTGATGCGATGGCGCCAACGCAGCGGCGTTCCCTCGTTGCACTCCTGCATCGGCGCCGCACGAAACGGACCGACGCGGACCAGGTCTTGCCGATCCATCCCAACCGCGTTCAGTTCCGCTGCCGCCCGGCGTACCTCAACCTCCGGAACGCTCCACTGACCGCCGCTTGCCTTCACTGTCGCCACCGCACGACCGCCGAGCAGGACGTACCCCACCCCGGCATAGGCAGGAGAGCAGGTGAATGCCCCAGAAGCCGTCGGCACAACACTGTCGGCCGTCAAATCGACCCACAGAACGTCTGCGGCACCCAGGGTGATCAGGCCGTCCGTGCGACCGGGCATGACACGCTCTGACATACCGACAGGCTAACGGCCCGCAACGCGGCAACCGGTTCCAAGCGCCTCGGTCAGCCGGGCGGCCGCCATCGGCGCGGGGTTGGAGGGGATGGGCCCCCGGCATGCACCAGTAATTCGGCAAGTAGCGCCCGATCCTTGGCGGCACGGGGGACCTTGACGTGCCCGTCGTGGCCCAGCTCAAGCGGTCCGAGTATGCGAAATTCCACAGATCATTCTGGCATCGTGGCGCGGACGCCTGCTATCCCTGTAGGTGGCAGCTGGCCCGCGAACATCACGGTGTCCCCCGCAGCTGGCAACGTGCCGTGAACGAGGCCCGCGGGCGGTACGAAGCCGAGCAGGGTGAGGAGTCTTCCAGCGCGGCATTGTGACAGGTCTGCTGCCGCTGCTGCCGTGCTTGTGCTGCCGCTGCGCCGCCCTGCCCGCCCGCCTGTTCCTCTGGCGTGCCGGGCTCGCCCGGCACGGAGCGCGGAGGCCCCGCCGACGCGCAACGAGACATCGAGGGTGCCCGATCCCCCGCCGCGCCGACCGCCAGCCACAGCCCGCCCACTTCCTTTTTTCTGTTCTGGGGTCGGCTGCGAGAGGTGCATAGGGGGATGTCGGGCTTCCGACCACGGCTGGACAGGCGTGGTGACCTGCGGATACGCCACCCAGGCCGCGTTCGCGTGCGGGTAGTTGTCGGAGGGGTTATCGGCAGGGATGTCGGCCTGGTTGGGGGCGGTGTTGTCGCATCGTGACCGTGGTCGGGTTGTCCTGGTCGGTGGTGTGGTTGGGGGCATCGGCTGATCTGGCTCGTACACACGGCGCCGTGCAGGACAGTGCCGCACCGTACAGAGAGAGCGGGACGGGCGATGATGGACGTGGACGCGGGCGGTGGCGACCGGATGGCGTTGGCGGTGCTGGCGCAGTACCGGATGGCGACGACCGAGCAGATGCACCTGATCCTCAGCCCTGGGGTGCGGATCGAGCAGACCCGGCGCCGGCTGGCCAAGCTGCGTGCGGAGGGGCTCATCGACCGCATCACCCTGCCGCAGGCCGGACGGACAAGGGCGTGGTTCCCCACCCAGTGCGGCGTGCAGATCGCCTGCGAGTGGCCGGAGTTGCGGGGCCGACGGCCGTCGAAAACGGTGTCGGACCGGACCGCCGTAAGGTTGCGGGTCGGGCACGCGCTGACGGTGACCGAGACGGCGCTGGCCTTCCTGAAGGACGCGCGGCGGCGCGGAGAGTTGTGCCGGCCGCTGGACTGGATCCCCGAGGTCTACCACCCCATTGGAAGCGGTGAAGCCGTCATCCCGGATGCTGTGCTGTTCTACCGGTGCGGCCATGAGGACGGCGACGGCGGGGCGATGCTGCGGGCCTTCGTCGAGGTCGACCGGGCCACCATGGGCCCCGAACGAATGGCTGCCAAACTCAACTCTTATGCCCGCCTCTACCACTACGTGCCCGCGCCTGCGCCCGGCAGGCGGCAGCGGCAGGTCTTCCAGGAACCCTGGCAGGAGGAATGGAGGCGGCACTACCCGCTCTTCCCGCGGCTGCTGTTCGTCCTGGACGGCACCGGCCCCACCGGAATCAAAACCCGTATCAGGGCTCTGCGCGCGGCCGCCGCGGACCCAGCGCTCGCCGGCTTCATGCGCGAGGTCCCTGTGCTGGTGGCGCCGCTGGCCGACGTGCTGCAGGGCGGCCCTGCGGAGCCCGTGTGGCGCCCCATCCAGGACCCCGGCAGCACCGTGAGCTGGAGCCACTCCCCGGACCTGGAGACGCCCCGCGTAGCCCCTGCCCGCCCTGGTGCAGCCGCTGCGCCCTGCCCCGACCACAGGGCCGACCACAGCTGGTCACAGCGTTGCGCACCCAGTTGAGCCCGCGTGGTGCCGGTCAGTGACCCAGGCTCCTGCCCGACCTCGAGCAGCCCGACGGATACGAGTACCAGCGCGGCAGCGCCGGCCGACCCCGTCAGCAGCGCTGGAAACGCTCCCGCCTCGAGGAACTGGCCGCCCGCCGCTCGCATGCGTCCTGACTGCAGCGCGACGAACCGCGCCGCAGACGGGATACCGTAGACCCGCGGCCTCTGGTTAAAGAAGACGACGAACTCCCGGCGGACCAGACGCCGCACGGTGGCCGGTACGGAGAGGCCAGCCACCCAGGGCTTCGGCGTAGTTTCGTGTCGTCCGTTTTGATCATGTGAGGCCGAGAAGGGCAAGGGGCCGGGTTTGGTCTCGGGCTGCCCGTCGGAGGCCGGAGGCGATGTTGCGGGCGCCGGTCAGGCGGAGAGCTCCGATCGCGAGGTTTCTGCAGGTGGCCATCGCTCTGGGGGTGTTTCCGGTCCGCAGCTGGGAGGCGTCCTCGGTGAAGGTGACGTCCCTGACGTGGTGCAGGACCTCGACGGTCCAGTGCCCTCGGACCAGTCGGGCGAGCTGAGCCGGGCCGGCCTGCTCGGCGGTGAGGCTGGTGACCGCGTAGACGGTCTTGAGGCTGATCTTCCCGGTCTTGCGGCGGACGCGGCGGCGGGCGATCTGGACGGCCTGGCGGGCGCCGGGGAAGAGCAGGTTGTTGACCGTGGACACCTTCAGCCGGCGGATCTCCTGGCGGCCGTGACCGGTCGCACGGGTCCTGTCCTGCAGTGGGATCTGCGTCCAGGGAAGGGACTTGAGCTGCCGACGGAGCTTCTTCGTGTTGCGCTTGGCGATCACGATGTAGTGGGCCTGCCGGTCGAGCAGGTAGACGGCGTGGTCATGCTGGGTGTGCATCGCGTCGCTGGTGACGACTGCGCCGGCCAGATCCTCGAGGGTGTCGAGCAGAGGCCGGAAGCGGGTGATCTCGTTGGTCTTCTCACCGACGTCCATCTGGGCCAGGACCAGTGCGTTCACGTGGTCGCAGGCGGCCAGGAGGTGGATCTTCCGTCCCTTCGCGCGGGCCGCACCCCGCAGCGACTTCCCGTCGACCGCGAGCCCTCGCAGCCCTTGTCCCCTGGTCTGCCGGTCCGCGAGCCAGGCTCCGACCGCCCGGTCCAGAGCGTCCGCGTCGATTCTGGCGAGCAGGCGCCGAATCGTGGATTCCGCGGGCCAGGACCGTTTCGGGACCAGCGGGTCGACGGCCGTACCGAGCCGTTCGAGCAGGGCCGGCGGTGCGTCGGCCACCCATTCACTCACCGCGAGCAGGGATCGCGCTCCGGCGAGGACCGCGCAGGCCGTCAGTGCCAGGAGCGTCAGTCACGAGTACCCCGCCCAACATGACGAGACGTCAGCAACGGGCGTCAGCCGACGACGCCGAAGTCCTGACCGAAGAGGGCGCGGTAGTACGCGACTTCCGGTTCGCGCTCCATCCAGCCAGATGTTGCCGGTGGGGGTCTGCGTTGTTGCGTTGTCGGACCATCCGGTTTGTTTCCGCTGCGCTCTTCGAGATGCTTCCCAATGCGGATGTCAAGCCGGGGCGAATGCGGGCGGTGCGACCTCGTAGCACCGCCGATCACGGATCAAGGCCCACAAGACGTTCACGCGCCGCCGGGCCAGGGC
Source organism: Streptomyces sp. NPDC047453 (assembly GCF_040643155.1). NCBI lineage: Bacteria > Bacillati > Actinomycetota > Actinomycetes > Kitasatosporales > Streptomycetaceae > Streptomyces > Streptomyces sp. NPDC047453. The sequence continues at coordinate 30,269 of NZ_JBEYTS010000053.1, read as the reverse complement.
GAGCACGGCCTGGACGTGGCGCTTGCCCTCCGCGCGCTTGCGGTCATAGAACTGCCGGGAGTTCGGGTCGCAGCGGATGCTGACCAACGCGGAGGTATAGAAGACCCGTTGGAGTCGGCGGTGGTACTGGCTGGGGCGGTGCAGGTTGCCGCTGACCTTGCCGGAGTCGCGCGGCGCGGGAGCGACCCCGGCGAAGGCTGCCAGCGCGTCCGGGGAGGCGAAGTCGTCCAGGCTGCCGCCGACAGCGGCCAGGAATTCCGCCCCGAGCACGGTCCCGATCCCGGGGAGGCTCTGGACAATGTCGGCCAGTTCGTGGCCTCGGAACCGTTCCTCGATGAGCCCGTCGATCTCGCCTATCCGCTCGTTGAGGGCAATTACCTCCTCGGCCAAGGTGCTGACCAGTTGGGCGATGGTCTGCTCTGCGGGCACGGATGTCTGCTGGCGCTCAGCGGCCTCAACGGCCCGCTCGGCGAGCAACCTTGAGTTCTTGACCTTGCGGTTGGCCAGCCATTTCCCCAGCCGCGCGACTCCGGTCCGGCGGATCGCCGCCGGGGTCTGGTACCCGGTCAGTAGCTTGAGGGGACCGACATAGGTGATGTCCAAGTCCCGCTCGAGTGCGGGGAAGAGACTCAGCAGGGAGCCGCGCAGCCGATTCACAGTACGGGTGCGGTCCTCGACCAGGTCTGCCCGGCGGCCGGTCAGCAGCTTGAGTTCGATCGCGGCCTCGTCGCCGAGGTTGATCGGGCGCAGGTCGCGCCGCATGCGGGCCTGGTCGGCGATGACGTAGGCGTCGCGGGCGTCGGTCCTGCCCTCGCCGCGGTAGCCGTCAGAGGCGCGGTTGACCAGGCGACCGGGTATGTAGAGGACCTTCTGGCTGTGCGCGAGGAGCAGGGCGAGCAGGAGCGCCGGCTCGCCGCCAGTCATGTCGATCGCCCAGGTCACCTCGTCTCCCTCGGCCACGTCCAAGACGTCACCGATCGGCTTCAGCAGCTCGGGTTCATCGTTCGCGACACGGCGCGACAACTGGGTGTTGCCCTCGGCGTCCAGGGCCAGGCCGTGGTGGTGGCCCTTGCCGCTGTCGATCCCTGCCTATATGCGGCTCATCGTGCTCCTGACGTGCAGACTCGTGCTGTCCTTACCGCAGACGACCTCGCCGGCATTGCTCTACGCAGCGACCTTCTCGCACTTCCCAATCGGCGGCCGAGTCGTCGTGGGGAGTCGGGTGGCCAAGCATCTCGAGCCACGGTCGGCAGCACGACGAAAACCACACCCGATTCCCTGGGTGCCGCAACCCTACGAATGGCTGGGGCGATCCCAGAGAGGAAGGTAGAGCACGACGAATGGATCGCCTCACCTCGCCGCCCCCTCCCCGAAGGGGATATGGGTGATATCTACCGTAAACTCCCTTTTGGTTCCTCCGCGCTACCCAACGCACCGAATTGCAACCGCCAGTTGATGCCCAACACCAGGACGAGGGACACTACCTGGCGGATGCGTGTTCCCGACCGACTGGCACTCGCTTCGGTATCCTCCCGTGCAGGTCATCGAGGCCATCTACCCAAAGATTACTGGGCAGTTGACCTCAGGGTTTCGTGGTAGCGTCCTTGTTCGGAGGGACAGTGCAACCTGAAAGGGAAATCGTGAACACGGAGAAGATCGCCGCTCGCCGCCTCTCGCTGGAAGAGGTGACGAAGCTCGGCGTGAAGGACAGGCTCTTCGTTTCCGCCGACACGGCAAAACTCAAGCTTCCCGACTGCTATGTCCCTGCTTTTCTGACCAAGTCCGGTGAGGATTTCGAGGGCGGCTCGATCACGGCGAGAACCGTATTCCAGGAAGAGGTCTCCTGCCTTCCCGACGACGAGAATGAAGCCGGAATCTACTTGGCCGACGAGAACGGCTCGGTGACCATCGAGGTCCTCCAGTCCGCCGGTGTCGTGCTGGACCTGGCACTTTTCGTCCCTGGTGGGGACAAGGGGGCCCTCACGGCCCTTTACGCTGCGGCCCGGCAGGCGTTCGGCGCCGACATTGTGCAGATCTGGCGCCAGGGCCTCAAGGAGGTTCCCGACGTGAAGGTCGACATCTTCGAGGAGCAGATTCCCCGGGGGCGCAAGGGAAGCGACAGCCCCAAGCGTGACCGTCGCGCGATCGACACCTACCCCACCCGTGCGGACTTCATCGAGTTCTCCGCGGGGTGGAAGCCGGTCGTTGAGATACACAGGCCGATTGTTGACGACACCCCGAAAATCTGAGGCAGCGTTACCTCTCGGTCTCGGCCTGAGAGAACGCCGAGAACGCATGCACCGGACCCGGTTGACCCCTGAGCAGCCCAGGGAGCCGTCGGAAAATAACTCACGAACGCCAAAGCGCCGTTCCACTCGATGACCTCGCGAGACAGCCCGCCTGACCAAGATCAAAGCCTGAAGTTATTCTGCGACAGCCCTCAGGGCTTCGGCGTAGTCGAGTGACGTCCACTTCGTGCTCAGGCGAGGCCGAGGAGCGTGAGGGGTCGGCGGGCGTCACGCGCATTGCGGCGACGGCCGGAGGCGATATTCTTCGCGCCGTTCAGTCGCAGGGCGCCGACCGCGAGGTTGCGCCATGTCGCCATAGCGCGGGGTGCGCTGTCGGTCCGCCACCGCGCACGCGGTCAGATCGAGGACGACGGCCAGCGCGTGCCGCACTCCTCGCAGCCGGATCATCTGCTATCAGCCCGAACGCCCAGCCCAGCCGCTCATCCCATGCACGAGCGTCGTCCGCATCTGCACCTGTCTCTTCAGCCACGCAGGGGATCATCCCCCGGCACCGTCGGCAGGCTCCGCCCGACGGTGCGCGGAGACGCAGGCCACCGAGGCGCCATGGACATGAGACAGGAACCGTCCGCTCGCGCTCCCTTCACCGCAAGTGGTCACGAAACGGACGCCCGCCGACTACGCCGAAGCCCTGGCCAGCCACCCCTTCCCCCGCAAAGCCACACAGCCACGCGGAACCGGCCATCGCTACTGCACGTTTTCGACGGGCACGAATGCGAGCATTGCACTGCCAGCTTCAGCAGTTGGAGGAGAAGGGCTCGCGCGGTAGGTCACTTGGTCGGCGCCCGATAGCAAGCAGGTGGGAGCTCGCCGCCAGTAGCTCTGGATAGGGCTCGGCCATGCGCGCAGCGGTCAGCGCCGACTCGCCCGTCCTGCCTCAACTGCGCGACGGAGTTCCGATATCTCCATACCGTCCTCCCTCATTTCCGGGCCCGTGAAGGGCCCAGGTCGGGGGTAGTGGGCACGCCATCGGTCATAACCAGGCCTCGAAAGGGCCAGGGCTGACACGACGCCATGTTGCGCATGAATGCCGCCCGGTGCAAACAGTCAGAGATGACCTGCCACGAAGTCGGCCACGTGCGTGCCGAGTTGCTGGCCCGCGCGGTTGTCGAGGGATGTGTGCTGGCCGGACCAGATCCGGCTGAGCCATGCTTCGGTGGCGGCGTCCTGGAAGCCGGCAAAGGTTCGGGGGATGCCTTTCGACGTCACCGCGAGATGATGCCGCGCACCGTAGAACCCGGCGAGCGTCGTTGCCGCCGCCTGGCTGAGGGCGCCGTGAGCGCTGGGATAGGACGGATCCGGGGCGGTCGTCAGCAGGGGGGTCCAGTTGAGATCGCCGACGATGCGCGGGTTGTAGTGCGTATCTCCGAGCCGGATGGCGGTCACGGGCCGCCATACGTGGTTGGCGTACTTGGCGTCGTACATCGCGATCGCAGTGTCGGCGAGGGACAGGTCGAGCCGGGCGAAGACCTTCACCGCCTTCTCCAGGCTCGCGTTCTGGGAGGTGACAAGGTTCTGGGCGATCTGGTTCCAGACGTTCCAGACGGGCGCCGCCGCCCATGTGCGTGCGGCCGCCGATGCCCTGGAGCGGGCGTGCGGGAGCGAGGTGGCCGGGGCCGTCGAGTGAGGTGACGTGCGCGAGGTCCATGCCCGTCCCTGGTCAAGCGTCGACTCGAAGAAGAGGAGGCGGCAGTCCGCAGGCTGGAATCCAGCTACGACGAGGCCCTCGTGGTGGGGCACGAAGCACGTGCCGACCGCGTGATGGACGCCCGTGAGATCGCCGACCAACTGCGGGCCGCGGGTCCGCCTTCGGCCGTCCGGCCGGCGCGGCGAGCGCGTCCAGGGCGCCCTTGTCCCGCTGCTGCCGCCACGTCGTAATCAACGACGAGTACAGCCCCTCCCTGCGCAGCAGGGCACCCTTGCCCTTCTTGTCGAGCGTCTCGTACTCGGCGAGGATTCCCGAATCGGTCGGGGCGGCACGAAGGAAGGCCGGAGCATGCCCCGCTCGGCCAGCTTGCACAGCCACACCGCGTCGAGCTTGTCGATCGCGAAGCTGAAGGCGGAGAAGGCCCGCCTGGAGGCCGACCTCGCCAAGGCCCGCACCGTGATCGAGGTGCAGGGAAAACTCTCCGCGCTGCTTGACCAGTTCGCCACGGACAGCGCCCCGAACCAGAACGGCGAGAACACCAAGTGACCGAGGCCCGGTTCGCGGCCGTTTTCGACGCTGCCCGCGACCAGGCCCTCGAGGAGCTCACCGGGCTGGCCGGACGCGTCCGGGCGTGCACCGCGCTCGGCGTGAGCCGGGCCACCTACTACCGCCACCACCGGCAGAGCCCCGCCCCGGCCCGGCCGCGGCGGGAACGGCGTCGGCACCCCCGGGCTCTCGCGCCCGAAGAGGAGATACGGGTCCTCGACGTGCTCCACTCCCCGGAGTTCGCCGACATGGCGCCCACCGAGATCTACGCGGTTCTCCTGGACCGGGGTGTCTACCTGTGCTCGGAGTCGACATCCGAGGAGCGGACCCGGGCCGCCGTCGACAAGGCGTACGCGGACCAGTCCGCCGATGCCCAGCCACAGATCGACGAAGCGGCGTAGCCGCTCCCCCGCGCGCTGACCGAAGTCAGCACGCTGCGGACTCAGTGTGGACCGCAAAGGTCGCCCAACCAGCTCCGCCGCAGGTCAGACGGCCTTTCGCCGAACGGATTGGACGTTGAACCGAGTCTGCGGCCCGATCCTGACCTGCGGGGGAGCCCGGCCCAAGTCTCTGAACAGGCATGTCACCGCTGCCCCGGGCAGCCGCGATCCTTCTTCATTCTGACCAACATCACGTGACGAGCCATTAGGCTTCTCGGGTGGACGTGCTCAGGTTCCCTGAACACGTGACGGCTTGTGGGGGATACATGAAACTGACCATCCAGACCGATCACGGCTCTGGTACCGATCTCTACCGCTGGCTCCTGGAGGACCCCGGTGCGCGTCCTTACGCGGCCGGGGCAACGCCGGCGGCCGTGGATCCAGACGGCGGCGAGATGGGGATCGGGTTCGACGTCCTCAACCTGGTGGTCCCCAACGTCATTGCCCTCGGTAGTCTCGTCGTCTCGATCGCGACCTACCGGCACCAACTCCAGCAGAGCACGGGGACAGCGCCTCGTGTGAGCATCGCCCGGTCGAATGTCGTGGTCGCCGTCGAAGGTGACGGAGCCGAGGCCGTCCAGCAGCTCACCGACGCGGCCCAGGCCGAAGAAACGTCCCCCGGGGCGCCCCCCGCCACCCCGTGACTGGTGCGCTGCTCCCGGAACCCGCCGCGTCACGCGCCGTACTGGTAGGCGTTTCGCAGTACACCGAGATGCCGGCGAACAGGCAGTTGCCCGCGGTGGAGAACAACCTCCAGGGTCTGTCTTCCCTCCTGCGCGATCCGCGGATCTGGGGTCTAGCCAAGGAGCATTGTGTGGTGCTCCACCAGCCCGAGAGCGCTGACGTCGTGATCACAGCCCTGCGAACGGCCGCTCAGGAGGCGACGGCTGCACTGCTCTTCTACTACGCCGGTCACGGGCTGATCGATCCGCTCATCGACGAGGAGCTGTACCTGGCCTTACCAGGCAGCCGCGAGCCGGCTGGAACCCATCTCGCCCTGCGCTACCGGCACGTACGGGCCGAGCTCCAGCGCGCTGCCGTCGTGCCGCAGAAGGCGGTCCTCCTCGACTGCTGCTGGAGCGGCAAGGTTTTGAAAGGCGGCACTGCCATGGGTGCCGACGATCTCGCGGCCGTCGCAGCGGTCAACGGCACCGCTGTACTCACAGCCTGTGCGTCCACAGCCAAGGCCCTCTCCCCGGCCGGTGAACACTACACCGCGTTCACTGGAGCCCTGGCTCAGACACTGGACCAGGGCCTTCCCGAAGGGCCGCGCGAGTTCGACGTCGGCACTCTCCATCAGATCCTCCAACACCGGCTCGGGGGGCAGAACCGCCCCCTGCCGCAGCTCGGCACTTCCGGTTCCGGGTCGGACATCGTGCTGGCTCGAAACGTCGCCTGGCGGGACAAGAGAAAGACAGCAGACGTTCATACCGCACCGGCACAGCCCGCCCTGACTGTTACCGGGCTGCCCTCAACAGTCGGCGGGACCAAGCGACTGCTCCAAGACCTGCTGCGCTCTGGCCGTTACAAGGAGGCGTACGAGCTACGGCTGCGCCTGGCCGAGGCCGGAGACACCGACGTGACCCGGGACCTGGTCGCTGAGCTTCGACGCGAGGGCTCCTACCGATCCGCGGCCGAGCTGGAACGTGCGGCAGCGGGCAGCGAGGCGGCACAGCACCTGCTGCGGCAGCTCCGGCAGGGCGGCCCCGGAGACCCGTAGCAGTGGGAAGGTGCGCCGCTGTTCCACGGCATCACGACTCGCCCGTTGCGCTCATCAGGACGTAACGTGCGAACTCGCGCGAGAACAGCATGGTCGGGTCGGGTCCGGACGACACCACACCCATCTGTTTCAGCCGGTTGAGCTCGAGAGACGAAGGCTCGGAGCGTGATCCGGAGGCCAGCCTCCGCAGCAATGCCGTGGCACGCCCCTCGCTGTCCGCCTCGATGTTCTGCCGCAGTTGGGAGAACTGCCTCTCGAAGGTCGCAGCCTCCTGCTCGTACGCCGCCTTCACGTCCAGCACCCCCGTGACCTGATGAATGTCGACGATCCGACCGCAGAGCAGCTCAAGCAGAAACGGGTGCAGCCCTGTGCAGCCGATGACCTCTTCACGTACCGACGCCAGCCCGATGTTCACAGTCGCAGCGCGTGCGAGCATCAGATCAGCCTCGTCATCGGTGAGCATGCCGACGTAACGGCGGGTGGCCACCACACCGCCCAGGATCGAGCCGCCCGCCGCGTCGAACTCGATGGATTCGATGTCCCGCCGGGAAATGGTGATCAGACCCAGGGGGAACATGGGATCGCTCGCCAGGATGCGCAGCAGCTGGAACTCCGCCAGCCGCGTGAACGCTGTCGCGGCTCGATCGAACTCGTCCAGCACTGCGAGAACGTGATAGCCGGCCCGGCTCAGGGCGATGAAGAAGTCCCGTACCGCCTCCCTCAGGTCCCCCCAACCCCCGTCCTGCTGGACTGCGGCGTTGATCGCGCCCAGATCACCAAGCGAAGCCTCCTCGCTCGGGCGGCCGCGTCTGCGGAACTCCTCCATTACTTGCCGAGTCATCGACCGAAACAGATCAGCACCGGAATCATGCGTTCCGACGTCGAGCCACACGTTGATCAGGTCGGCACGCTGTACAGGCGACGCATGAAGCGCCTGCCGCACCAGGCTGGTCTTGCCCGTGCGGTGGTATCCGAGCACCCGCATGTTCGACGGCCGGCCGGGCTCCTGCCAGGCGCTCTGCACCAGACGAACCAGCCCGCTCCTACCAATGAAGCGGTCGCCCTCCGCCACCCGCCCCACCTGGCGATACGGATTGACCGGCACGTGTTCCCCGCCGGCCGCGAGCGGCGTCACTGGACACCAGCTCTCGAGGTCGCGCCGAGGTACTTGAGCAGCCATTCCTGGTAGAGGCGGACCACGATCTGATAGGCACCGGACTCACGTCGTACCACGTCCCTCAGGACGAGGTCGTCGAGCAGCTCCTCAAGACGCTCTCCACGGTACTCAGCCTGGATCGCCTGGAGCCTGGCCGCCTGATTGCGGGACGCCCGTGCCACGGCGAGCAGGACCGGTTGGTACTGCTGGCTGGTGAAGGCGTCCGGGTCCGTGTACCCGGGCGACTCAAGGTTGTCAAAGTCCTCGCGTGTCAGCCTGCCGAGGAACTCGTCACGGACCCGTTCGACATCCGCCTCCGTCACTACCGGTGCCCTCTCGGAGTTCATGTACTCGACGAGATGTGAGCAGAAGCGCTGGATGTAGAAGGCGCTCCCTCCCGTCAACTCAATGATCTGATCGACCGCGCGCTCACGGTACCTACTGGTCGCTCTTTCCCCGTCACCAATTCGGATCGGATTCTCGATCAGTGCGCGCGCATCAGGTTCGGCAAGATACGTCACCCGCTCCTTGTGGAATACCCCGAAAACGTTGGGATCCTCTTGGATGAGCCGGTCGATCGCATCCTGACCGACGATCACCAGGTGGAAGAGCCGCCGCTCGATGAGCGCCTTGAACGCCTGCATGAAGGACGGCGAAAGCAGACCCATCCGGATCCACCGGTCAATGTACTGGAATTCGTCGATCAAGACGATCAGTGGCGGCACCGCGCCCTGGTTTCTCTCACGCTGCTGCTCGATCAGTTTGGCGCAGTCGTGAATCGGTTCCGGGCTGGTGAGGAACTCGTTGCGGCCCAGCCCCTCGGGAATCAGCCATACCGATGCATCGGCCGATCCGTCAAGCCGCGCCAACGCCTCGTGCGCTCCCTCCAGGATGCGCCACATCAGCAGAGCCAGCAGGCGGGTTCCGGTCAGGTCGTCGGTCTCCGGGGAAAGGTAGCCGATGTTTCCCACCTCGACGACCGGCAGACCGTCGTCCTTCAGTCGCCGGGCCAGATGATGAGCAATGGAGGACTTGCCAGCCCGCTTCTGGCCGTATATGGCTACTCCCACGCCTGGCGAGGAGACCTCCCGCAGGCGGGTGCGGATACGGTCGATCAGGTCGTCCCGACCGAAGAACATCTTCGGGTCGATCACTGGACGGCCGGTGGCACCGTCCTGGAACGGATCGGGGATCCGCTCGAACTCCTCCTCGCGTGCCAGTCGAACCGGCAAGGTGGCCTCGAACGTCGCATGGTCGTCGCTGGAACGGCGCCTGTACCGAAGGATCACCGGCAGCGAGAAAGCGCCGGCAGCGAATCCCTTTTCGGTAACGCGTAGCCTCACCTGCTCGATCCGGTGGTCGCCTCCGCGCACGGCTGTCGGAAGCTGGACCTTCGGCTCTTCGACGGAGAACAGATCGGCGTCGGCAACCACCGTCAACTCCGGAGATTCAAGTGGCGCCATGCCAACCGAATTCGCCACCTTGATCTGTACTGTCACAACGCCGTTCTGACCGCCGCTGCTTTCCTCCAGTGCCAGGCTGAGTTCGGGTTGAGGAGGCTGCGTGGCGAGCAGGTTCTGCTGAGTGTCCGTCACGAGTGTACGGATGCGCACTGCGGCCGGCTCGACAAATCCGACCGCCAGGCTGGTCGGGCCGCGTCGGATGTCCGCGCTCAGTGCGCGGGCCTTCTGCTCGGCAAGACGCAGGCAGTTCTCCCGCTCTTCGAAGGAACGCTCGTTGATGAACCTGCGGAGTTCGAAGAGGGCCTCCTCGATCCGGCCCAACGCCTCGCGTAGCAAAGGAGAGGTCAGCGTGTCCTGGTCCCGAAGCCGGTCGAGAGCGGAGTCCAGATCGTTCTCCGACATCGACAGATGCTGCAGTTCGACAAGGCTGTGCTCCAGCTGCCGACGGTCCCGCGCCCACTTGTCGCCCGCCTGCTGCCATGCCTCCCGCACTGCCCTCTGGTCCGGGCGGAAGCGATGGGAGCCGTCAGCGATTCCCAGGTGTTTTGCCGCCGCGCCCAGCAGTTCCGGCTTCGAGCACATCGCATCCAGCACGAGGTCCCTGGCCATGCTGGTGTCTGCGAACAGCGGAGGGATCAGCGAGAAGATCACCTTGGGTTCGTGCTGGCGAATACCCTCCAGGAGCGCCCGGGCCACCTCGTCCCTGAGAGAGGTGGCCTCGTCCCTGTCTCGATGCCTGGTCGGTGCTGCGCGGCGACCGTTCGGCGAACGCAGGTACCCGAGCAGCGCCGCCCTTACGTCCGGCGTCAGCTCATCGTCGTCGCCCTCGTCCGCCACCGCCAGCGCTGCACAGTACAGGTCCTGTGCCGACTCGTACTCCTGCTGGTCGAGAACGATGCCGGCCAGCGTGGTCAACCCCAGGTACAGATATCGCTGCGTCACTCCCTCACCCAGCTCCTGCGCCAGCACCGCGGCCGAGATGTACGCCTGGGCACTGTTCACCGGCTGCCTGCCACTCATCTGCCGAGCCGTCTCGGCAATGACGTTCAGGTCGCTCCTCGTGACCGGCTGCTGGGTGCGCTCCCGCTCCTCCTTCATGCGCGCGGCGGGCTCCGAATAGTTCTGCATCACGAAGGTGACAAGCGGCGGAGTCGAGTCGACGAATCCGGTGACCTCCTCCAGCAGCCGCTCCACCCAGCCGGACTCCGCGCCGAAGCCTCCGCTCTGCCGCAAGTCCGCGATCTGACGCCGGATCCGAGCGGATCTGTCATCCGTGTGATGACCGATGAGCTTCTCGGCTTCCTCCAGGTCCTGCGGGGTGCCGCGCTGTACGAGCGCCAGCGCCATGCCGTGCTGCGCGTTCTGGTTGTCCGGGGACTGCTTCAGCAGCATCTGCCACTCCGCCGTGGAGTCCTGGCCGTCGGCGAGCTTCACATACGCGATCTGGTGACAGAGGACGTAGCGCCGGCTACTGGTGAGGTCGGTCCGCCTGAACTGCCGGTCCAACACCTCCAATGCCTCGGCGTAGCGCTTGGCCCCGATGTAGAAGTCGATGAGGATGTTGTCGAGGGCCTGGCCGGGCTGGATCATGCCCTGGCATTCCTGCTCGATGACGCGGAGCGCGGCTTCCGCTCCGTCCACCCGTCGAGTCAACCACGCCAGGTCCTTGGCGGCGCTCTCCCGCTTGACGTTCTGCTTGATCGCTTGGCGGTAGGCGACCTTCGCACCTTTCAGGTCTTTTTCCCTGTGCTCCAGATACTTGGCGCGTTGATAGGGATCTTCCCAGCGCCGTTGCGAACCGGACCGTGCGGTCGCCGCATCAGGCCTGCTGTGCGTGGCCGCGGTCAGGGTTCGCGGCTTGTTCCTCGGCTGCACCGGCTCCGGCGGCACCACGCGCAAGGCCGCCACGGCGGGAACGGCGCCCGTCGGTGGAGGGAGTGGTGCCGAGACCGGCGTGGCGCCGCCGAGCGCGGCGCGCACCGTAGCCCTCGCGGCATCGTCGCGGGAGGGAGACTCCAGGAGCTCTCCCAGCTGTCCTCGGTCTCCGTACGCGTCGAGCAGGCCGAGCAAAGCTCGCCACGCCTCGGCGTCACCATCGGGAGCAACCTCGTGGAAGTACCGCAGCAGCGCGAACCGGGCGGTTTCCGGATCGTTCATGTGAGCCGCGCTGATGGCCATCAGCCTCCGCGCCGGCACGTCGTCCGCCTGCGCCTGCGTCAAGAACCGATGCGCGGATTCGACGTCGCCCTTGAGCAAGGCCAATGCACCGACCAGACGAGTCAGCTGGGCATTGCTCCGGTCGGCGTTCCACAGGTTCCTGGCACGGTTGTACAGCTGCCCGGCGCGACCGAATCGCGGATCAAGTTCGTCGATCTTCTGTGCGTTGTCGTATGAGTTCCGGATCCTCTCCAGTTCCTTGCGGTCCTCTGGGACGACGTACACCTCCATGTCTACTGGAACGAGCGGCAGTTGAGCGACAGCTGCCAGCACCTCCGCAATCCGCGCCGGGTCGTGCGTACGGGGGCCGGCGGGCATGGACGGGTGCGGGATCCGGGACACGGGCCCCTGCGTCGCAGCCGCGGGGGCAGGAGACACCTCGGTCGGAGGCATCTCGGCGGGAGGTGTCTGAGCAGGGACTTCCGGCGTCGTGTCGGCAGCCGAGTCGGAATGTTCAGCGCGTTTCGGCTGGATCATGGCGACCGTCGGCAGCGCGACCGCGACGACCCGCGCGTCAGGCGTGCGGAGGTTCAGACGGGTAAGCGTCAAACCTTCCAGAACACCTTCGAAGCGGTCCCCGGTGAGCAGCATGATTTCGACATGGTCACCGACTCGGGCAACTGACTGGATGAATTCCGCGTCCACGCCCACCCTCCCATACTGGCCTCGCCCTTCTGGCCGCCAGCGAGAGGTCCGCCGACCAACGACAGCACTGTGATGGTGACTGCACGCACGCCAGGAAGCCCGCCCCAGACCTCTGCTGGTCGTGCGTCAACTGTAGTACGGATCACACAGGCCAACCGCAGATCTCGGCCATCGCCTACATCGGCTAATGGCACGTGCACCAGGGATCCTCACGCCACTTGGGGGCCAAAGAGCCAAGAGGCGCGAGGCGCAGTCCTCGACTTCACCGCCGGCTCTCAGCGCCAGCCGCTCAGTGCTGAGCTCGCTGAAGCGCCTTGGAGACGGCCTTGAGCAAAGCATTTCCCGTGTGATTGGGTATCCCTTGCGGACCGAGCAGTCAGGGGCGGAGGCGTTCGTTCACCTCATTTCCGCGAATGGCTGATCTACGCCAGCATCAGCCCGCAGAGCGATCCCGTTGTCTCTCTCCCCCACACACACGCACTGATGGGGCACGCCGGTCCGCCCACACAAAGGCTGGCGTGCCGGGGCACCTTCGGCCACACCGTTGAGGCCATGATGCTGAACATCTAAGGGCTCGCAGAGAATCAAGGTGTTGCTTCCGCGGATCTGGCTCGTTGATGCGGTATGGGCATATCGCAGGAGACTCGAGATCAACTCGCCGTGAGATTTGCGGCGTTGTTCCCGCACTTGGACGAGCGTCAGCGCCGCCTGCTGATGGGGGCCGAGGCCCGGATCCTGGGGCATGGCGGGATCCGGGCTGTCGCGCGGGCGGCCGACGTCAGCGAGACCACCGTCCGCAACGGCGTCGACGAGCTGGATGCGGGTGCGGAGCCGCTGGGTCGGGTCCGCCGCCCCGGCGGCGGACGCAAGAGGGCCGCCGCAGGGGGATGCCGCGCAGGGTCATGCGGGACGTGGGGGAGATGGCGTGCTTCCTCGACCTCGCCCAGGCCAACGGCGGCATGGGCAAGCGGTGGGACGACATAGGTCTGGGCCGGTACGGGCTGCACAACAGGAACAAGGTGCTGGCGCAGACCTCCGATATCTGCGAATCCAACTCCGCCGGCACCTACTTGGGCCTCGTCGCCTTCCTGGAGAACGGCAACGACATACCGAAGTCCGAGGCGGGGGCCGACCGGCTGGCCCGGCGGATCAAGCCCCTGCTCATCGCCCAGGGAATGCCGTCGTTCGAGAAGTACCAGACGTACATCTCCCCCGAAGGCAAGAGCATCGCCCCGGTCGCGGTCATCTACGAGCACCAGTTTCTGGCCTATCAGATCGGGCACCGGGGCAAGGCGGGCGCACTGGACAGCGAGCGCGTGCTGCTCTACCCCTCCGCGCGATTCGTCACCGAACCCAAGCTCATCGCGCTCAGCGACGCCGGGGACCGGCTCGGCAGGCTTGTTTCCACCGACCCGGCGCTCCAGGAGCGCGCCATGGAACTGGGTTTCCGGCTGCGCGACGCCGACAGCGGCCTCACAAGCGTCAAGTTGAACGACTTCCTCACACGACATCAGATACCGGCGCCGGTCACGTCGACCGACGACACCAGGGCGGTCCTGCCCGACCTCGCCCTGCTGGAGCGCATGATCGAAACCGTCGGTCAGTGCGACCCCACAGGTCAGGCGGTCACCGGGCAAGGCGAGCCGGTGGGTACGACAGAGGGCTCCCCGTGACATGGCCGACGACCAAAGACCCGGTGTGAGTAGACGGACGCGGACCGGCATTCTCGCGCTGTGCCTTGTCCTAGTCGCCGCGTGGAGCGCGCTCACTGCCTGTTCGAGTGGGAACGGGACGACCACGCTGCGCGTGCCGGCCAGTCCCGAACTCGCCGACATGTGGCCGGTCCTCGACAAACTGGAACGCGACACCGGCGTGCGCCTCGACCTCGACTACCGGGCCACGAACGACGTCGGCGACCTGCCTGTCGATGGGCGCCACGACTACGACCTGGCCTGGCTGTCCTCCGACCGCTACCTCCGGTTGAAGCTCAAGGAGTCAGGCAGGACCGGCGCACGCCCACCCCTGAGTACCGCCGTCATGCGCTCACCCGTCGTCATCGGCCTGACGCGCGACGTCGCGCAGCGGCTGCGGCAGCAGGTACCCGGTGGGCGCCTGTCCTGGGCGGACATCGCCGACGCCGCCGCCACCGGCACCATACGCTTCGGCATGGCCGACCCCCGGCATTCGGGCAGCGGGCTCGCCGCTCTCGTCGGGGTCGCCACCGCCGCCGCAGGCACCGGAAGCGCGCTGCGCCCCTCGGACGTCTCCTGCGACCGGCTGCGCGGCTTCCGCTCCGGGCAGTCCCTCACCGCCGACACCTCACGGAACCTGATCGACGCCTTCGTGGCGGGAGGGCGGAAGGCCAACGCGCTGATCACCTACGAGTCCGAACTCCTCGCGCTGAACAGGTCCGGCCGGCTCCCCCAGCCCCTTGAGATCGTCTACGCCGCCGACGGCACGGTGCTCTCGGACTATCCGCTGCTCCTGCTCGACGACGGCCGCCGCGCTGCTTACGACCGGGTGGTGGAGTGGCTGACGCACGACGACCACCAGCGGGAGATCATGCGCCGGACCCTGCGGCGCCCGGTCAGCCCGTCGGTGCGCCGCGAGGCCGAGTTGAGCGTCCCGCTGGCCAACGCGCTGTACTTCCCCGACGATCTCGCCGTCGTCGAACGGCTCATCACCGACTATGGCGACCCCCGGCGCCCCGCCGCCGACCAGGTCGTCTTCCTGCTGGACTTCTCCAGTTCGATGCGGGGTGGCCGGACGGCGTCGCTGCGCGCCGCGTTCGCCGGTCTCAGCGGGGCTGACTCCTCGCCGACGGCCAAGTTCGCCCGGTTCCACCAGGGCGAGCGGCTGACCGTGGTGCGCTTCGGGGACAGCGTCCTGGGCGAGCGGACGGTCACCGTGCACGGCCCCGGGGACCTCCGGGCCCTCGACGCGTTCATCGCCCCGACGACTACGACGGGGCCACCGCCGTGTGGTCCGCGCTCGACCACGGCTACCGCACGGTTGCTGCGGCCGTCCGCGAAGACCCTCGGCGGGCCGTGTCCATCGTGTTGATGACGGACGGCGAGAACAACGCCGGCATCACGTACGCCGAGTTCGTACACCGGTACCGGGCGCTGGCGCCCAAGGTCCGCCGGGTCCGCACCTACCCCGTGCACCTCGGCGAGGCCGACGCCGGGGAACTGCGGCGCGTGGCCGCCGCGACCGGCGGGCACATGGTGGACGCCGACGAGTCATCCCTCTCCGAGGCATTCAAGGAGATCCGTGGCTGTGGTTGACGGCGCCTGGTGGGGCGCGTGGTGGGCATGGATGATCGCCTGGCTGGTGGCGGCGCTGGGCGTACTGGGCGCCTGCGTCCTGCTCCTGGCGCTGGCGCACAGGAGACTCAACGGCCCCCGCAAGGAGCACCCGGGGCTGAGTATCTGCGTCTACTTGCACGAGAAGTCCGTCAAGAACTTGGACGAGCTCGGCAACTACAACGCGGCGCTGGAGAGGGTGTCGAGGAGCGCCGCAAGGTCACCGCCGAGATCGGGTTCTGGGCCAGGCTGTTGTCGCTGGTTCTGAAGGCGCGCCGGGAGAGCAGCCAGGAGACGTTCACGAGTTACGTGCGGGGGAACTCTTCGCTGTCGACCGTGGGCATGCTGCTGTCCGTGTTCGACCGGGAGGACGCCGTCGTCCACGTCGACCTGCGTTCGGGTGTCCTGTCTCCGAACCGCGCGCTCAACCGGGAACTGAGGGTGGCCGGTGGCCGCGCTGCGAACGTGGACCAGGTAGCCCTGCGACGTCACGGAGTTCGTCTCGGTCCGGGGCCGCTTCATGGTCCATCCCGAGCCCACAGGCGGCTACGTCCTACGGGCCCGGTACGGCAACGGGGAGGAACCAGCGCATCTCAGGGTCCCGCTCCCCGCCGCCGGACTGCAGACCGACACGAAGTACGAGATCGAGGTCCAGGCCCGCTGCCTCGGCAAGATCACCGGCTGGAACCCCGAACTGCGGGAGGTCACTCTGGATGCGATCGCCGTCTTCCAATAGTGCCCCAACTCGCCCCGAGGGAAGGCACGGGCGCTGGGCACAGGGCTTCGCCTCATGAGTCGGCCACTCGCACGGGCAACGACTTCAGACCGTTGATGAAGTTCGACACCAGGCGGCGTGGTGGAGTTGAGAGTTGGAGTGGGGCGGGCAGAGCACGGCAGACCTCGTCGTACAGGGCTCGTAGTTGCAGGCGCGCGAAGTGGGCGCCGAGGCAGACGTGGGGGCCGTCGCCGAAGGAGACGTGGGGGTTCGGGGTGCGGGTGAGGTCCAGGGTGAACGGGGCGGGGAAGACGCGTTCGTCGTGGTTGGCGGAGGCGTGGAACACGACCACCTTGTCGCCTGCGCGGATGCGGGTGCCCGACAGTTCCGTGTCATGGTTGGCGGTGCGGCGGAAGGTCAGCACCGGTGGGTACCGGCGGAGCAGTTCGTCGATTGCGGTGGCTGGTTGCACCTTGCCGTTGCTCAACTGAAAGTAAGCATCCGGGTGTTGGGCCAGCAGGTGCAGGCCGCCAGGGGCCGCGCTGCGCACCGTGTCGTTCCCGGCGATCACCAGCAGGAAGAAGAACATCTCCAGTTCGGGGCCGGTCAGTTCGGGGTCGGTGGCGAGCGCCGTCATCACGTCGTCGGCGGGGTGCCGGCGCTTGTGGGCCGCCAGGGTGTGCGCGTAGTCGAACATGTCGCGCAGGGACGAAGGGGAGCGGGGGTTGACCGGCTTGCCGTCCGGGCCGAGCGTCGGCGGTCCGGCCTCCTCGGGGTCCTGGTAGCCGATGACGCGTCGGGTCCAGTGCAGGAGGAGAGCCCGGTCGCTGTCCGGTACGCCCAGCAGGTCGGTGAGGTTGAGCAAGGCGTAGTCGTCGGTGACCCGGGCGACGAGGTCGCAGGTGCCGTCGCCGGCCCGCGCCTCGGTGACCGCCCGCGTGAGCAGGGAACGGGCTCGTTCACGGACGACCGCGGCGAAACGGTCCACGCGCTTCGGAGTGAAGGCTCGGCTGACCAGTACGCGCAGGCGCCGGTGGTGCGGCGGGTCCTGGTTGAGCATCATGCGGCGGATGAACGGCAGGTCGGCGGGGTCCGGGTCGCGGATCTGGGTGGCGCCCAGGTACGAGGAGTACGTCGCGGAGTCCTTCAGGACCCGGACCACGTCCTCGTGCCGGGTGACCGCCCAGAAGCCGGGGCCTGCCGGCCAGCCGAGTACCTCCGGCTCCTCCTGCCACGCCACGGGGTGGTGGTCGCGCAGGTGGCGGTAGCGGTCGTGGGGGATGCCTCGCTCGTACTGCCTGGGGTCGAAGACGTCCGGTACGGGCGTTTCGGGGGCGGGCGCGCTCACACCTCGGCGTCCGCCCGCAGGAAGTCCTCCACCACCCGGATCAGGTCGAGCGGGGTCTCGTCCATCGCGTAGTGGCCGCACGACGGCAGCTCCGCCAGTTCGGCCCGCGGGAACCAGCGCATCCAGGTGGCCCGCTGCAGCTCGGCGGACAGGGCCGGGTCCAGCGCGCCCACGACGGCGAGGGCGGGCACGGGTGAACCTTCGACCTGGTCGTGGAAGTCCTCGCTCGCCCAGGAGTCCAGCCAGGCCCGGAACGCCTTGGCGTCGCTGCATTCGACCGAGCGGCGCACCATGCGGTCCAGCCAGCCTGCCGGGCGCCGGCCCCCGGTGGTGATGTCGAGGATGATCCGCCGGTTCTGCGGGGTGTGCGCCGCCGCGGCGAAGAGTTCCCACTGCTCGGGCGGGAGGGGCAGGCCGGATGCAGGGACCGGCGACACCCCCACGATTCTGCGCACCCGCTTCGGCGCGGCGGCCAGCGTCCGCTGGATGACGGAGCCGCCCATCGAGTGACCGATCAGCGAGAACCGCTCCCAACCGAGCCGGTCGGCCAGCGCGAGCACGTCCTCGGCTCCCTCGGTCGTGGTGTACGAGCCGACCGCGCCCCGGGCCTCGCCGTATCCCCGCAGGTCCACCACCGCGTACTGGAACGAACCGAGGTCGAGATCCGGCAGTACGGGGGCGTACGCGGAGCGGTCCGCGAGCCAGCCGTGCACCGCGATCACCTTGTGCGGGCCGTCGCCGTGCAATTCATGGGGCAGAACGGACAATGCGGTCACGCTGGCTCCCGTCGCCGTACGGAGAGAAACCGGTCGGTCACCGGCCGGCCCCGGACCACAGTCGCGTCAACTCCGGGTCCACGCAAGGGACCGGACCGAGAGTCCACCGTCTTGCCGCAGAAAGCGTGGCTTTCTCCTACTTCATGCATTAGGGCGCGTATCGAGTCGTGATCAATCTGCAGGAAACGCCCTCACTCCGAGGTCTGATTCGGTAGATCATCTTGCGTGACGCGAGTGCAACTGACGGACGAAGAGTGGGAGTTCATCGGGCCATACCTGCCGATCGGCGAGTATGGCCCTTACCCCGAGCGCCTGCGGCAGCAGCTCGAGGGCGTGATCTGGCGGTTCAAGACCGGCGGGCAGTGGCGGGAGATGCCGCAGGAGTTCGGGGCCTGGTCGACGGGGGATCGGCCGGTACCGGGATGAGGGGGCGCCGCCGCCGACCGCGGGTTCGTTGTGGCGTGCGCGGGGAGCCCCCATCCCGTCCGCCGTCGACCCAGGCAGAGCCGAGCAGACGCGGCCCATGGCGTCCAGGTCGTTCGTACAGTGGCGCGCTCCACCTGGACGCCATGGACCACGCCCGCTCCACGGTGTGTGGGTCGACGGCGGACGGGATGGGAGCTGGGGAGGGCGGTGGGTTGAGGAGGAATGATGCCGTCATAGCAGGTAGGCGTCCCCTCAACGACCTCCAATCGGTCCGTGGCCTGTTCTGGCGCCCGGCCCCCGCAAAGATCAGCTCCCCGCCCTTTGGACGCCGACCAATGGGCGTGCAGCGCGCAATAGGCGCGACCACACTGAAAGCATGAAAGGTAGTTCGCCTGGGCAGGGCACGCCCTCACCTGGCGCAGACGCTGCGCAGCGGCGTGATCACACAGGTGCCGCATACGGCTCGCTGCTCATGGCCTCGGTAGTGATCGGAGCCAGCTCGCTCGGTTCCTTCCCGCGGCTGAAACTCGTAATCCTGTTGCTGTGCACCGGGGTGGCGTTCTGGGCCGCCAACGTGTTGGCCCGGCTGTTCGGACAGCGGATCATGTACGAGCCGGTGAGCGTGAAGGAGACCCGGCGGGTGTGCGTGGCCCAGTGGCCCATCGCCAAGGCGGCCGTCCCACCCGCCGTGGCAGTCGCCGTCAGCCCTCTTCTGGGCCTCGACCCAAGAGGGACGGCTTGGCTGGCTCTGGGCGTAGCGCTGGCCGGTTATGTCGGATGGTCCACAGCCGCTGCTGTGCGCGCGGGCGTCACAGGCCGCACACTGGTGACCGCGGGGGCGGTCAACTTGGTCCTCGGCCTGCTCATCGTGCTCCTCAGGGTCGCCCTGGCGGGCTGACGGCGCCGGCATCCGCGATCCGCGGTTGGCGTGCCCGCCCTCGTGGCTGGCTGTCGTCGGCTGAGATCCATGCGGCCCGTTCGATGGTGTCCGCCGTCGACCAACGGCCGAACTCTAGTGATCAATCCTGGGCCGTCCCTGGGCCGTGCGAGGGCGACCAGCGGCGACCGACAGTGACAGACGTCCCATGGTCGTTGCGAGCGAAGTCGGGTGCGTTGTCGAGGTCACCGGCTTCCCAACCACTCGGCCGGGGCGGCAGCATCCAGGGCGGGAGTGCGTCCCATGCGGTCGTCATCGTGTCCTCCTTCGGGCGCCCCGGCCAGCTTAATCCGTCAGTTCCGCGTGGCGGCGGTGCGGGCTGCGACGAGGGCGGCGACGGGGTCGGCTGTGGCGGGGGCGCAGGGCCACCATTGGGTGGCGGAGCCGCTGCCTTCACGGGCGTAGGGATGCCATCGGCCGTCGGGGCCGAGGCGGATCTGGACGTCCTCGTCATCGGCGGTGAGACGGTTGCGCCAGACGCGTACCCGCACGGTGCTCGCGGTGTCGTCCTCGGTCTCGGCGTTGTCGGGGTCGCAGAGGGCGGCGCGGGCGGCGGCCATGGCATTGGCGTCGGGGGTGAGGGGCGTGCGGGCGACGGCGACGCCGGCGGGGCCGCCGTGGCGCTGGGCGCGGACCAGGAGGGCGAAGTCGAGTGGAGGCAGGCCGGTGGCGCGTACGAGTTGGTGGAACCAGTGCTCGCCGACCCCGCTCGCGGCGAGGCGTACGGCGTCGTCGAGCGGGGTGCAGGTGAGGGAGGCGGTGTGCCCGGCCGTGAGGGCGCGGGCGCGCTGAGCGGTGTCCCGGGTGAGGGCTTCGAGGTCGTCGAGGGTGAAGGGGGCCTCGGGCGGGGGCGTGGTCGTGAGGGGGAAAGGGGCCGGCCCGGCGTCGGCGGGAGCACTCTCGGCTCCCTCGGTCCGTGGGGTGGGCGGGGCGAAGACGCCGCTGTAGGAGGCGAACGCATCACGGGCGGGCACGCCCCGGCCGCGGGGTGTGCCGCCGGTTTCCGGCGCGGCGCCCGTGTGGGCCTGGCGGCGGGTGCGCAGCGCGGCCAGGACGGTGTCCTTGGTGCGGCCGCGGAGAGTGAAGAGCCAGAAGGGGTCGTCATCAAGGTGGACGGCGGTGGCGTAGCACAGGGCGGCGGCGTGCTTGCAGGGGTAGCCCCAGTCGGGGCAGGAGCACTCCGGGTCGAGTTCGCTCGGCTCGGGCAGCAGGGGTACGCCGGCGGTGCGGGCGTCGTCGACGAGATCGGCGGGCATCTCGCCGTCGAGGAGGGCGGCGGTGCGGCCGGCCTGGGCGGCGATGGCGTCGAGGAGGGTGTCCCACTGGGCGTCGGTCAGGACGCGCAGGTGCACCGCGGCGTCGTACGGCCACGGGTTGCTGCCCTCGACCTCGGCGCGCAGCACACCGGGAGTGACGGTGACCGGGCCCACCATGCCCTTGCGGGCGTAGGTGCGGCCGCGGGAGAGGCGACCGTTATCGAGGGTGGAGGCCTCCAGGGCATCCACCCAGGCCTGCCCCCACCAGGTGGCGGCGAAGGCGCGGCTGCCGGTACGGGGGGCCTTGCGTGCGGGGGTCATGCCTCGAACTCCTTGGAGAGTGCGACGAGTTCGGCGAGGTCGGCGTCGGAGAGTTCGGTCAGGGCGGCCTCACCGGAGGCGATGACCTGCTCCGCGAGGGCGCGCTTGGCACCGAGCAGGCGGGCGACCCTGTCCTCGACCGTGCCCTGCGTGGTGAGCCGGTGGACCTGGACGGGGCGGTCCTGGCCGATCCGGTAGGCACGGTCGGTGGCCTGGTCCTCGACGGCCGGGTTCCACCAGCGGTCGTAGTGGATCACATGGGTGGCGCGGGTGAGGTTGAGGCCGGTACCGGCTGCCTTCAGAGAGAGCAGGAAGACGGGGAACTCGCCCTCCTGGAAGGCGGCGACCATCTCCTCGCGCCGAGGGACGGCAGTGGCACCGTGCAGGTAGCGGGCGCGGACGCCGCGGTCGGCGAGGTGCCGCTCCAGGAGCTTGCCCATCTGCGTGTACTGGGTGAAGACCAGAGCGCCCTCGCCTTCGGCCACCACCGTGCCGAGTAGTTCGTCGAGGAGCTCCAGTTTGCCGGAGCGGCCGGGCAGCGGGCCGGCCTCGCGCAAGTAGTGGGCGGGGTGGTTGCAGATCTGCTTGAGGGCGGTGAGGAGTTTGAGGACCAGGCCACGGCGGGCGATGCCGTCTGCCTTCTCGATCCGGGCCATGGCCTCGCGCACCTGCGCCTCGTACAGGGCGGCCTGCTCACGGGTGAGGGCGACGGGGTGGTCGGTCTCGGTCTTGGCCGGGAGCTCGGGGGCGATCCCGGGGTCGGACTTGCGGCGGCGCAGCAGGAACGGGCGGGTGAGCCGAGTGAGGTGCTCGGCGGCCTGCCGGGCCTGATCGGCGGTCTCCGCGTCATCGTCCATGCCCAGCGCGCCGCGCTCGATGGCTCTGGCGAAACGGTCGCGGAAGGCGGACAGTGGGCCGAGCAGGCCGGGGGTGGTCCAGTCGAGCAGTGCCCACAGTTCGGAGAGGTTGTTCTCCACCGGGGTGCCGGTGAGCGCGACGCGGGCGCGGGCGGGCAGGGCGCGCAGTTCGCGGGCGGTGGTTGCGTACGGGTTCTTGACGTGCTGGGCCTCGTCGGCGGCGACGAGCGACCACTTCACGGCGGCGAGCCGCTCCCGGTCGCGACGCAGCACACCGTAGGTGACCAGGACGAGTTCGTTCCCGGCGAGGTGGTCCAGGGTACGCTCGCCGCCGTGGTAGCGGCGTACCGGCACGGCGGGGACGAAGCAGGCGGCCTCGCGCTGCCAGTTGCCGAGCAGCGAGGCCGGGCAGACCACGAGGGTGGGACCCGCGGTGTCGGGCTGCTCCTGGCGGTGCAGGTGGAGGGCGAGCAGCGTGACGGTCTTGCCGAGGCCCATGTCGTCGGCGAGGACTCCGCCCAGCGTGAGGCGGGTCATGTCCGCCAGCCAGGCAAGGCCCCGCTGCTGGTAGCCGCGCAGGGTGGCGGTCAGGCCCTCCGGCGCCCGGACGGGGGTACGGCCCTCGGGGTCGCGCAGCCGCGCCACCAGCTCACCGAAGGTGCCGGCCGCCTCGACCGCGACGCGCTCGCCGTCCCACTCCACCTCCCCGGTCAGCGCCGCTTGGAGCGCGTCCAGCGGGGCGAGTTCGCGGCTGCGTTGCCGCTTGAGGCGGGCCACCAGCTTCGGGTCGGCGACGACCCACTGGTCGCGCAGCTTGACCAGCGGACGGCGGGCCTCGGCGAGCAGGTCGAGTTCGGCTTCGGTGAGCTTCTCGCCTCCGAGCGCGACATGCCAGGAGAAGTCGAGCAGGGCATCGCGGCCCAGCAGGGTGTCCACGGTCGCACCGGGAGCGGTGACCGCCCCGATCTCCGCACGCGTTTCTAGGGACTTGACCAGCTCGCGTGGCCAGTGCACGCGCACACCCGCCATGCTCAGTGCGCCGGTGGCGTCCCCCAGCAGGTCCATGGCCTCCTCGTCGTCGAGCCGGAGCGCGCAGGGGGCGGCCTCGGCGAGCAGGCGGGTCAGCGGCTGCCAGGCGCGGGCTGCGCGGCGCAGCGCGAGCAGCGCCTCGGCCTCGGCGTGCGGGCCGAGCAGGCGCTGTGCGCGGTGCGGGTCGGCCCACAGCTCGGCGGCGTCCAGAACCAGGGACGGATCGGCCGCGGTGCGCAGTTGCAGCACGGCCCGGAAGGCGCGGCGCCGCCCGGCCGGGGGCTCCACCCTCAGTTCCACACTCACCTGCGCGGCCCGCTCGGCGGCGGCCTCGACCGCCCACTCGACCAGGCCCGGATGCAGGGCGGTGGCCCGGTCGGCGTACGGATTGCCGGGCACGGCCCAGCCGGCCGCCGGCGTGCGCGGCAGAGCATCCGCGAGCGCGTCACAGAACTCCCCTATCAGAGCAGCCGGTTCGGCGATTCGTACGGTCTTGTCGTCCGTCGAGGGCGCGGGGAGGTTGTGGGCGTACGGCGGCAGGGCAGCGGCCAGCGCGTCCAGGTCCCGCTTTCCGCTCGCACCGGGCGGTCCGAAGCGCCAAATGGTGTACGTGTCGGAGGTCAGCGCCGGATACAGGCGTCCCTCGCCCAGCAGTCGAAGGGCGAGACGGGCGACGGCTTCCCACGCGAGGAGGGAGGGATGAACCCCGGTCTCAGGCAGGTCGAGCAGGAGGGCGAGCGCGGCGCACGGGCCGAGAGCCCACCCTTCGACGGTGCGGGTGCGCACCCCGGCGCCGTGTGGCAGAACCAGCGGCAGCCGGACCCGCTCCACTGCCTCCGGCGCGGCGGCCTGGGCGGGCACGCAGCGGGCGTCGGCGGCGGACCGGTAGAGCACCAAACGGCCGAGCCGGGCCGGCTGTCCCGGCTCGGCCGGGGCGAACACGGCCGCCCAGCCGCTGGCGACGAGATGCTCGCGGGCCCAGGCGGTGGCAGCGGGATTGGCGAGCGGTGCGGCTTCGGTGCCGATCTCCCTCACGAGCAGGCTCACTTGGCGCTCCCCGCCTTGAACGCGGCCTTCCGCAGCCGCTTGGCCAGGGCCTTGTCGACGGGCTTGACGGCATCGGCCAGCGCGCCGAGCACCTCGCCGGCGTGCGGGTGGCCGGCCCGCCACAGGTCGTCGGCGCGCTCGGCCAGCTGATCGAGCGGACGCCGGCCCCCCTCGGCGCCCGCCAGCAGCCGTTCGCGGAGCGCCTGCTCGCCCGCCCTGGCGAACGGCAGCGCACCGTCCACCAGCATCCACTCCAAACCCCACGCCTCTTCCCCCTCGGCGGGTTCACCGATCCGGCGCAGCATCGAAGCCGCCGCGTGCGAACAGCCGGTGACCTTCGAGACCGCCGCCTTGCGCAGCACCGCCTTCGCCCGCCCGGTGCGGTCCGCCTCCAGTACGGCGGCCAGCACCCGCGGGGCCTGCAGGCGGCGCAGGGCATCGGCCGGCTCCGTGCCGTCGCAGGCGTCCACCACCTGGACGGCCGCGTCCGCCGTGGGGCGGGCCGCCAGCCAGCCCGCCACCTCCGCCGCCGCGTCCGTCTCGGAGCGGTACGAGCCGAGCGCGGCCAGCAGCGCGGAGGCATCCGCCTGGGCGAGCGAGCCGATCACCGGTGCCGGGACGCCTGCCGCCACCAGCAGCGCGCGCAGGCCGGAGCGGCCCAGCGCAGTGAGCCGGAAGCGGCCGGCAGACGGCGTGCCGCCGTCGGGCCCGTCGAGCAGCAGGGCGAGCGCGGCGCCTTCCACCAAAGGCTCGTGGCCCTCGCGTTCGGCGGCCCCGAACAGCTCCAGAGTCCCGGCGGTGTCGTGGTACTGGTCGACGAGGAGCGCCGAGACCAGCCGCCGGGCCGGACCTTCGGGCAGCCCTTCCATGCCGTCGGTGAGGAAACCGGCGACATCCAGCCACTCCCCGTCAGGCAGCCCGTACGCCGTGATCAGCATCAGGAACACCAGCGGCGGGGCTTCCTCGGTCAGCTCCCGCAGCGGCTGCAGCCCGCCCAGCAACTCGTCCAACGCGGGGAAGGCGAGGGAGAGTTCGACCGCCGCACCCGCCACCGCTTCCTGCCAGGCAGCCAGGAGTGCCGCGTCGTCGTCCTGGTCCGGCAGTTCGTCGCCGGCGTACGCCCGGTTGCCTTCCACCTCGACGAAGCCACAGTTCAGCGCCCAGTCCCAGGGCAGAGCCAGCGGCTCCATGTCAGCCGCGCTGCGGACCTTCGCCAGCCGCGCGGCCCGCTCCTCGGCATCACCCCACTCGTCGGGGTCGACGCGCCACAGCTCAGCCTCCTCCACGGCCTGCCGGGCGAGCTTCGGCCGCAGCACCTCCTTCGGGGTCAGTTCCTGACCGTCGCCGCACCAGTG
Organism: Streptomyces sp. NPDC047453; assembly: GCF_040643155.1. Taxonomy (NCBI): domain Bacteria; kingdom Bacillati; phylum Actinomycetota; class Actinomycetes; order Kitasatosporales; family Streptomycetaceae; genus Streptomyces; species Streptomyces sp. NPDC047453. Next base: position 4,756 of record NZ_JBEYTS010000053.1, on the reverse strand, counting down.
CGCGAGCCGTACCGCCGCCATGAAGGCGGGCACCTCGCGCACCGCGCGAGCCAGCTCCGCCTCGCCGGGCAGCCGCACGGCCGGCAACCGCAGGCCCACGGCTTCCAGGACATCGGACAGCGACATCTCGTCGTCCGGCCCGTCGTCCTCGGCAAGCGGCCCCGCGCCGCCGGGCAGCGGGTGCAGACCGCCGCACTCGCACCGGTACATCCCCGGCGAAGCCTGGCGTCCGCCCGGCCCGCCGCGCCTCTTCCGCTTCGTGCCCACCGCCCGGCGCAGTGGCACCTGCGCGAGCTCCCCGGTGAGCTCGGCGGGATCGAAGGCGGCCGGGTCGAAGCCTTCCTCGTACAGGCCCGCCAGCACCTCGTCGTGCAGGCCGTCGTACTCCACCCACTCCTCACCGCCGTGCCGGACAAGCATGGGGCTCGGCCGCTCCCCGTCCGCGTACCGCTCCAGCAGTGCGGCCAGTCCCCACACACCGCCGAGGTCCTCGGCGGGCGGCATGGCCCGGCGCCCGCCCGTGCACACCGCGTGCTCCCCTTCGCCCTCCCGGACGGGGCGGACGGCCTCCACCGTGATCCGGTGCAGCCAGTCGTCGCCGAAGTCGTACGAGTAGTCCATGCGGCCGCCGGTGCCCGGCAGGACGTCCGCGAGGGCGGCCTCCTCCTCGTCGAAGACCGGGGTGTCGAGGTCCTCCGGAGGGGCGTACCGTCCGCCGGAGCGGTCCTCGAAGGCGTGCAGGTGCATGCCCTCCCAGCCGAACGTCACCTGGATCACGTCGTGCAGCGACCCCAGGGTGATGTCCGAAGGCACCACCAGCCGCCGCCACACCGGAGGTTTCATCCCCACCAGAGCGACCTTGAGCTGGTGGACGGAAGCAGTGCGCTCCCCGGGGCTGCGCTGGGCGGTCATGGCTGAGGGCTTCCCACTCGTCGGAGGCATAAGCACCGGGGCACACGACGCGCCCGTCACTGTACGCCGAACGGCTGACCCTGCAATTCTTACAGTCGGCAACCATCGGCCCGGCCGTCGGGCGGAATTTCCCCGGCCGACTTGCGCATGAACCGCATCTTGTGCCTGAGCTGAACCAAGCAAGACGGTGCGAGAGACAGCCGTGGACGGCCCAAAGGCCTGGGCCCGTCATCCGAGCGAAAAGGACAAGAGTAGTCATCGTGGACCAGGGAAAGGACGCCCACCGCGTGCCACCGATCTTCGTCATACTCCCCGACGCCCAGGAAGTCCGCGGACGGCTGCACGCCCGCCGACAGGTGAAGGACGGCTGGCTCTACCAAGTAGGAATCCTGGTGTGGCAGGACGGCACAAACGGCTCCGCCGAACCTGCCGAGCAGCGAGTCTGGGTGAGTCCCGCACACGGACGCCCGGTACCCGGTGTCTCCTACGAGCACGTCCCGACCCACCGTCTGTCCGGAACAGACACCCCGTCCCAGAAACGCCCGCCCGCATGGACACTCCAGTACCTGCCCCACCGCCCCGGACACCCGGGCGCCACACTCCTCCACGTCGTCGGCTGCACCCCCAGCGACCAGACACTCACCCGGGAAGAGGCCCTTGCCGCGCTCCATCAACCCCGCTCAGCAGCCTGCATTGAGTGCGACGCGGCCCGATCCCTCACCCCGGAACAGCATCAGACCGACCAGAACCACCAGACCCAACAACAGCGCGACGACGAATCTCTGCAGGACACGGACCCCAGCGAAACGCCCCCATAACCGCCCAGCCCGAAAGAGCGGCGCGACAAGGAACAGAGAACAGAGGAGGTTGTCGCCCTCGGCGACCCACACGTACGTCAAGAGCGTCTCTTCCGCACCCAGGATGCTGCTCGGGACCTGCTCTTCGGCCTGTGAGCACACCGGCCGATCGCCCGTGAACCAGCCCGGAGATGCCGTCGGCCTGTGCGCACTACCGTGGAGCCGTGCCGATGACGATAAGCAGCTGCTCTGCCTGCGGCGGGGAAACTTGGGTGAACACCGCCGACACCGAACGGTGGTTCTGCGACTGCGGAGCCGAACAAATTCCCGAGAGCTCTGTGACCTGTGAGGGCGACGGCCCCAAGGGCGCGCGGCCCTGACATCGTGGGCTCGGGCCTTTACTGACCTGCTTCGCTGGTTGTGCGGGCAGGCCGCACCAGGGGGTCCGCGCTTGCGCGAAGGGGCGAAGCCCGCAACGTTGTGCCAGGTCAGGCACGACCCGGTTACGCGATCTTCCAAACTGGTGCTCCAGGACCCGAGCGCGGCGACGCTTGATTGGGTCATTGAAACTCCAGCCCAAAGCCGCTCCACCGACCTCGCTATCCGCTGCTGCGTCATGACCGATGCACGGTCCGATCACTGCGCAGCGGCATGGAGTCCCAGTACAGCCATTGCTCCTCGTCCACTACCGGCGTGTAGCCGTTGAGGGGCTGGCCGGTCTCGAGAGACGTGGCGATCGCCTCCATGAGCACCGGCAGGGACGTCCACATCTCGTGCGATTTACGCATAATGCCGTCCACGGCATCGGCTTCGTGGACGCGCCCCCGGTCGATCTCGGGACGGTGGTCCAGTACGAGGAAACCCCCGCTGACGTCCCGCGCGATGGGGATCAACTGCGGGTGTCCGTACAGGACGCTACTGAACCCGATCTTCATGAAGTCGTAGTCCGCCTCCTCCCCTTTCTCATCCGCCGTGCGCTTGTCGTAGAAGCCGGTGAAGCGTTGCCACTCAGCCACTATCTCGCGTGCACTCATCGGTCTGTAGAACCCTGGCAGCAGCCAGCCCCGCTGATCGAGGAGACCGTCGTGCCGCAGCAGCGACATCACCAAGGGCTTCAGCAGTGGCCGGCCGATGACGCGTTCGGTCGCCGCGATGTCCGCCGGATCCGCGGGCGGCGCCAGCGCGGCGTAGGTCGCCGGCGCATGCTCGGCCAGCCAGTTCTCGATTCGCGTCCACGACTCACTGATCGATGCGGTCATGGCCCGGCATCCTGCCACCCGATGCCGACAACCCCTTGAGAACAGCCGACGGTGGCCGTGCCCCCGGCACATCCGGCTGGGCCGTCTCTGGGCCGTGCGAGGGGACTCAACGATGACAGGCGACGACAGCCGCCGACCGCTGACCCGCAGGAGCTTGACTCGACCATTGAGTCTCCACCGACCTCGTGGGAAGGCGCAGGTCGTGGCAGAGAAACGGCCCTTGGCAATGCGCGCGGTCACCTGCCACGATCTAGCCGTGATCAACCTTTCGAAGATCGCGAGGCTGGCAGACGTGCTCCTCGATGTGGTGGGCGTGGCAGTCGGTTCACTGCTGCTGGTGATCGGTATCGAGACCTACCGCGACGGTGGATCCGTGGGCTGGCCCATCGCCGGATCAGTGCTGTTCTTGGTCAACCTCTGGGTAGCCTGCCGTCGATTCACCCGGCGCAGAAAGCCGGCTCCGTCGTCGTAGCCGCACCCAGGCAGCCCCCCGTGCCCCTTGCGTGCCCGATGGGAGAGCAAGCAGCGGGGACCAACGGGGAACGTCGGCGATCCTCCCGAGAACACCCAGCCACCGTTCTGCCAGGTCAGGCCGGATCCGCATACGCGATCTTCCAAACTGGTGCTCCAGGATCCGAGTGCGGCGCTTGACTGGGTCATTGAAACTCCAGGCCAAAGTCGCTACACCGACCGCGTGGGCGGGTGCTGGCGTCGTCCCATGGTCACGATAGCTGTCGGGTTATAGCCGTGCGGCCTGATCGCACTCATCATGAGCGGCATGCAGAGTGTTCAGGTGGGAGCAGGAACCGGCAAGAAACGGGGATCACTTGGTAGGATCTCGGGCCTTTTCTTCATGATGGGGAGCATGGACGCGGGGATTTACCTTGCCGAGTTGATCACGGACGGTGACCGCTGGGTACAGATGCTTGAGCCCGCTGCTGGCCTGCTGTTCCTGAGCTGGGTTACTGGAGCCGTGCACCTTCTCCGGATCAGGAAGGCAGAGAGGCAGAACAGGTAGGGGTCACCAGCCCCGGGCGCCTGTGCGGTGCAGCAGCGAACCGCGACACCCCGCTCGGGCCGTCTCTGGGCCGTGCGGGGGTGCTCAACGATGACAGATCACGACAGTCGACGACGGCTCTTCCTCTGCTCAGAGACGGTGCTTCGGGTACCAGCGCAGGTGCTCACCAGTGAAGCAGAGTTGAGGAAGTGGGAACCTAACGGCCGCAGGTCAGTCCCGCACGCTGCGCTACCTTGCGGCAATGGATGAGGCGACTGTGGGGTCCCCGGAGCCCTGCGACTGGTGCGGGCGGCTCGGATCAGTGATCCAATTCGACAGCTGGGCGGAGGACGGGACACTCCTCTACCGTGACCCGGCCCTGTGCCCCGTGTGCGAGCTGCTCACCGACGCCGACACAGGCGACGTCGGCGACGCCTTCTATCAGCTCGTGACAGATCTCAATCTTCGGCTGGCGAACTTCGAGGCCGGGTTGGCTGCCCGGTGGCAAGAGAAGGTCCGTACCGGGCAGCGGCAGCCACAGCGGGCGGACGAACGGCCGCCAGGACAACGCTGAAGCTGGGGCGTGGCCGCCAGCAACGGGGCGTGCCCTCCGCGTGCCTGATCACGCGGTACCTGGCGGGGAACAACGGGACTCGTGGTGTCCACAGCACGAAGCCGCAGGTTGGCGCCTTGGCTGGTCAGACATCCCATGCCGTTGTGGTGTCAAGTGGCGGCCGAGAGGGTCGCGTGGTGTGACCACGCGGTGGATTCGTCGTAGGGAGTGCGCGTCT
>NZ_JBEYTS010000052.1:0-49061 GCF_040643155.1 Streptomyces sp. NPDC047453 | reverse complement strand
GGGTTCCCGCACCTCCCACCCGGGGGCCCGCGTGCTACACCTGACGGGGCGGGCAACACGCCCCGGCCACTCACCTCGGGGGGCGCCCCCCCACCCCGCCCCCCCCCCCGACGCGGAGCCTGCCGAGTCCGTGCCGACGGGCGCCCGCCGAACAGGCCTTCAGCCGATCGGCAGCGCCGCGTCGGCACGTCCGGCTGGATTGCCACGGCCGCGGCACGGGCGCGTTCGAGGACCGAGTTGATTACGTCGACGGCCGCCCCGGAGATGAGGATCGCACCCGTCTTCCACCACGCGCGCAGCTGCGCGAGCGGCCGGGCCTCGGTTCTCGATGTGGTCAGCCCGCGAACCGGGCCATCCACGCCTCGACCTCATCCGCAGACCGCGGCAGGCCCGCCGACAGATTCTCGTGACCATCGGCGGTGACGAGCAGGTCGTCCTCGATGCGTACGCCGATGCCGCGCCACTCCTGAGGCACAGTCAGGTCGTCCGGCTGGAAGTACAGGCCGGGCTCGACGGTGAGCACCATGCCTGGCTCCAATACGCCGTCGACGTACTCCTCAATCCGGGCCTGCGCGCAGTCGTGGACGTCCAGGCCGAGCATATGACCGGTACCGGCCATCGTGAAACGGCGCTGGAGGCCCAACTCGTACGCGCGGTCGGCAGGCCCTTCGATGAAACCCCACTCGACCAGCCGCGCCGCCAGGGAACGCTGGGCCGCCTCATGAAAGTCCCGATACGCGGCGCCCGGCTTGACGGCCGCCATGCCCGCCTCCTGGGCCTCGTACACCGCGTCGTAGACCCTGCGCTGGACGGGGGTGAAGGTGCCGCCGATCGGCAGAGTGCGCGTGACGTCGGCGGTGTACAGGGTGCGCGACTCCACGCCCGCGTCGAGCAGGAGCAGCTCCCCGGGGCGCACCGGTCCGTCGTTATCGGTCCAGTGCATGATCGTGGCGTGCTCGCCCGCGGCGCAGATCGTGCCATAGCCGACGGCGTTGCCCTCAAGGCGGGCGCGACGGAAGAAGGTGCCCTCGATCCACCGCTCGGACGTCGCGATCGCCCGCGACAGCTCACTGACGACGTCCGTGAATCCGCGCACCGTGGAGTCCACGGCCGAGCGGATCTCCTTGATCTCCCACTCGTCCTTCACGACGCGTAGATCGCTGAGGGCTTCTTCCAGCTCCGCGTCGCGCTCCGCCTCGGTGGCGACGGCGACCTCCAGGGACGGGTCGATACCGCGGACGATGCGGGTCGGTGTGCCGGAGGCGGCTGCCAGCTCGCCGGCCGCCGTGCGGACGTCCCGGCACGGCAGGCCGAGCACGCGCTCCGCCTCGGCGAGGGAGCGGCGCCGGCCCATCCACAGCTCTGCTGTGGCACCGGTCCAGAACTCGTTGTCGTCCCTGCTGTCCCGCGGGAGTTGGTAGCAGTAGGCGTCGTGGCCGCCGTCCGCACGGGGTTCGAGGACAAGGGCACCGTCCCGGGCCTGGTCGCCGGTCATGTGCACGTAGCCCGAGTACGGCCGGAACGGGTAGGTGTCGTCGTTCGACCGGACCTTGAGGTTCCCCGAAGGGATCACGAGCCGTTCACCCGGGAAGCGCGCGGAGAGCGCGGCCCGGCGCGCAGCCGCGTACGGGGCCTGCTCCTCGAGCGTCAGCTCGCGCCTCTCGGTCTCCGCCCACCCCGTCCGCATCAACGCGGACAGTTCCTCGGAGATCCCTGAGTACAAACCGTTCTTGCGGCCTTTCGCCACTGCGTCCGCCTTCCTGGGAGTCGAGCGCCGCCACATGCCGACGGCTCGGCGACGTTATCCCGCGGCGCCCACGTATGGTGCCCAGTGGTGCCACTGGCACAGATCGGCCACGCCTGGCCGGCCACGGCCGTCGATAATGCGGCTCATGACGAACGCGAATCTCGGCGATGCACTGGGGCTCCTGGGCATCGGTCAGACGGCGGCCCGGGTCTGTCTCACCCTGCTGGAGCTGGCCCCCGCGCCGCTGAGCGACATCGCCGTCGCGACCGGTCTGGACGGCCCGGGCCTGGCCACGGCGTACGGCGAGCTCGTCGACGCCGGCCTGACCGGTGCCGCCGAGAGGGACGAGGACGTGGTGGCGCCGGTGGCTCCGGCGGCCGGTCTCGAGGTCCTCGCCCGGCGCCGTGCGGCCGAGGTCGAGAAATCCCGCATCGCGGTCGCGGGCGCCTTCGATTCGTTCCGGCGCCAGCGGCTCGCGGCCCACAACGACCACCTCGTCGAGATCGTCACAGGCGACGCCATCGGCCCCAGGATGCGGCAAGCCTGGGCCAGCGCCCGCCACCAGATCCGGCAGTTCGAGTCGCCCCCCTACTTCCCTGTGGCCAGTGCCGCCGACGACGCACTGGCCACGCTGGCCCGCGGGGTCTCACAACGCGTCGTGTACTCCCGCGAGTCGCTGGAACGCCCGGACCACCTCGAACAAGTCATCGAACCCTGCATCAATGCCGGTGAGCAGGCCAGAGTGCTGCCGTCCGTCCCCGTCAAACTCCTGATCATCGACGAGGCGTACGCTCTGGTGTCACTGTCGATCAAAGAGGTCGACGTGCACAACACCATGCTGGTCGTGCAGCCGTGCGGTCTGCTCTCCGCCCTCATCGCGCTGTTCGAGCAGTCGTGGCAGCACGCTCTGCCCTTCCACGGTGGCACGACCCGCCCAGGCGGTCTGACTCCCACCGACCGCCGTCTCCTGTGGCTCCTGGCCAGCGGCACGAGCGACGACGTCATCGCCCGCGAGCTGGGAATCAGCCGCCGCACGCTGTTCCGCCGCCTGCAGGTCCTGATGGCCCGGCTGGGCGCCGCGAACCGCTTCCAACTGGCTCTGCAGGCCCAGCGCAACGGATGGTTGTGACGGCCGGCCCCCGGCCCGAGCCCACACGGACCATCGCGCACTGCGGATCGTCGTGCCCCATCCGGCCCCGCACAGTGAGACTGGCACTCACTCCCCCACATCTTTGGCCTGAACTCCCCGGGGCGGGAGCAGCCGGGCAGCGCACCCCGCCCCCGCACGGGATGTGCGCCGAGGGGCTGGTCGACCGGATCACCCTGCCCCGGAGTGGGCGGCGGCGCACTGCGCAAGATCAAAGGCAGACGCCAGAGGCCATCACCGCACCACAGTCGTCCCCGCGGTGATCGGGTCTCCCCGCGCAAGGCGCTGACGGCGCGTCGGGGCGGAAGGGGGTTCCGTCCGGCGCACCGTCCACGCTGGTGGTCTCGCGCAGGCCGTCGGCAGCCGATGGGGGACGAGCCGACGGCCACATCGTCGAACCAGAGTGTGTCGTCGCCCGTCCCGTAGCTCTCCCAGCCCAGGCGCAGGGTGGTGGGCCGGGGCGGGGTGGTGCGGGCAAGCCACTGCTGGTCGTTGTCCTGGGTGGGGACGCCGTCCGCGTGCAGGCCCGGGATCTGTTCGTCGCCGAGCCAGGTGTCGAGCTTGGGCGCCGTCGTGTCGATCGCGAAGCGCAGGCACTGCCAGCTCCCGGTCGGCAGCGGCCTGCTCTGCGCCACGCCCGCCGGGCTCTGCGCGGGCAGGGTGGCGTCGTCGGTCTCCCGGTTCCACTGGAGGGCGCCGTTCCGGCCGCCGACGCGCAGCGCCCGGCCGCCCTGGGAGCTGTCGGGCAGGGAGATGAAGGTGACATGGGCCGCGGGGAGCGCGGTGGTGTGCCGCACCCACATGCGCACATGCATCACCGGCCCCACCGATGACAGGTTCGCGGTGGAGGCGACGAAGGCGTGGTTGCAGTAACCGGCCCTGCCGTCGATCCGCAGCGACCTGCCGCCGCTGTGCGCGACGGAGGTGTCGACTGCTGCGGTTCCGGTGCCCTGGCAGTCGGGCGTGGCGAACTGCCAGGCACCGGAGGGGGTGGTTCCGGTCTGGTCCTCGAAGCCCGAGCAGACCACGGCGCTGCCGCAGTCGGCGGAGGGCGGCGGGGTGGTGGGCGGCGGGCTGGTCGGCGGGGTCGTGGGCGGCGGGGTGGTGCCGGTTCCGCCGCAGACCACACCGTTGAGGGCGAAGTCGGTCGGGGCGGGGTTGGCCGAGCTCCAGGTGCCCTGGACACCGAACTCGGCGGAGCCGCCGGTGGCCAGCGATCCGTTCCAGCTCGTGTTGACGGCGACGACGGAGGCGCCGGTCTGGGTGACGGTCGCGTTCCACGACGATGTCACCCGCTGACCGTCGGCGTGGGACCAGGTCAGACGCCAGCTGTTGACCGCCGGGCCGAGATTGGTGACCTTGACCTGGGCCGTGTAGCCGCCGGCCCACTGGTTCACGGTGTAGTCGACCCGGCAGCCGGCCTCCGCGGCACTGGTGGGTGTCGCGATGAATCCGGACACCAGCAGGGCGACGGACCCGGCAGCCGCGAGGGCCGCCGTCCAGGACCGGCTCAGTAATCGCAAGCGGGGAGTGCGCACGTATGCCTCCGAGGGAAGGATGCGGAATATGGGAGCGCTCCCATTTATGTCAGCGACCAGGGCCGCGCACTGTCAATGCACGGGACGGCCAAGGCGGCCGCGGCGCGCCGTCACTCTGTGAAGCTGATCACCGTCAGCCCGGTTTTGGTTGAAGTTTGAACTTCTAAGGCATAGTGTCGGTGCCGCAAGTCGATCCCCTGGGATCAACCACCCATTGTGAGGAAGTTCCCCCATGTCGCTCGCTCTTGACCCCGCCGCCCAGGACCTCCTCTTCCGTGAGGCCCGCACCGCGAACACCTTCACCGACGAACCGGTGTCCGAGGAGCAGGTCCAGGCGATCTACGACCTGGTCAAGTACGGCCCGACCTCAATGAACCAGTCGCCGCTGCGCATCACCCTTGTCCGCTCCGCCGAGGCCCGCGAGCGTCTCGTCCAGCACATGGCGGAGGGAAACCAGGCGAAGACCGCCACCGCCCCCCTGGTCGCCATCCTCTCCGCGGACAACGAGTTCCACGAGGAACTGCCCCACCTCTTCCCGCACTTCCCCCAGGCCAAGGACGCCGTCTTCGGTGACCGCGGGGTGCGGGAGAGCCAGGCCGCCCTCAACTCCGCACTCCAGGCCGCGTACTTCATCATCGGCATCCGGGCCGCGGGCCTCGCCGCCGGTCCGATGACCGGCCTGGACTTCGAGGGCGTCCGCAAGGAGTTCCTGGACGACGACCACACCCCTCTGATGGTCGTCAACATCGGCAAGCCGGGCCAGGACGCCTGGTACCCGCGCTCCCCTCGTCTGGAGTTCGACCAGGTCGTCACCACGGTCTGAGCCGGCTCGGCGACGGGGATCTGGACTGCCCCTGTTCTCCCGTGGGCTTCTTGCGGCAGCCGGCGCGATGCTCGCCACACTCGCCTACCGTGACGCCGCCGCCTACGGCAGCGGATCGGGGACCGGTGCCCAAGGGGCGGCGGTGATCACGGCCCGAGTCTCCCAGGCACGACGGACTCAGCCGCATCGCGGCAGCATGGGCGCCTGGCCGTCCGTGTGCACGGTCGCGGGGGCGGTCGCGTTCGCCTGCTGGGCCCTGGCCGATCGGCGGAGCCTCCGTAGGCCACCAGCAGGCCCTACGCCTCCCTCCTCACCGCGGTGAGGACGACCCAGCCCGCTGCCGCGCCGACCGCATACCAGAGCAGGTCGGGCGGGTTGAAGGTGGAACCGAGTACGAGGCGGGCGACGGCACTGCGCCGGGAGAGCTCCGCCGGCACCTCGCTGAGCTGCAGGAACTCGATCCCCCAACTGACGGCCAACGCGCTTGCGGCGGCCGTCAGGGGCGTCACCCTGGGCGCCACCAGAACGACGAGGGTCACAAGCAGGACGGTGTACAGCGCGTCTCCGCCGTACTTGCCCGCGCTCCCCGCCGTCACCGCCCTGAGTCCCAGCCCCGCGGCGACGGTCAGCACCGCGGCCGCGGCCGCCGCCAGGCGGATCCGCACCGGGGCGGCGGCGCCTGCGGCGCGATCCTGGGTTCCAGGCAGGGAGGGCACGGGGTCATACTGCCGGATGTCCCGCGCTCGAAGCAGCCGTTCCGGCGTTGGGGACCAGCGGTACAGCCGTTGGTCCCCAACGCCGGTGACGGCGCCGGAGCGTGAGCGGCACGGTGATCCGGGCTGGGCCGCGCATCGCGGGCATGGGTGGCGCTCGACATCGTCTGCGTCGTTCGGGTGTGACTGAGAAGACCCAGTTCAGGGGGTATAGGGGTGGGGACAACCCCATGGGGTGGTGGGGGCTCGGCCCCCCAGGAGGCCTACGGCTGACAGGCTGGTGGCGGTGGGGCGGCCGTAGCCAGACTCGCCTGCATGACGACTTCCTCCGACGCCTCGGTCACGACCGCACCGGCCGCCGTGCATCCCCGCAGACCCCGCCCCGACGGCGCCAGCGACTTCGCCCGGCTGTCCCACCGCATCACCGAGGCGGGTCTGCTGCGGCGACGCCCCGGGTACTACACGGTGCGGCTCGGACTGGTGACCGGACTGCTGGCGGCGGGCTGGGCGGCCTTCGTCGCGCTGGGCGACACCTGGTGGCAGTTGGCGGTCGCCGCCTTCATGGCCCTGATGTTCGGTCAAGTCGCACTCGTGGCACACGACCTGGCGCACCGACAGGTGTTTCGGAAACGCCGTGCGAGCGAGATCTCGGGCCGGCTCTTCGGCAACCTCGGCATCGGCATGAGCTACGGCTGGTGGATGAACAAGCACACGCGCCACCACGCCAACCCCAATCACGAGGAACTCGACCCCGATGTCGCCCCGGACATCCTGGTGTGGTCCACCGAGCAGGCCCGCAACAGCAGCGGTCTGGCCCGCTTCATCGGCGGCCACCAGGCGTTCTTGTTCTTCCCGCTGCTGACACTGGAGGGCTTCAACCTGCACGTGGCGAGCGTACGGGCGCTGCGCTCGCCGTCCATGAAGAGCCGCCTGCTGGAGGGCGGCCTGCTGTTCCTGCACATGGTGGCCTACTTGTCCGCGCTGTTCCTGGTGCTCTCCCCCGGCAAGACCGTGGCGTTCCTCGCCGTGCACCAGTGCCTTTTCGGTGTGTATCTCGGCAGCATCTTCGCCCCGAACCACAAGGGCATGCCCACCTTCACCGGCGACGACCGCCCCGACTTCCTGCGCCGCCAGGTGCTCACCTCCCGCAACGTGCGCGGCGGCCGGCTCACCGACCTGATGCTCGGCGGGCTCAACTACCAGATCGAGCATCACCTGTTCCCGAGCATGCCCACTCCTCATCTACGTCGGGCCCAAGTCGTCGTACGCGCGTACTGCGCGGACCTCGGCGTGCCGTATCACGAGACCGGACTGATCCAGTCCTACCGCGAGGCACTCACCCACCTGCACCGGGCGGGGGAACCCATCAGACGGCAGCGCAAGGGGTCCTGACCACGGTACGGCGGGCGACGTCGCGGGCGTGTGCGCCCCTGTGCCGACCGGGACCGGCAACACAGGGGCGTACACGCCTACTTGGGTCTACTGCGCCCAAGCGGGTGTCGACGACAGGTCACAGCCACCGCCGGATGCCGTCATGACGTTCCGTCCAGGACCGGGGCGAGCTCATCGGCCGCGGCGGCGCCGTAGCCGCGGGTGCCCGTCATCAGGAGTTGCTCACGGTCGATGAGGTAGGTCAGCGAGCCCGGCGTCGACAGGGCTGTCGACGCCACCACGCAGCCCAGGCGGGCTGCGGCAAGGCATGACTGAGGGCGGCCAGCCGCAGGGCGAACGTTGCCTGATGCGGCACTAGGATCTGCCCATGCCGGAGATAGAGCTCACTGCGGGAACCATCTCCTACGACGACACCGGTGGTGAGGGCCCGGTCGTAGTCCTCCTGCACGGCCTCGTCCACGACGCCACCGTCTGGCGCGACGTCACCGCCGGACTCCGGGCCGGCAACCGGGTGATCGCGCCCACGCTGCCCTACGGCTCCCACCGCACCCCCATGGACCGGCCGCCCACCCCCGACCTCGTCATCGACCTGATCGTGGAGTTCCTCGACCGGCTCGACCTGAGGGACGTCACCCTGGTGGAGAGCGACTGCGGCCGGGCCCAGACGGTCGCCGCCCAACACCCCGAGCGGCTGGCCCGGCTGGTGCTGATCTCTTGCGAGGCCTTCGACAACTATCCGCCCGGCCTGCCCGGCAAGATGATCGGCGCGGCCTGCCGGGTGCCCGGCGCCCTGCCGCTCATGGTCCGCGTCCTGGGTTTCAAACCACTGCGCCGGTTGCCCGTCGGAATCGGCGCCCTCACCAAGCGCCCCGTACCGGACGAGATCGTCGGCCGCTGGCTGCGTCCCCTGCGCACCGACCCGGCGATCCGGCGCGACTTCCGCCACTACAACACGAACATCCGCAGGAGCGAACTGCTCGAAGCGGCCGAAGGGCTGCGGAAGTTCGACAAGCCTGCGCTCGTCGTCTGGGCCACCGAGGACCTGATGATGCCCCGCGCGCACGGTCGGCGCCTGGCCGAACTCCTCCCGCAGGGACGGCTGGTGGAGATCGAGGATTCGAGGACCCTGATCGCGGAGGACCGGCCGGAGCGGCTGGCCGCCGTCCTGAGGGAGTTCATCGCCCAGACGTGACCGTGCCATGCGGTGGACTGGGACTCCGGGTTCGCCCTTCGCCGGTAGGCGTACCTCCTGCCTCCGGCGGGTGCGCATGGAAGCGCCGCCGTCAACACAGTCTTGCCCAGCCGCAGGCCTCCCGGAAGCTCCGTACGACCTCAGGCAACTGATGACGTGCGATCAGCGGCCATCGAGTTCCTCGTACCACGCGCGCAAACCATCTCCTCCTCGATGGTCAGCTCGGCCAGGTACGCGCGCACGCTCAAGCCGCACGCCGCGGCGAGGACCGCGAACCGGTCGCGGCCCCAGATGCCGCTGCGGCCGGCCCGGTACGGGATCCCGCTGCCCCACACCACCCCGGCTGGGCCGACGGCACCCAGCCTCGACCGGAGGCCCGAACAAGCCAGCACCGACTGCGTCGCCGCATTCGAGGTAACTGAGGTGATTCGACGCGCTCGCCTCCAGCACTGCGCCCGTGGAGTGCACAGTTCGACTCAACCGTCGGCAGCCTCGATGGCTACGCGTCTCAGGCGTCTATGAGGTCGTGCTCAATAGGTGGTCCAGGTGGGACCTCGTCAACGGCCAAGGCCGGTGTCATCGCTCACGGCTATGGTCCGGGCTATGACCGATGATCAGATACTGGCTGAACAGACCCTCGTCGCCTGGGCGCGGATCGAGACGTGGTTGAAGGAGCATGCGCCCCGCACCTTCCAGCGGTTGCCCGCGCCCGCGACGGAGGGCGAGCTCCGCTCGCTGGAGCAGGATCTCGACTTGGCGGTCCCGGCCGATGTCCGCGCCTTCTACCTGGTGCGCAACGGCACCGGGCCGGCCTCGGATTTCGACTGGCCCCCATCCCGTACGCCTCGATCAGGAAGCCGATCACGTCCTCCGGGTGGCCTGCCACCCGCCATTGCGCGACGGCCTGCTCCTCGCTGAGCTCGACGAGGGCAATCTCCCGGCCGCGGGCGGCAGCGATTGTCGCCACCTTGTCTCCGACGGTCAGCAACTCGGGGCCGGTGATCACGTACTCCTGGCCCCCGCGGCCCTCTTCGGTGAGCGCGACCGCGGCGACGGCTCCGATGTCGCCCTCGTGGACCATGGCACTCAGCCGAGAGACGAACGGCTCCCGGACTTCGTCCGAGGCCACGATCCCGTCCGCCCACTCCAGGCAGTTGGCCATGAACTCGACCGGCATGAGCCCGGTCCAGTCCACATCGTCATTGGCACGCACGGCGTCCTCCAGCAACGACGGCCCGCCGCCATGCAGCACGGTGACCCGGCGTACGCCGGCCGTGCGGGCCAGCTCCAGGATCCGCGGGCCGGTCTCCAGCGGGGCGAAGCAGGCCCCGCCGAAGGTGATCAGATGGAGGCCGGTGACGCCCTCCAACGCCGGAGCCAGGCTGGCCGGTTCGGTCAGATCCCCCTGGATGACCTCGACACCGGCCGGGAGGTCGGCCCTCGCCGCATCCCGAGTGAGGGCGCGGACCGCATGGCCGCGGGCGAGCAGCTCGGCGACGACCTGGCGACCGACGGTTCCGGTGGCACCGGAGACGAGAATCCTCTGCGTCTGTGTCATGGCACGACCGTAGCGCTCGTCGACCGCCAACTCGGTGCGCGTCGGTTCGGTTCCTGATGGTCGGCGTGCCCAGCGCGAGAAGGGCCGCGCACGCCCCAGTCCACGAGCTGCTCGCGCAGGGCCACTCGCGTCGGGCGATCGCCCGCCACCTGGGCTGGGGCCTCAACACCGTGCTGCGATACGCGCGCGCCGCGCACTGGCAGGACACCCTGCGCAAGCACTGGCCGCGACCCACCAGACTGGGCCCCTACAAGCCCTATCTGGAGCGGCGATTCGCCGCAGGATGCGCGGGTGTCACCCGACTGCACTTTTGGGAGACACCGTCGCTGTCAGCCGAGGGAAACGGCTATCAGGGCGACGGCGGAGCCGGCGAAGACCGTGGTGTTGCGGAGGTAGGTCTGGGCGCGCACCCAGTGAGGGAAGGCGTTCTCGGCGGCCTGGAGGAAGGGCGCAACCTTGATCCGGGCCAGCTCCGGGTCGCTCTTGCGGCGGAAAGCGGCCTCCACTGACTTCACCGCGGTGAGGTTGCTGTAGACGATGCCTGCGTTCATCAGCAGGACCAGGGAGGAGAAGATCCAGGTCAGTAGCTGTGCCAGGTCGGCGCCGGCGAAGTTGAAGGCGGCGGTGGCGGTCATCACCGCGGCAACGGCCACCGGTGCCGCGGTTTCGTGGCCGCCGGCGTCGAAGCGGAGCCTGTTCTCCTCCAGCACCTCTGGGCGGACGTCCTGGCGGCGGAGCTCGGCCACGGCGGCGGCCTTCGCGGCGGGACCGAAGCGGTGGCGAACCACCGGAATGCTGACAAAAGCGGCGGCGACGAGCAACTGCATGACAGCGGCGAGCATGTTCATGGGGACCCTCCTCGACTTGCACTTAGTTCAATTGGTTGATGAAGTAGGACCGTAGCCGACAAGTTGAACTAAGTGCAAGACGCGTCGCGCTTCGACTCAGCAGTCGATGCAGCAGCCCCCGAGACAGCCACTTCCTTCCGCCCGCCCAGGCACGGTGGCGGTCGAACAGCATGCCTACCGGTATCACCCCCTACTCGACCTTGGGGGCCCTAGACGTCCGCCGCGCGGTTCCGTCAGTCGGCGCGCTCCTCGGTGGCCTGACGGTTTTCCTCCGCGATGCTGTGGCGCTCCTGGCCTCCCTGCCGGCCGTGCTGGCGCACGATCAAGGCCGCGGAAGGCAGGATCTTCTGGGGCCGAGGGGGGATGCATGACGGGCTGCTTCGTGGACATCATGGAGGTTGCGAAGGACCAGCGTCTCGGGCCCAGGACGGCGCCCGGAGGCAACTGGGGTGACGGCTGCAAGAGGGGATGGCCGGGATGAACACATCCGAATCCTTTCGGGCCGAAGACGATGTCCCCAGGACGTCCCAGCCCCGCAGGCTGCTGAATGAGCTGTCAGGGAGGCTGGTCTCGCAGTCCCCGGTCGGACTGGCCGTCATGGACACAGATCTGCGGTACGTGGCCGTGAATCCGGCGCTGGAGCGCATCAATGGCCTGTCGATCGAGGAGCATGTCGGCCGCCATGTCTCAGAGGTCCTGCCGCATGTGGACACCGCGGCCATCGAGTCCGCGCAGTGGCGGGTTCTGGAGACGGGAGTCCCGCTGCTCGACCAGAACGTCGTCGGCCGCACCTGGGCCGATGCGGATCACGACCATGCATGGTCGGTTTCCCTCTACCGGCTGCAGGACGCCGTCGGCCGGGCGCGGGGAGTGGCCGCCTCGATCGCGGACGTCACCGAGCGGCACCGCCTGGCGACCGAAGCCGCCCGGGCCCGACGGCGCCTGACCCTGATCGCTGATGCCTCGGCTCTCATCGGCACCGTGCTGGACGTGGACCAGACCGCCCGCGAGCTGGCTGGGGTCACCGTGCCCGAGCTCGCCGACATCGCGGCGGTGGACGTACTCGACACGGTCCTGGCCTGCCACCGCACCGCCGCGCCGGGCAGCGGCCCAGAACTCTTCCGCGCCCTTGCCCTGGCCGCCGCCTACCCGACCGAGGCCACCCGCGCCGCCGACCAGGTAGGCGACTTGGCCGCCTACGCCGCCGACCGCCTGGTCACCCAGTGCGTCCGCACTGGCAAACCGGTTCTGGTACCGCACGTGAACGACCGCGATCTGTCCCGTATAGCGCGCAATCCCGAGGCGGCCACGCTCCTGGCCCGCGCCGGCATCCACTCCTACCTGGCGGTGCCGCTGAGCGCCCGCGGCATAGTGCTCGGCGCCCTGGACCTCAAACGCGCACGCAACCCCCTGCCCTTCAACCATGACGACGCCGTACTGGCAGGCGAGCTGGCCAACCGTGCCGCGGTGAGCATCGACAACGCCCGCTGGTACCAGAGCGTGCGCAACGCCGCCGTCACCCTCCAGCGCAGCCTGCTGCCGGAGCACCCACCGCACCTGGTAGGCCTGGAGATCGCCTCCCGCTACCAGCCCGCCCAGGCCACCAGCGAAGTCGGCGGAGACTGGTTCGACATCATCCCCTTGACCGACGACAAGACCGCCCTGGTCGTGGGGGACGTGATGGGCAGCGGCATCGACGCCGCCGCCACCATGGGCCGCCTGCGCACCGCCACCTGCACCCTGGCCGAACTCGACTTCGACCCCGCCCAGGTGCTCCAGCACCTGGACAGGATCACCAGCGGTCTGGAGCATTACATCGCCACCTGCCTCTACGCCGTCTACGACCCCCACCACGGTGAGTGCCACATCGCCAACGCCGGACACCTGCCCCCCGTCCTGGTCCACCCCGGCCGACCCCCCGAGCTGCTAAACCTGTGCCCCGGCGCGCCGCTGGGTGTCGGCGGCGTCACCTTCCACAGCAGCACGCTCGACATCGGTCCGGGCGACGATCTGGTCCTCTACACCGACGGCCTGGTCGAAACGCGCCACCATCCCATCGACGACCGCCTCGACACTCTCCTCGGCCTGCTGGACGGCTCCGAGGGCCGCCCCGTGGGAGAAACCTGTGACCTGCTCCTGCACGCCCTGCGGGACCCCGGCGACCACGACGACGTTGCCCTACTCATCGCCCGGATCTGCCCGCCCAGTCCTGACCAGCAGATCATCGGGGCCCCTCCCACGGAGGGCAGTGGCCTCTGACCCACGCCGTGCCCACCGCGCCCTTACCGCCACGGGGTCCCGGCAACTGCCAGCGCCAGCAGTCGTTGCCGTTCTCGCGCACGCCGGGGGGAATGGCGCAACCTCCCCGAACCACTCGTACCCCCAGGTCTCATAGAGCGGGTGCGCCACGTTCCTCGTCGGACGCCGGCCGCTCTGGACGACGGGCACGGCGAAGGCTGCGAGGTCATCGTGCGCCCGGGGTTCGGCACATGGTCAGCCGATCAAGCTGAATAGTGGTCGGTGCGGCCTGGGAGGAGGGTACCCACGGACCGTTCAACCTCCGCGACGCGGTCGGCGAGATGGGCCGTCTCGGCTTCCGGCTTGTTGCGCAGCAGTAGCTCGATCTGGGCGAGTTGCTCGGTTATCTCCGCAAGCCGGTCTGCGTCCGAGGGCTGTGCGCGTGTCGCCAACTGGCGGTTCTTGCGGTACAGATCGAGAAAGACGTTGACTTTGGTGCGCAGCACCCACGGGTCGATGGGCTTGGTGATGAAGTCGGCGGCGCCGAGCGCGTATCCCCGGTAGGTGTAGTCAGCGCCCGGCTCGGTCCCCGTCACCAGAATGACGGGCACGTCCTTGGTCTGGTCGAGGCGCTTGATGTTGGCGGCGGTCTCGAAGCCGTCCATGCCGGGCATCCGGACGTCCAGGAGGACGACGGCGAACTCCTGTCGCAGCATCGCCTTCAGCGCTTGCTCCCCCGAACGCGCGTGGACCAAGTGCTGGTGGAGCGGACCGAGTACGGCCTCGAACGCGATGAGGTTCTCCTCCATGTCGTCCACGATCAGGATGCTGCATGGGTCGGCCGGGCTGGTGTTCATGGCGCTTCCCTGGGCGGATCGTCGGCGCCGTCCTCTGCGTCGGACGGTTCATCGGCGGTCCCCCCATCCTGCGCCGGCTCAGGAGAGCCGTTCTGCGGGTCGAGCAGATCGCAGATGACCGACAGCAGGTGGTCGACGTTCACCGGCTTGGGCACATAGTCGGAGGCGCCGCTGTCTATCGCTTTCTCGCGGTCTCCGGGCATCGCTTTGGCAGTGAGCGCGATGATCGGAAGGTGCGCGAGGCGGGGGGTGTCCCGGATGATGCGGGTGGTCTCATATCCATCGATCTCCGGCATCATGATGTCCATCAGGACCAGGGACACGTCAGGGGACCGTTCCAGGACCTCAAGGCCCTCTCGGCCGTTCTCCGCGTACTTCACGGTGATGCCGACGCGGCCCAGTACGTGCGTGAGGGCGAAGACATTGCGGATGTCGTCGTCGATGATGAGGATGTGACGGCCTGCCAGTACGCGACCAGGGCGCCCGATAAGCCATTCCTTGAGCCGAGTCGTCTCCGGCCAGGCGTCCTCGCGGCCGTCAGCCGTCCCCGTGGCTCGCCTTCCCATCAGATCGTCCGGGCTCAGGAGGCCCGGATCCAGGATGTCGGCGCTCACCCCGCGGTCCAACACGTGCCCAGGTGATGCGTCCTCGGCGGCGGTTGCCCGCGCCCGGTTCTCCGCCGGCGGGGCGCCGACGGTGCGCAGCTCCGGCGGGCCCTGCCCGGTGGTGGAGCCTGGGTAGTGCGAGGGAATGTAGAGGGTGAAGCGGGAGCCCACACCCGGCTCACTCTCCGCGAGGATTTTGCCGCCGAGCATCCCGGCGATCTCCCGGCTGATGGACAGGCCGAGGCCGGTGCCGCCGTACTTGCGGTTGGTGGTGCCCTCGGCCTGCTGGAACGCCTCGAAGATCATCGGAAGCTGTTCGGGGGCGATGCCGATCCCGGTGTCCTTGACCGAGAAAGCGATGATGGCTTCGGCGTTTTTGAGTGTCGCCTCCTCGAACTGCTCCCCCGGCACCCGCTCGACGCGCAGCTCCACGCTGCCGGCGTGGGTGAATTTCAGGGCGTTGGACAACAGGTTGCGCAGCACCTGCTGGAGGCGCTGCTCGTCGGAGTACAGCTCGGCCGGTACGTTCTCCCCGACAGCGATATCGAAGCCCAGGCCTCGGTCGATGGTGAGCGGCCGGAACGTGGCGTGGACGTAGTCAAGCAGCTTGACCAGCGGCAGTATGTTCGGGCGCACGTCCATCCGGCCGGCTTCGATCTTCGACAGATCGAGGATGTCGCTGATCAGCTGGAGCAGGTCCGAGCCCGATCGGTGGATGGTGGTCGCGAACTGCACCTCCTGTTCGGACAGGTTCCCGTCGGGGTTGTCGGCGAGCAGCCTGGCCAGGATCAGCAGCGAGTTGAGCGGGGTGCGCAGCTCGTGCGACATGTTCGCCAGGAACTCCGACTTGTACCGCGAGGCGGTCGCGAGGAGGGCGGCCTTCTCCTCCAACTCGGCGTTGGAGCGCTGTAGTTCGTCCGACCGCTCGCGCAATTCGGAGGTGAGGCGCTGGGACTGCGAGAGCAGGGACTCCGTTCGGGAGTTGGCGATGATCGTGTTGATCGAGACGCCGATCGTGTTGGCGAACTGGTCCATGAAGGCCAGGTGCACATCGCTGAACTTGCTGAGCGAGGCCAACTCGATCACGCCGAGCACCTGATCCTCGAAGAGGATCGGCAGGATGACGATGCTGGCGGGGTACGCCATGCCGAGCCCGGAGCTGATGGTGATGTAGTCCGGCGGGACGTCGGTGATGAGGATGCGGTGTTTCTCCTGCGCGGCCTGTGCGATCAGGCCGCGGCCCAGAGTGCCGGCGCCGGGGAGCGGGCTGCTCTCACCGGCCCGGTCGGTACCGTACCCGGCGATGAACTGCAGGCCCTCGGCGTGCGGCGCTCCTGCCTCGGCCAGGAAGAATGCACCGAACTGCGCATTCACCAGCGGGGTCAGCTCGCGCAGGATCAGGTCGGCGACCTCCACGAGGTCGCGGTGGCCCTGCATGAGGGCGGCCATACGGGTGAGGTTGGACTCCAGCCAGTCCTTGGCGCGGGTGGTCTCGCGGAGGTTGGAGACCATGAGGTTGATGTTGTTCTTCAGTTCGGCGACCTCGCCCTGGGCTTCGACCGTGATGGCGCGGGACATGTCGCCCTGGGTGACGGCGCTGGCCACCTCCGCGATCGCCCGCACCTGGGTGGTGAGGTTCAGGGCGAGCTCGTTGACGTTGGTGGTAAGCCGCTTCCACGTTCCGTAGACACCCTCCACCCGCGCCTGACCGCCCAGTTGCCCCTCACTGCCGACCTCGCGGGCGACGCGGGTGACCTCGGACGAGAACGAGGAGAGCGTGTTGACCATCGTGTTGATGGTCGTCTTCAGTTCCAGGATCTCGCCGCGCGCGTCCACATCGATCTTCTTCGACAGGTCGCCCTGGGCGACGGCGGTCGCGACCTGGGCGATGTTGCGCACCTGCGAGGTGAGGTTCTCCGCCATGAAGTTGACGTTGTCCGTGAGGTCCTTCCACACCCCCGAGACGCCGCGCACCTGCGCCCGGCCACCGAGCCGGCCCTCGGTGCCGACCTCGCGGGCGACGCGCGTGACCTCGTCCGCGAACGCGCGCAACTGGTCGACCATCGTGTTCACGGTGCTCTTCAGCTGCAGGATCTCGCCCCGCGCGTCCACCGTGATCTTCTTCGACAGGTCGCCGTTGGCAACGGACGTGGTCACCTGGGCGATGTTGCGGACCTGCGAGGTCAGGTTCAGCGCCATGAAGTTGACATTGTCGGTCAGCTCTTTCCACACGCCCGAGACGCCGCGGACCTGTGCCTGGCCACCCAGGTTGCCCTCGGTGCCGACCTCGCGGGCGACGCGCGTGACCTCGTCCGCGAACGCCGACAACTGGTCGACCATCGTGTTGATCGTCGACTTCAGCTCCAGGATCTCCCCTTTCGCCTCCACGGTGATCGTCTTGCCGAGGTCGCCCTGGGCGACAGCGGTGGCGACCTGGGCGATGTTGCGCACCTGCGAGGTGAGGTTCTCCGCCATGAAGTTGACGTTGTCCGTGAGGTCCTTCCACACCCCCGAGACGCCGCGCACCTGCGCCCGGCCACCGAGCCGGCCCTCGGTGCCGACCTCGCGGGCGACGCGCGTGACCTCGTCCGCGAACGCGGACAGCTGGTCGACCATCGTGTTCACGGTGCTCTTCAGCTGCAGGATCTCGCCCCGCGCGTCCACCGTGATCTTCTGGCTCAGATCGCCGTTGGCGACCGCCGTGGTCACCTGGGCGATGTTGCGCACCTGCGAGGTCAGATTCGACGCCATGAAGTTGACGTTGTCCGTGAGGTCCTTCCACACGCCCGAGACGCCCGGTACATGAGCCCGGCCGCCCAGTTGGCCCTCCGTACCCACCTCACGGGACACCCGCGTCACCTCGTCGGCGAACGCGCGCAGCTGGTCGACCATCGTGTTCACGGTGAGCTTCAGCTCCAGCAGTTCGCCGTTCGCCTCGACCGTGACCTGGCGTGTCAGATCGCCGCGCGCGACCGATGTGGTCACCACCGCGATGTCGCGCACCTGTGCGGTCAGCCGTGAGGCCATCGTGTTGACGGCCTCGGTCGCGTTACGCCAGTCGCCGACCAGCCCCTGCACCGTGGCCTGCCCGCCGAGACGGCCCTCGGTACCGACCTCCCGGGCGACGCGGGTCAGCTCGCCGGTGAACAGCGACAACTGCTCCACCATCCGGTTCACCCCATGCCCCAGGCGCCGCAGATCGCCGCGGAGTTGGCGCTTGCCGTCGTGCAACTCGACGCGCTGAGTCAGGTCACCGTCCGCTACGGCGGTCAGGACGCGGGTGGCGTTCACGGCCGGGACGGCCAACGCCTCCAGCAAGGTGTTGGCCGCTTCCACGCTCGTGGTCCACGCGCCCTGCCCGGGACTCGCTGCGAGCCGCTCGTCCAGCCGTCCTCGTCGCACCACTTCCCGGCGTACTCGGTCGAGCTCCGAGGCCAGATGCGCGTTCCGCA
This sequence comes from Streptomyces sp. NPDC047453, assembly GCF_040643155.1. Lineage (NCBI taxonomy): Bacteria > Bacillati > Actinomycetota > Actinomycetes > Kitasatosporales > Streptomycetaceae > Streptomyces > Streptomyces sp. NPDC047453. Next base: position 30,951 of record NZ_JBEYTS010000052.1, on the reverse strand, counting down.
CGATGATCTGGTTGAGCACCCCCGCCATCTCGGCGAGGACCCCTGCGGACAGTCCCTCTGTGCGTACGGTGAAGTCGCCGTCGCAGAACGCATTCATGGCCGCGAGCAGCGGACGCAGATCGGCGACGCGTATCCACTCACCGTCCGGCGCGGGGCCGGGTCGGCCTGCGGCCTCGGGGCCGGTGTCAGCGGGCCCCCGGTCCCGGAGTTCTGGCTCACGGGAAGCGCGATCAGGCTGGGTGACAGATTCCATGGCAACCCATTCCCGACAAGCAAAAAGATCCGATTACTTCCTTTTTAGGCTACATTCACCATGTGTGTCGGACCGGCCGGGAGTCGCCAATGGGCTCATCCCTTGATCCGCGTGAATCCGTGTCGCGGATGCGCGTACCCGCAAACGAACTCGCTGCCTCGACGGCGCGCAAGTTCCTGCGTGTCGCGCTCGTCGAACGGTCCGCTCTGCAGTTCCCGGGAGCGCCGGCGATCAGCGAGCGGCTCCTCGACGACGCGGCACTCCTCGTCAGCGAACTGGTCACCAGCGTCGCCGCACAGGCCGCGTTCGAGATCGAAGTGGTCTGCCGCCTCGACGTCGGTCGAGGCTCGCCGGCCGATGCCATGCGGGGTGCGGCCGCACGGCTGGGGGTCGTGGTCGAAGTGCTGGACCACAGCCCATCCGGCACCCTCCGTGACGAAAATGGCATGCCCAGCGACGTACGCGGCTACGGTCGGCAGCTGATGCGCGCACTGGCCCAGTCGTGGGGTGTGACCTACCGGCATACCGAGAAGGCCGACTGGTTCCGCGTGGAGTGCGCCATGGAGACCCCGCTCGAGACCGGACAGCAGGGCCTCACCGAACCCATTCCCCGCGAGCCGGCGACCCCCGAGCCCGATACGGCCGCGCCGCCGCGCGACGGCCGGGGCCGCAGCGTCGAGTGGGCCGAGCGTGAAGGACGGTCGTTCCTCGCCGAGGCAGGCGAGCTGCTCGTCGGACAGCTGGACGAGGACATGGTCGCAGCGCTCGCCGGACAGCTCCTGGTCCCCAGGCTCGCCGACTGGTGCGGCGTATGGCTGACCACCGGCAGCACCGAGTTGCGGCTTTCCCATGTCTGGCACATGGACGAGCGGCGGATCCGCACACTCCGCCTGGCGCTGGAGAAGGACCGTCCGCCTGCCGCGCCGGGGATGACCGGTGCCCCGTGGCCCTGGCCCGCGCTTGGAGGAGCCGAGCAGGGCGGCTCCGCGCTGGCGTTCCCGCTCATCGCGGGCGGGCAGTACCACGGCACGCTCCTGATCGGCCGAGCAGGACTCCCTCACATGACCGACGCCGTCGTACGGCTCGCGGAGGACGTGGCCCGGCGGGTGGCCCAGGCGGTGGTCACCGTCCGCCGCTACACCCGGCAGGCGAGCATCAGCCGCACACTCCAGCGCAGCCAGCTCCCCACGTCCCTCGCCACCATTCCGGGCGTCGACACGGCGATCGTCTACGAGCCCTGCGGTGAGGGCCAGACCGTCGGCGGAGACTTCTACGACCTGTTCCCGATGGGAGACCACCGCTGGTGCTTCCTGCTCGGCGACGTGTGCGGCCACGACCTGGAGGCCATGTCCGTCACTGGCCTGGCCCGGCACCTCGTACGGCTGCTGGCACGGGAGGGCCACGGCGTCGAGTCCCTGCTCAACCGGCTGAACCTCGCGATGGCGGAGGAGGCCGCCGAGGCCATGGCATTCCGTGGCGAGCACGAGAACTCCCGCTTCCTGAGCCTGCTGTACGGGGAGTTGGAGCCGGATGTGGTCGCCGGTGGCGCGCGATGCACGATAGCCAGCGCGGGCCATCCGCTTCCGTTGCGGCTGTCGACCGACGGCTCGGTGACTCCCGCCGCAGCCCCGCAGATGCTCCTCGGAATCGACAAGCTTGAGGAGTTTCACGCCAACACCTTCACCCTCGCGCCGGGTGAGACACTGCTGTGCGTGACCGACGGCGTCACCGAACGCCGCAGAGGCACACGGCAGTTGGACGACGACGACGGCCTGACGGAGGTACTGCGCGGATGCGTCGGACTGGGCGCGAAGGCCGTGGCGGAGCGGGTCCGGCGGGCCGTGCACGACTTCAGCACCGAGCCGATGGACGACGACCTGGCCGTGCTGGTGCTGGAGGCCATTCCCGTACCCGAGAGGCGCGGCATCACAGCCGACCTGCAGGGGGTCAGTCGGCCGCCGGAGGGCGAATCGGTTCGGTGGTTCGGAGGGGTAGCGGACCACGATGGGACTGGATGGCGTATCCCAGTTCGTGGCCAGGACGGGGAATGAGGGTACGGCGGATGGCGATGAGGGCGACATCGTCGCCGAGGCGCCCGCCGGTGTGGGCGATCAGGTCACGACGGATCTGGTGCAGCAGGTCTTCTGGATCGTGGTCGGCCCACTGGGCGGCGCGTTCCGCGAAGGGGTAGAAGGTGCCGTGCTGGTCGCGGGCCTCGATGACACCGTCGGTGTACACAGGAGCAGCGTGTCGCCCGGGCCGAAGGGCAGGACGCCCAGGGTGTGGTCGTCGGGGTCCGTCAAGCCGATACCGAGCGGCGGTGCGGGGTCGAGGCCGGGCACGGTCACCCTGTTGTCCGGGCCGAGGAGCAGGGGTGCCGGGTGGCCGCAGTTGGTGATCCGGACGACGGGCTCGTCGTCGGGGATCTCCAGCAGAAGAGCGGTGACGAAGCGCTCGCCCGCCTCGTCCTCCGGCTCGAAGTCGATGAGGTAGCGGGCGATGCTGCGTTCCAGGGCGGCGGCGAGCTGGGGTAGGGAGGCGTGTTGGTGGGCGGCCTCGCGGAAGGCGCCGAGCAGGAGGGCGGCCTCACCGACGGCGGGCAGGCCCTTGCCGCGCACGTCACCGATCATCACGCGGGCCGCGCTGTCGGTGCGGGCGGCGGCATAGAGGTCGCCGCCGATCTCGGCCTCCTCCTCAGCGGCCAGGTAGAGGCAGGCAAGCTGCAGCGGTCCCAGCCGGGTGGGAAGCGGCCACAGCAGGACGTGCTGGGCGGCCTCCGCCACCGTCCTCACCCGGGCCAGCTGACGCCTGTGCCGGTCACGCACCACGCAGAAGGAGACCACCACCATCGACAGCACCGCCAGAGCGGCCATCTCAACCAGCACGTTCCGAGACAACAGCAGGCCATCACGCCAGCCGGCAAAGCCCTGGGCCATGACAACCAGGGCCCCGATCCCGCTGGTCACCCAGGGGCCCGCGAACCACGCGGTAAGCGCGGGCGCGATCACCAGCAGGGGGCCGAGGACAATGTCGGCCGGGGTCACGATGTCCAGGACAGTGATCAGCACGATGAGCGCAACCGGTATCAGCAGCAACAGGTGGCTCGACCACGGCTGCCCCAGGCCCGCGACACGTTGATTCCTCACGCGCATGACTTCCACAGTGTGCAACTTCTTGGCCCGGTGTGCGAAGGCACTCCAGCAGCGAAGTCAGGGGACCACGCTCCGGCCACAGCCATGAACTGTCGCCGAACCGGCGATCGCCGCAGGCGGTGCGTGTACGGCTACGGACAGGATGTCACCGATGATCTTGAGCGAGGGGCAGCGTCCCATGCACGTCATTAGATCTCATGTTCGATTGCGACCAATCCCTGACGGACCGCTTCACCTGCCTGGTCCGTCCCAGACTGTCCGAAGGGTATCGCCGCACGTCCGAGCCGGGGCGAGGCGGCGACCACCGACGGTAGCCCCCGGAGTGGGCCTTCAAGCCGGCGCCGCGGCCGCGGTTGGGCGGTGAGCGTGACTTTGGATGCCTATGCCTGTTCGGAAGGCTATGGTGCCTGTATGGGTCACGCGCGATGCGGCTGGTGCGGTGTTGCGTTGCCGCAGCCGGTGGGCAGAACGACCACAGCGTCGACAGGTGCAGATCCGGTGCCACAGGTGCGCGCTGCGGTCCATCAGGTGCTCGCAGTACACCGGCAAGTGCAGCCTTTCGCGGAAGTGACGCCGGCGCCGGGGACGGGGCGAAGGCGCACCGAGGTGGTCCCCGCTATGAAGGCCGAGGCGTCCCGGGCCCACCGCATGCGAGGCCCCGCTCCAGTTCCAGAAGGTCGGTGAAAAGGCGTGCAGTCTTCCGCCCCTGGCCCCGCCTCGGGTTGGGAAGACCTGGCCACTCTCGTCCGCCGCCTGATGCAGGACGCTGGGGCTTCGGGCGGCATGCTGTTCCTCCTGCCGCCGCGGGAGTCTGCGTTGCAGTTGTCGGTGGTGTATGGGACTTCCTGGCACATCGTCGCCCCGTGGGCCCGGATCAGAGTGGAGGAGGCGGTCCCAGTGGCTGAAGCGACACGGGAGAGGCGCCTGGTCTGGGTCGGCAGCCCCGAGGAGTTGGCCTTGCGCTACCCAAGGCTCGCTCTCGTGGTGCCGGACCACGCGGTGGCAGCCGCCCCGATCATCGCCAGTGGTGCCGTGCGGGGTACGGTCTGCCTGCTGTGGCCCTCCTGGCATCCCACGAATCTGGACCGGGGTGAGCGTGAGGCGATCGACACCTTCTGCCACCAGGCGGGCCTGGTGCTCAAGCGCGCTGTGGCAAGCGGTCACCCGCTCTTACCCGAGGGCCGTCCGCGGGTGCTGGAACCGGTGCGTTCTCACACCCTGGGCCGAGGCGAAGCCCTGGCCGCCTATGACTTCGCCGCCCGCCTGCCGGGGGCGCTGTCACTGGATCTGGAAGGCCGGATCACTTTTCTCAACGAAGCGGCGGCCGACCTGCTCGGGGCTCGCGCCGCCGACTTGCTGGGCGCCCGCCCGTGGGAGCGCCTGCAGTGGCTCGGCGACCCCACCTTCGAGGACCGGTTCCGTGCCGCGGTCATCAGCCGCCGGCCCGCTCACTTCACTGCTGTGCGCCCACTGGATCGGCGGCTTTCCTTCCAGCTCTACCCCGACGCCTCCGGTGTCAGCATCCACATCGTCCCTCTCCCGCATGCACCGCCCGCCGAACCGGAGCGACCCAACCCGCCTCCTGCGGAGCAGACCGGGGCCACGACGCTCTACCACCTGATGCACCTGGCGGCGAGCCTCACCGAGATGGTGCGGATGGACGACGTGGCCGACAGGGTCGCCGACCAAATCGTGCCTGCCTTCGGGGTTGCGGGCCTGGCCCTGATGACGGCGGACGACGGACGGCTGCGGGTCGTCGGTCACCGCGGGTACCCTCCGGCCTTCATGGCCCACTTCGACGGCGAGTCCCTGAACTCCAGTACCCCACCCGCACGGGCGCTGACCATGCAGAGGCCCCTCTTCTTCGCCAGCTTCGACGAGTTCAGGCACGCCTATCCGAACGTTGTCCGCTATGGCGGCAGGAACGCATGGGCCTTCCTGCCGCTGGTCATCCGCGGCCGTCCCGTCGGGCTCCTGGTGCTGTCCTATAATGAGGCCCGCCGCTTCCCGCCGACCGAGCGGAACCTCCTCATCGCGGTGGCCGGTCTGATCGCCCAGGCCTTGGACAGGGCCCGCCTGTACGACGCCAAGCACAATCTTGCCCGCACCCTGCAGAACGGCCTGCTGCCGCGAAGACTGCCCGCCATCCCCGGCCTGCACGTCGCCGCCCGCTACTTGCCCGCAGGCCGCGGCATGGACATCGGCGGCGACTTCTACGACCTCATCCGCTGCGACGCCACCAGCGCCGCCGCGGCCATCGGCGACGTCCAAGGACACAACGTGCAGGCCGCCGCCCTCATGGGCCAACTCCGCACCGCCGTACACGCCCACGCCGCCGCCGGCGCACCTCCCAGCGAACTCCTGGCCCGCACCAACCGACTGATGTGCGACCTCAACCCGGGACTGTTCGCCAGCTGCCTCTACGTCCACCTCGACTTGGCCCGGCACCGCGCCCGCCTGGCCACCGCCGGACATCCCCCACCCCTGCTACGCCGCCCGGACGGCCACACCGAGATCCTCCAGGTGCCTCCCGGCCTCCTGCTCGGGATCACCCCGGACGCCGATTACGCCAGCGTGGAGATTCCGCTGCCCCCGGGCACCATCCTCGTCCTGTACACCGACGGCCTCGTCGAAGCCCCCGGCATCGACATCGACCATGCCATCGCCGAACTCGCCCACCAGCTTGCCCAGGCCCGGGACAACGACATGGACACCCTCACCGATACCCTCCTCCAGTACGCTTCTCACGGCATACCGCGCAGCGATGACATCGCCATGCTCCTGATCCACCGGACAGAGCCGTTTGCTTGAGCGCAGTGCCCGACGAGTGCGCTCACGGAGCTGGAGCGGCTTCACCTCACAACAATCACCCTGGCCGGGTCATCCCGAGCGCGCCGGGCTCCACCAGCGTGGCGCTCCTCATGGCACGCACCCGGATCCTGGACGCCGACCACGTCGCCACCTGGGACCTGCCGCCGGACCCCGCCGCCGTGGCCGACGCCCGCGAACACGCATCCCGCCAACTGGCTGCCTGGCACATGCAGGACGCGCAATTCACCACTGAGTTCGTGGTCAGCGAGTTGGTCTCCAACGCCATCCGCTACGCGCAACCTCCGATCCAGCTCCGCCTCATCCTCGAAGCCGACCATCTCACCTGCGAAGTACCGGACAGCAGCACCACCACCCCGCACCTGCGGCGGGCACGGACCTTCGACGAAGGCGGCCGCGGCCTGTTCATCGTCGCTCAGCTGGCCCGCCGCTGGGGAACGCGACACCGCTACGACGCCATCTGGGCGGAACTGGCCACGGGAGACGGCGGCCGCGGCCTCTGGACGAGCTAGTGCTGGGGTTGTCCGTCATGACGCCTGCTCGAAGGCAAGGTCGCTGGCCAGCACCGCGGCGCCGGTCACACCGGCTCGCGGCCCCAGGTCGGACAGCACAACGGGCAGGTTCCTGGTCGCAAGCGGCAGCGACCGGTGGTACACAACGCTGCGGATCTCGGCGAGCAGGATGTTGCCGAGCTGGGCGAGCCCGCCACCGATCACGATCATCGAGGGGTTGGCGAAGCTGACCAAGCCGGCGAGCACGCCGCCGACGTGGCGCCCGCCGTCGCGGATGAGTCGGATGCACGTCACGTCGCCCTCGGACGCGCCCTCGGCCACATCCTTCGCGCCGACCGCGCCGGAGGCGGCAAGCCGCTCGGCCAGTGCCGGGGACCCATTCGAGCGCGCCGCCGCGGTCGCCTCGCGGGCGAGTACGGCGCCGCTGAACAGCGCCTCGAGGCAGCCGACGTTGCCGCAGGAACAGACCGGCCCGTGCGCGTCGACCTGGATGTGCCCGATGTCGCCAGCGCAGCCGTCAGTCCCGCGGTAGACGTGCCCGTCCTGATAGATGCCGCACCCGACCCCGGTTCCGATCTTGACGAACAGGAAATCGTTGACCGAGTGCGCAGCGCCGCCATGCCGCTCGCCTATCGCCATGATGTTCACGTCGTTGTCGACGATCGCGGGGCAGCTGTGCTCACGGGTGAGGTACTCCCGCACAGGGAACCGGTCCCAGCCCGGCATGATCGGCGGCGACACCGGCATACCGTCGCGGAAGCTCACCGGGCCAGGCACCCCGATGCCGACCGCGGTCAGCCGCTCGTACGCCCCCTCCGCACGGGCTTTTGCGAGCAACTCGTCGACGCGGTGGAGGACCGCTTTCGGCCCCGACCGGAGGTCGGCGGACTCCTGGTACGTCGCGATCTGCTCCAGACGACCATTGGTCACCTCGACGTCGATGGAGGTGGCGTCCAGGTCGATGGCGGCGAAACGCAGATCCGGGTTCAGCTCGACGAGCGTCGACCGGCGGCCGCCTCGGGACGTGGCGGGCCCGGCCTCGACGGCGTAGCCCGCCGCGATCAGACGCTCCAGCTCGGCGAGCAGCCGCCGCCGGGGTACCTCAAGGCGGTCGGCCAGCTCAGCACGCGACAACGCGCCTTCATCGCGCAGCAGCCGCAGCAGCCGCAGCAGCTCAACATGCAGCAGTTCTGGGCTTCGCACCGGATTCACCTCTGACGCGTTCATATCAGCACAACATGCTGCGTTGAACCACGATAGTGACTTTTGCCAGGAGTGTTCTATATCTTCGGGCCTTACCTCTAGAACTTTTGTTCTTCTACGTAAAAGCCTCAGACAGGATTCGCCGGCACGCACCCCGCTCGCGCCGCGGTCGCCACCGTGTCGCGTGGCCACCGCGGCGCAAGCAGGACGGAGAGCTGCCAGGTGTCAGCCGCGGAGTGCCGCCATGTTGGTCGCACTGATCCTGGCGAACCGCAGGGACTGGCCCGGATCCGAGCTGCCGCCCGGGGCGTTGTCCTGCTCGTAGTTCGAGTTGTAGTGACCCTTGGCGCCGATGGACTTGTAGAAGGTCTTGTAGTCGATGTCGCTGCGGGGGTCGCCGAACGGGATGAAGTTGTAGCCGTTGCCGACACCGGGTGCCTCGCCGGTGGCGTCGCCGTCCTTGGCGTGGAACAGCTGGTACCGCTGTCGCTGCTTCGCGACCTGGGCGGCCGGGTCGAAGATGTCCTCGACGCGGTTGCCCTCCCAGTCGTAGCGCCACCGCCACTGGTGCTGGGCGACGTGCGCCCAGTACACGTCCAGCTCTATGACGCACAGGGCCGGGTCGGTGACGTCGAGATAGTGCTGCATGAGGCGCTTACCCGACTCTCCCCGCACCTGCGTGGGCGGAATCGGCCTACCTGTCACGCGGTCCTCGGTCACGGTGACCATGGGACCGTCCTGCAGGAAGTTGTACGCCGGCGAGTGGTTGTGGGTGTACATGTGGATGCCCGACTGCAGGCTGATCGTGTTCAGCGCCTCCCATTTCTCACCGGCGACGGTCCACGGCTCGATGTTGCGGTTGCCCGCGTTCGTCGGGTCGTTGCCGGTGCCCATGTACGGCATCCCCAGGATTGCCGCGAATTCGAGCTCGGTCTGCAGCCGCTCGTAGTCCTGTGCGGACATCGCGCCGCCGGGGCTGTTCGGGCCGTTCCACGTGTTCGGTACGAACCCGTGGTTGCCGATCGCCTCCAGACCGTACGCGTCGAGGAAGCCGCGCAGCGTACGCGCGTATGCCAGGTACGCCGCTCGCGACTGCGGTGTGGTGACGCCGCCGGGGGCCGGGTTGGGCACGTCACCGCCGGGGTTCGCGGCGTTCTGGCCGTAGCCGGCGAACTCGATCTGCTTGAAGCCGCAGTTCGCCAGGAACTCGAACAGCTCCAGCCAGCCGCCGGGCAGCGGCACGAGCGGGCCGAGGTCGGTGGGGTCCTGCGGGAAGTTCGGGCCACCCAGGCGACCCATGGTGGGTGAGACGCCGCGCGCCGCGCTCGCCGCGATGCCGACCCGCGTGGGCACGTCGCGCTGGCTGTAGGTGATCGTGCCCAGCTTGCCGCCAGGGATGAGCCGCCCGTTGGCCGCGCTCGCCTGGGCCGGCGTGAACACGGATGCGGGGCCGAGTGGGCTGAACGTCGCGGCCACCGCCGCGCCCGTGCCGACCATGAACCGGCGCCGGTTGAACTTGCTGTTGAAGGCCATTGTGGTCCCTCTTTCGAAGTGGCTGAACCAAACCAGGGCCGGGGCGCCGTGCCGATCGCACGGCGCCCGGCCGCGGGGTCGTGCTACGGCGCGCTCACCCCTCGTCCGCCGAACTCGACCCAGTTGAGGTTGAACAGGTTGGCGCCGGTCTGGCCGCCCGTGACCGACCGGAACACGAGGTAGATCTTGTGCTTGCCGCCCGGGTTGGTGATCGGGAACGTCTGGCTCTGCCACTTCGCCGTGTCACCGGTCGACGTGAGCTTCGCCGTGGTGAGAATCGGCCCGCCGACCGAGTCGAGGTGGACCTCGACGGCGGCCATCGGGCCACCCGCCGGCACCTGCGTCGACGTGCTCGCCACCCGGAACGTCATCGAGTCGCTGTTCAGCAGGTTGAACGGTCCGTTCAAGGCGATCCAGTCGCCGCTGCCGAGGCTGCCGCGGTGCTGGCTTCCGCCGTCCGGGTCGTTCGTCGTGGCGACGTTGGTACCGGACTCCTCGAGGGCGAACTCGACCTCCTGGCGCTTTTGCCGGATCTCGTTCTGAGCGACCGTCGTCAGCGCCGGAACACCGCCGGCACCACCGCGATCGGTGTATGAGGCGCTGATGACGCCGAACACGTTGCCCCCGTGGGACACGTCGTCAGGGTCGGTCGGCAGCACACCCGTGCAGCCGTGGACGGTCTGCTCGGCGTGGCCGTGACTGTCGTGGCCGAGGACGAACGTCACCTCGACCCGGCTGCAGTCGATCGTCTTGTCCTCGGGGTCGGTGACCGTCACCGAGAACGGGATGCTCTCGCCGAAGGAGAACAGGCCGCCCTCGACCGGCGTACTGACGGTCACGGTGGGCGCGGTGTTGCCGACCGTGATGGTCGTGTTCGCCGAGGCGGACTTGCCGCTCGAGTCGAACACCGTCAGTCGCGCGGTGTACTGCCCCGGCGTCGTATAGGTGTACTTCGGGTCGGGGTCGATCGAGTCGACGACTCCGTCACCGTTGAAGTCCCACTCGAACCGGATCGAGTCGCCCGGGTCGGGATCCCGCGAGCCCTCGCTGGAGAACTGCACGGTCAGCGGTGCGGAGCCGTTCGTCGGCGTCGCCGCGAGCTTCGGGATCGGTGCGCGCTGGCCCTTGACGTAGTCCCACCGGTACATGCCGGCGTCGTTGTTGCTGGTGAAGAAGCCGTCGCCGTAGGCGAGCAGGTAGAAGTGACCGTTCCCGTCGAACTGCATGTCCATCGGGTTGTCGCACTCGAACGGGTTGTTCGTATCCGGGACCCGCTTTGCAGAGAGGCCGCCGCAGTCGAGCAAGTTGTTGATCTTGAACACCCGGCCCTTCGAGTCCAGTCGGATCTCCCGCAGGGTGTCCCGGGTGAACTCGCCGAAGAAGACCGCGTTGTCGTAGTACGGCGGCAGCTTCGTCGGATCCGAGTTGCCCGGGTCGAAGTGGTACTTGGCCGCGCCGTGCGGGCCGACACCACCGGTGCCGAGCTCGGGGAACAGCCGCGGGCAGGTGGTGGCACCGGAGCCGTTGTAGTAGGCGAAGCACGGCGTACCGATCGGGTTGTCCGCCCGGTTCTCGGGTGTGAACGAGTACCAGATGTCCGGGTTGGTGATCGGCGGGCCGTATTCCAGGCCGGGCTCGACGGTGGGCCCACCGGAGAGGTTCCACCGGGAGTCGTTCTGTGGACCGCGGTTGGGGTTGTCGCACTCGAACGGCTGCGGCGGACTGTCCTGCGGCGTGGAGGTGTTGAAGTCCCAGCGGTAGTACGGCAGGTCCGTCCGGTAGCACAGCGGCCAGCCGTAGTTCGCCGGCTTGCGAACGATCTCGACCCGGCCGGTCCCAGCCGGCCCGCGGAAGTTCTGCGGGGTCTGCGAGTCGGGCGAGTAGTCGGTGACGTAGGCGACGTCGTTCTCGTCGACCTGGATCCGGAACGGGTTCCGGAAGCCCATCGCGTAGATCTCCGGACGGGTCTTGTCCTTGCCGACGGGGAAGAGGTTGCCCGTGGGGACCGTGTAGGCGCCGCCGAACTTGTTCTGATCGCCGGCGGCGATGGCGCCGTCCTTGACCGTGATGCGCAGGATCTTGCCGCGCAGGTCGTTGGTGTTCAGCGACGAGCGGCGAGCGTCGACGTGCGGGGCGTTGAACTGTCCGTTCGTGGTCAGCATGTCGTTGAAGGGACTGAAGCCCCCGGAGTTGCCGCCGCCGGCCGGGGTGTCATCGCCGGTGACCATCCACAGGTTGTTGTGCTTGTCGAAGTCGATGTCGCCCGCGACATGGCAGCAGGCGCCGCGGTTGACCGGAACGCGCATGATCTCCTGCTCGGACGCGACGTCGAGGTGCGCCGGCTTGTCCGCGGTGGCATCGACGAACTTGAAGCGGGAGAGCTGGAAGTACCCGACCCAGGGATCCCATGCCGCCGGTGAGTCCCCGGTGTTCGGCGCGTTCGCCTCCGGAGTCGTCTGCGTGACGATCTTGCCGGTCGACAGCTTCACGTCCTTCACCGTGGGTGGCGCGTAGTAGAGGTAGACCCAGTGGTTGGTCTTGAAGTCGTTGTCGATCCCCGGCCCGTACATGCCGTCCTCGCTGGCCTGGTAGACCGGGATCTGGGCCAGCACGGTGGTCTTGTTCGACTTGGGGTCGTGCAGCCGGACGCTGCCGCGGCGGTCGGTCTGGATGACCCGGCCGTCGGGAAAGACGTCGAAGCCGATCGGCTCGCCCAGGTTCGGCGGTGCCGCGACGGTCGTCTGCTGGTAGTTGGCCAGCACCGTCGCGCCGCAGTCGGAGTACACCGGGTCGGCCTGCCCGGCCGCCCACTTGATCGCGCCACCGAGGTGCGAGCGCAGGTCGGTCTCGCCGAAGCTGGCGGCGGTGTTGCCGAGCGCGGTGTAGAACGAGCGGCCGCCCTGCCAGTCCTTGCACCAGGTGACCGGGTGGTCGTGCCCCATCGTGCCGCCGCTGATGCCGGTGAGCGTCCCACCCCACGACTGCTGCTTGAACGCGTCCTCGACGACGGTGGCGATGACATGGCTCTTGCCACGCACGTTGGACTTGAAGTTGTACCAGGCGTCGGTGCGGGTCCAGTACTCCGGCAGGTTCTTCGACGCCTCGTGGACGCGGTCGGCGACCTTGATGGTGCCGGGCTGCACGCCGGTCCGGCCGGACGCGCGGGTGCCGAGGGCGTCGGACAGGAAGTCCCAGCCGGGCTGGGCCTCGATCGCCGAGCCGATGCCGACGAAGCCGCCGCCCGCGCGGTAGTACGCCTCGAAGGCGTCCTGCTGGGCAGTGGTGAGCAAGTCGCCGCTGGTGTTGAGGAAGACGACGGCGCGGTACTGCTTGAGGTGCTCCTCGTCGAACTTGCGGGCGTCGTCGGTCACCTGGACCGCGAACCGGAGTTGATCGCCGAGCTGTCTGATGGCGCCGACACCTGCGGCGGTCGCCGCCGGGTCTCCGCCCGTGGATTTCGTGAAGACCAAGACTCTGTATTGCATGCCGCGGCTGTCCGGCGCGGCCGCGGCCGCCTCCGGGGCGGACGTCGATGCCAGGCCGATGAGCGCGCTGGCCACGAGCGCGAGCAGCACGCCGAACGCGGTGAGGCGGCGGCGGAGGGCTATGCGCATGGAACCTCCTCGGGGGTACGCCCGACCAACGGGCCGTCGCGCGGAGACGGTCCGGCCGGGAAGGGTGCGGTATGCGCCGGTATGTCCAGAGGAAAAGGCAAACGGATGGTCGGTCGCTGCAGTGTGATTGGGGATGAAGTGACGGCAAGTGCGTCCACTACGCCGACTTGCGCGTCAGTCGCTCACCGGGATCACTGGTGAACGACCGACGCGGTCCAAGTTCTTGCGCGGATCGTATAGGCGCGAATCCGCCAAAGATAGAGTCTGATGCGCGAAAGTTTTTCGCAAAAGAACTGAACTTCTGCTCAAACAAGCCAAAGTCCGCTGAAGGCGAGAGGAACGCCGTTGCCCAGCCGACGTTATCGCCGACGAGGACACGGTGTGCGATGTGATCCACCGGTTCAACGAGTTCGGCCTGGCCTGTCTGGAACCTTGCTGGGCGGGAGGCCGTCCCCGCCGACTCAGCCCTGACGACGAGGACTTCGTCGTCAAGACGGCCATCACCCGACCGACCAAGCTCGGCGAGCCCTTCACCCGCTGGTCCCTGCGCAAGCTCGCCGCCGACCTGCGCCGCGTCCACACCCGCGTCATCCGCATCGGCCGCGAGGCCCTGCGCTGTCTGCTCACCCGACGCGGCGTCACCTTCCAACGCACCAAGACCTGGAGCCCGGTGCGTCAGAAGGGCAGGCCCTGGAGGTCCACGCTGACGGTGGGCTGGGGCAGGTCGGCCAGGTCGTACGTCATGGTGCTCAGCGGGCAGGGTCGGGGGCCGGCAGGCTGTCGGAAGGTGACCGGCACAAACACGTGGCGCCATCCGAGTTGCGTGCAGAGCGGAACCAGCTCCGGGCGGCAGAGCAGCATCACCGTTTCGGCCCCGGCCTCCCGTGCGTGTTCGATCGCGACGCTGATCATGGTCCTGGCGATGCCCCGGCTCCGATGAGCAGGGTGCACCAGCACACTGCCCAGCCCAGCGACGCGACGCGGTGCCCCGTCGAATGCCATCTCCCGTACCAGCAACCCCGTGGAAGCCACCAGTCGGCTGTCACGGAAAGCCGTGAGCGTGTGTTCCTTGTCCGACCAGACCAGACCGAGCCCGTTGATCCCGAAGGGGTCGGGCCGACCATCGCAGAGTGCGGCGGTGTCCTCCCGGTCGCCGGGGCCGGGCGCGTAGTGCAGTCGGAGGTCAGAATCACTGCCCTGCACCGCGGGCGCTTCCGCGGCCGGGTACACGGTGGGATCGAACCGGTACCGCACACAGTGCAGGCCACTGGACCGGACGGTCCCGGCCTCCTGGGCACCCAGGCGGCGCAGCACCGCGATCGAGGCCATGTTGCCAGGCAGGACGAACGCGAAGACGGCCGGGAGCTTGAGCCGGCGAAATGCCAGGTCCAGGCAGGCACGGCCTGCCTCCGCCGCGATACCGCGGCCCTGTGCCCGCGGATGGATGGCGAAGCCGAGGTCGACCCCGTACCCGGCCCGATTGCGCAGTCCCACCCGTCCGAGGAAGGCATTGCTTGTCGCGTCCCTGACCGCGAAGTCGCCGTAGCCGTTCCTGGCCCAATGCGCGACGTGATCGTCACACATGGCCTCGGCTGCGGACCGGCTGTCCGCCCGGCCGGTCGCCAGCCACCGCATCACACTGTCCTGACTGACCACAGCTTCGAACAGATCGTTGCTGTCCTCGCGGCGGATCGGCTCCATCACCAGCCGCTGGGTGCGCACAACAGGTCCATGCAACCGAGCCACTCTGCAACTCCCCTCAGCCAACGGGAGAAAAGCCTACGGGGGTGGCGATGTAGCCAGCGGGGGTGTCCAGTTGACGGGCGACGGTTTCGTAGCGTCTGATGCCGCGGACGCAGTCTCCGCAGAGCTGTACGACAAGTACGCGCGCACCGTCTACAACTACGCCTCCCACGCTCGGCTTCGCTCGCGCGGGCGGCGTCCCCCCCATCGCCGCACCGACCGAAAGCCCAAGTACGTCCAGTACGAGGACTTCCGGCCCGCACTCAAAACATGGCCTGCCGCGGTGCTAGCCCATCTTCTTCCAGGGCCCGTTCGGGGTACCCGGGGTTTGGTTGCGGGTGTACCACTGGGCCTGGTAGATGCTGCCCTGATAGGTGACCCGGTCGCCGGAGTTGTAGATCGTGGTCGGGGTCCAGGCCGCGATTCCGTTCGGTCCGGGGGGCGCCTGCTCCTCCCACGAACCGGTCGGGTCACCGGGGGCCTCATTCCGGGTGCGCCAGTCCGCCTTGAAGGACTTGCCTTGGTAGACGGCCACGTCGCCCGCGTTGAAGATCCGCGAGGCCGTCCAGATGGCGGTCCCGTCCTCCGTCATGGCGATCTCCTGCCACGGGCCTTGCGGGTCCCCTGGGTTCTGGTTCTGCGTGCTCCAAGAGGCCATGTACATCTTGCCCTGGTAGCCGACCTTGTCGCCGGTCTTGTACGACGTCGAGGCGCTCCATGCCTGGGGCAGGCCCACCGTGACGGTCAGGGTCTGGGCTTCCGGTGTGAGCAGATCGCTGCCCGAGTAGGACGCGAGCATCACGTGGCTTCCGACGGCCAGCCCGATCGGCAGGGTGAACGTCGCCCTGCCGTTGGTCAGGGTGGCCTTGCCGCGCGGGGTAGCCCCCTCGTTGAGGGTGACGGTGCCGGTGACGGGCAGGCCGGGGGCACTGACCGTTACCGTCACCGTGGCCGCCGTCCCGTACTGCGCCGCCGGGGCGGTCGTGGCCATCTTCGGGACGACCGGCATGATCACGACCGTTGCCTGCTTCGTCGCGGTGAACCCGTAGTCGTCGGTCCCGGTCACCGTCACCGGGTAGCTGCCGGGCATGGACGTGTTGACATGGGAGAGGTCGACGTCGATCGAGCCAGGGGCGTTGAGCCTCCCGCCGAGACCGTCGAGCACCTCCGCTCGGGTCATGCCGGGGCCGGCGAGGGAGACGGAGTCCTTGATCAGCGTGATCTTGACGACTGGCACCACGTGCACGGTCACCGCGACCGGGTCGGAGACGTAGCCGTCCTTCTTCGCGGTGACCAGCACGGTGTAGTAGCCCGCCGTGCCGTAGTCGACGTCACTGGAGTCGACGGTGATGGTCGCGCCGGCGGAGTCGGACATGACGCCGATGGCGCTGCGCAGGGCCGCGTCGTCGGCCGGCCCGTGGCCGGCCTGGTAGACCAGCGCGTCCTTGCCCACGGTGACGGTCGGGGCCGGGGCAGACGGAAGCGGGGTGCCGAGCGTGAAGGTGGTCACGACCGCGGTGTGGTCGCTGGTCCAGGCGTTGGCGTTGCCATCGGTGTCCGACGGCCAGCCGGCGACGAGGGTGTTGGAGCCGAGCATATGGAGGTCGCTGCCGGCGTAGTCGACGTAGTCGATCCGGTCGTGCGGCTCGGCGGCGCCGGTCGTCGGGTTGGTCGTCACGATGGGCGACCAGGTGTTCCCGGGATCGGCCGCCGGATCGGGGTGGGCCTTGCGGAAGGCGTCCGTCAGGCCCGTGCCCGTGATGGCGTCGGGCACCGGCCAATGGACGGCGCCGACGTTGCAGTGCTTGGCAGCGGTGGCCTCGGTCCAGTCGGCGGCCGACGGGGAGGCGAGGTCGCCGAGGAACACCACGGGCGTGGTCTCGGCCGAGTCGACCTCGGGCTTGATCGCGGCGGCGATGGTCTGAGCCTGGGCGTAGCGGGTGCTCGCCTTCTCCGCGGCGACAACGGCCGACCCGTCGGTTCCGGCCTTGGCGCAAGCCTGCTCCGGCCCGTAGGCAGTCTCGTCGAGAGCAGCATTCCACACCCGGACGTTCCGGCCGCCCACGTTGACGGTCACACCGACGGCGGGGGCCGAGTCGGTCGCGGCGACAACCCCGGTCGAAGAGATGGGCCAGGCCGAAACGATGCCGAGACCGCCTGCGCCCTCGTAGTCGTACCAGCCGAGTGCCTTCGCGAGCTGGTGCGCGCCGGTTCCGCCGTCCTCCTGGACGCCGATGACGTCGAGGCCGTTGTTGGCGATGACGGTGAGGTTCTTCAGCAGCGAGTCGTCCACATGCTTGCCGGCGTCCCAGAGGTTCCAGGTCGCGGCAGCGACCTGTGGGGCGTCATCGGCGGCGATGACCGGAACCTCGACGGTGACCTGGGAGGTCGTGGTCCCGTCGGTGGCCTGCACGGTGATCGTGCCCGGGTGCTGGGGCGCTGTGCTCGGCGCGGTACCGCTCACGACCCCGTGAGCATCGACGCTGAGCCAGGAGTCACCGCTGGTCTTCTTGTACGAGGTGACGGCGTTGCCGTTCCACAGGCCGGCCACCGACTGCGAGACCGCGGCGTTCACTCGGGCCTGCGGGGCGTGGAAGGTGTCGGTGACGAAGCCCTCGGGCACGGTGGCGACGGGGGTGGTCGGCACGTCGACCGTCGACTCGTCCGGCAGCGCGGCGTCGGCGGGCTTGGTGGCGTTGTAGTCGTTGGCGACCTGGGCCGCCGTGAGCGGCTGGTTGTAGAAGTCGAAGTGGTCGACCAGGGCGTCGACGGAGGCGGTGTAGGTGCCCGTGCCGTCCTGGCCGATCGTGAACGGAAGGCCCGAGTTGAAGTTGGTCGCCGAGGTGATCTGGGAGGCGGAGGAGGTGGTGAACAGCGCACCGTCGACGTAGTAGCTCATCTTCTGCGCGCTACGGTCGACCACCACGGTGAGGTAGTGCCACTTGCCCTTCAACGCGGTCGGGTTCGTCTCCGAGTACTGGCGCGTGCTGCCGGTCGGCTGGCCCCAGCAGGCCCGGGTCGTCGACGTGCCGGAGAGGTGGTGCAGCGAGACGCCGGCGTTGGAGCACGAGCCGAAGTTCTGATTGCTCACCAGCGGGGAGTCGGAGGTCGCGCCGTACTCGCCCCACCACGTGGAGAACGAGAAGCTGCCCGAGCCGTCCGTCTGGCCGGCCACCTTCGGCAGTTGGAGGAAGTTGGTTCCGGCGCTGACGTGGGCAGCGCGGCCCGAGAGGCCCTTCGCGTAGGCGGGGGTGCCCTTCCATACGGCGTTGTTGCCCTGGCCGGAGCCGTCGCTGACCGCACCGTTCTTGTCGGCGTCGAAGTCGTAGGAGGCCACCGGCGCGACGGTGTCGCCGGCCGCGCGGTAGCGACCCCAGACTGCGTACAGGGTGACCTTTTCGTCGGCGGTCGCGGTCAGGTTGGTGACGTTCTGGCCGTCGGTGTAGGCCGGCTTACCGGTCGGGCTGGTCGCCCAGCCGAGGAAACCGTGACCGTCGTGCTTGAAGCCGTTCGCGGTCAGCGCGGCGGACCGGTCATAGGTGAACGGCTGTGTGGCGGTGGCCCCGCCGGTGGCGCCGTTGCCATCGAAGACGACCGTGTACTTGTTGGCCGATGAGACCGCCTTGATGACGACGTTCTGCGAGGGCATCGTGAAGGTGCCGTCATCCGCGATCGTCAGGTCGGCCGGGGAGTCGGCCTGCCAGGTGGAGGAGTAGCCCGTCGCAGGGGTGGCGGTCAGTGTGACCTTCGAGCCGGGGGCCACCCAGCCCCCGGTCGAGTCGGAGGATGAGCTCACCTTGACGTGGCTGTCGCCGGTCTCGGTCACCTGAAAAGTGCCTGCCGGCGCCCACTGGGCGTAAAGGGTGACGTTGCCGTTGTCAGTGGAGGTGAGGTTCTTGACGCTGTCCTGGTCGGTGTAGGCCAGTGCACCGTTCGGGGTGAGGCTCCAGCCCATGAAGTGCTTGCCCGCGTTGGTGAAGTCAGCGGACGCGGGCGCAGCGGCGGGTAGTCGCTCCACTGGTCCTCGGCAGGCACCTGCGTCGCGATCGTGCCGCCGGCTCGGGCGATCGCGACCAGGGCGGCGGTGTCCGGCAGCGACGGGGCGTCAAGGACCGGACGGGAGAAGTCGATTGCGCTGGTCAGGTCGCCACTGATGGTGCGCCGCCACGGCGAGATCATGGTGCTCAGCGCCGGGGTGCCCATCGAGGTGGTCCACACTTCGAGGAAGCGGATGATCGAGGTGTGGTCCATGACCTCGGAGTTGACCCAGCCGCCA
Organism: Streptomyces sp. NPDC047453; assembly: GCF_040643155.1. Lineage (NCBI taxonomy): Bacteria > Bacillati > Actinomycetota > Actinomycetes > Kitasatosporales > Streptomycetaceae > Streptomyces > Streptomyces sp. NPDC047453. The sequence continues at coordinate 11,836 of NZ_JBEYTS010000052.1, read as the reverse complement.
CGGGTCCACGGCGAGATCAGAATCATCGGGACGCGGGCGCCGTAGCCGAGCGGGGTGCCGCCGGAGTACTCGTTGGCTGTTCCCGGCTCCGGGAACGGCGGCAGGACGTGGTCGAAGTAGCCGTCGTTCTCGTCGAAGTTCAGGATGAGCAGGGTGTGGTTCCAGATGTCCGGGTTGCTCTGCAGGGCCTGGATCACACGGCTCGTGTAGTGAGCGCCGTGCTCCGGGTTGGCGGAGGGGTGCTCGGACCACCTGTACGGCGAGACGATCCAGGAGACCTGCGGCAGCGGGAACTCGGCGTCGGGGGCGCAGGCAGCGATGAAGTCACGCAGGACGCCATTGAGGTTGGTGTCGCTGTCGTTGTCGGGCAGGCCGTCGGGAGCGTACGGGAAGGAGTTGGCGCGCCACACCAGGCCGGTGCCGGGAGCGGTCTTGGTGGTGTCGGCGAGGTTCGCCGCACTCGGGGTGAAGGTGGCGAAGCCGCGGATCGGGTTGTCCTGGTAATCGCCCCGCCATCCGTCGCCGTTGTTGTTGTCGACGTAGACGCGCCACGAGACACCGGCCGCCTGGAGCGCCTCGGGGTAGGTCTGCCAGGCTCGGTTGCCGGAGGTCTCGCCGCCGTTGCCGGTGACGCCGTTGGACGTGCCGGTCCACAGGTAGAGCCGGTTGGGCGTGGTCGGCCCCATGAGCGAGCAGTGGTAGTTGTCGCACACGGTGTAGTTGCTGGCCAGCGACCACTGCCACGGGATCTCGTCGCCGGTGAGGTAGTTCATGGTCGCGCTGCCCTTGGCCGGCACCCAGTTGTCGTACCGGCCGCCGTTCCATGCCGAGGCGCCCGTGCCGTAGTCGTGGGCGAGGCCGGTCGTCGATTGGGCAACGGTCGTGACGTGTTTCGGCTTGACCGTGCTCGAGCCGCTGGGCTGTGAGAAGACGGTGGTGCCGTTCTGGAACCGCAGTGCCTGCTTGTCGTTGAAGCCGCGGAGCCCGGGCATCGCCCCGTAGTAGTGATCGAAGGAACGGTTCTCCTGCATCAGGATCACCACGTGCTTGAGGTCGGCCATCGTGCCGGTGAAGCCCTCGGGCAGGACGTAGGCTGCCGGCTTCCCGCGTCCGCCGGTGGCCGTCAGGCCGAGAGCGCCGCCACCGACGAGCGCGGTCGCGCCGCCGAAAAGGCCCATGGCCTTGAGCATGCCTCGCCGCGAGAGTCCCAATCGCAGGATCGAGTCGGGGACAATGACTTCCTGCTGCGAGTTATCAGACTGAGAAAGCTCGGGGTCGGTGGCCATCGGACGCTCCTGATACGCATGAACTGACTGGTGAATGCAGTTCTGATCGGAAGCGCCGTGGATTAATGCCCAATGAACATGTCACGACCAGTGGATTCGGTGCTCAAGCGGGCGGATTCGATCGCCGACTGCGCGCAGTGGGCCGCGTCCGGCGCCTTGTGCGCTCACTCGCGCGGAGACAGCAACGTCCGCGCGACGTCCCCGGCCCGAACGTCGACAGCCATCAAATCAGACACGTAGCGATCGACCGCGACTTCGACCATCTGCCCGTCGCAGGTCGCGGTAGTGCGGCTGACCTGCAACAACGGGCTGGATCGCCGAAGGTTCAACAGCCGGGCATCCTCACTGGAGGCCGCGACCGCCTCGATCCGGTGGTCTCCGAGCACGGCTCGAACGCCGGCGAAGTCCAGCGCGCCGAAGAGGGAAGGCACGTCGTCGGGAAGCGCGTCGATCAGCGGTAGCACCCACGGCGCCCACGTCGACCGTTCGACCATGACTGCACGACCGTCGAGCGTGCGCACCCGGGCGAAACGCAGGATCTCCTCGCCCAGCCCGATGCCGAGCAGACGGGCCTCCCGCGCAGTCGCGCCACCGCGCTCGCGGCGCACAATCCGCCCGCCGAATTCACGCCCGTGCTCCGCGGCCCACTGCGAGAACGAGCGCATCTCCCCCACTGTCTGCGTCTGATGCCCGACTTGAACGAGCCAACCCGAGTTGGGCCGCGACACCAGCACACCTCGACGGGCCAGGGACGCCAGAGCGGTGCGGACCCGGGCCCGGGTTGTGGCGTACTCCTCCGCAAGGGCCTGCTCGCTGGGCAGCCTCTGCCCGGCGAGGTAGACCCCGTCGGCTATGCGCCGCTCGATGTCCGCCGCGATGGCCCCGTGTTCCTTTCCCGAGACCGAACCGGTGGGCATCATGGAGGCACGTTCCTTGTCGAAAGCGGGATTGACGTTTCGCGTGGGGAAGGCTAGCAGGGCGATTCTGGTCTTTAACCTTTCTTTAAATTCGATGTTTCGTGACGGTCCGTCCGTTTGTCCGGCGGGCCGTTTCGGCTGTTCCTGCCATCGGCATCGACGACGTCCGCATGAGGTATGACCAGCGCGGCCAGGACTACGTCACACAGCGGACCGCGGAATGCATGGGACAGATCAGGGCGGCGGCGACGCCGGCGAAAGCCAGGAAATGCTCCGCCTCCGTGGAGTTTGGTCGGTCGTCGCCGCCGGGGTCCGCGCCGGGAGCGAATGGGCGGGATACCCCCGCACAAGCGGCTCCAGCCCCTGGCTGTCGTGGGTGTTCGCGGCGGAGATGCCGAGGGAGAGAGGCAAGGCCTTCCTCGACCTCGTCACGTGACTGATCACCCACCGACACGTCCAACGCCTTTGTCAGGGCCTCTTACTCGACGACGAGGTCCACCGGGATGTTGCCGCGGGTGGCGTTGGAGTACGGGCAGACCTGGTGGGCCTGCTCGACCAGCTTGCGGCCGGTGGCCTTGTCGATGCTGTCGGGCAGTTCGACGCGGAGGGTGACGGCGAGCGCGAAACCCTCGCCCTGCTTGCCGATGCCGACCTCACCGGTGACCGCGGCATCACTGACATCCACCTTCGCCTGCCGGCCGACCACGCCGAGGGCGCTGGCGAAGCAGGCGGCGTACCCCGCGGCGAACAGCTGCTCGGGGTTGGTGCCCTGCCCGTTGCCGCCCATCTCCACCGGGATGGCCAGCTGCAGGTCGAGCTTGCCGTCGGAGCTGACGGCGCGGCCGTCCCGGCCGTGAGTGGCGGTGGCGACGGCGGTGTAGAGCGTGTCCATGGGGACCAAGTCCTCTCGAAGCGATACGAGTATCGGTTGCCGACGTAAGTAGAGCACACAATTGAGTTGTGCACAATCAAATGGCGCGGTGTCCGGTTATCCTGGCCGTATGACTACCGAGGTTCCGCCCAGCGCCCCGCCGAACGAGGAGTGGCTGCGTCTGGACCGCCAGATCTGCTTCTCGCTGCACGCCGCCTCGCGTGCCTTCAACGGCGTCTACCGCGTGGTCCTCAAGGAGCTCGGGCTGACCTACCCGCAATATCTGGTGATGCTGGTGCTCTGGGAGCACGGCGACACGCCCGTGAAGCGGCTCGGGGAACATCTGCGGCTGGACTCCGGCACCCTGTCCCCGCTGCTCAAGCGGCTCGAGGCGGCCGGCCTGGTGCATCGGGAGCGCAGCGCGCGCGACGAGCGGTCGGTCGAGGTGCGGCTCACCGAGGAGGGCGCGGCACTGCGCGAGCGGGCGCTCCGGGTGCCGCACCGGATCGGCACGGCGACCGGCTTCACCGTCGACGAGATCCGCGAGCTGCGCACCCGCCTCGACCGGCTCACCATGGCGCTCGACGCGGCGGCCCTGGAGGAGGCTCCCGACTGCGGGTGACAGCTGCCGGAAACGCGGGGTGGGGCCGGAGGCGTGTGGATGCCGCCGCCCAGCACGTGCGCGACTTCGGCGAGATCCCCACCGACCGCCTCGCGCCCCCAGGCGCCCTGCCATGGATTGACGCTGTCGGTGCCGGCCAACTGCCCGGCCTCACAGGCTTCGCACTCCACATGCTCCGAGCCATGGAGTCCGCCGAGGACGCAGCCGACAAGTTGAACTTAGTGCAAGACGGTGCGTACCGTTGAGGACATGGCACGCAACACCCTCACCCGCGACCAGATCGTCCATGCCGCAATCGAGCATCTGGACACGGACGGCCTCGAAGGCCTGAACATGCGCGCCCTGGGCAAACGGCTCAACTCCGCTGCTACCGCCGTGTACTGGCACGTCAAGAACAAGGACAACCTCGTACTGCTCGCCACCGACCAGGTCTGGAGCGAGCTCGAACTACCCGACCTGGCAACGGTCGACTGGCGCACCGCAGCCACCACCATGGCCACCGACCTGTACGCGATGTTCACCAGGCACCCCTGGCTGGTGCAGGTCCTCGCTGCCCACGTCGTCTACGGCGAGGGCAAAGCCCGCCACGACGACCACCATCTCGCCGTCTACGAGACCGCGGGCTTCACCGCCACCCAGGCCGACCAGGCCGCGGCCGCCGTCTTCACCTACGTCCTCGGCAACGCCGCCGGCACCGCCGCGACCGCTGCACTCACCCGCAAACTCGGCGACGGCAGCACCACCGCGGAAGAGCAGGTGCAGGCCGCCATGACCCAAGCCCAAGAGATCGCGATGCGCTACCCGCGCCTGCGCGCCCGCCTGGAGACCCCCGCGGCGACCGGCTACGCCGCCGCCCCCGACGGGACCTTCGAACTCGGCCTCCACGCCCTCCTTGACGGGCTGGAGAAGCAGCACACCGGCAAGGCCGGCGGCCAATGATCCCCGCACACCGTCGGCTGGATGCCCGCGGTTCGCTGCGTCGCCGCCTGCCGTAAGGCGGTTCAGTGGGGCGCGCAGCCCATCACGCCCCCTCGCGTTCGGCTGCGAACTCATGCACAACTGAGCCTGCCCCGAAACCGACCTGTACCGCGTCGTCATCAACGACTACTTCCGCCGCAAACAGGCCATCGGCGAGAAGACCGGCACCCTCTTCCAGTAAAGCCGGCAGCCCCCGCCACTGAACGAACCCGTGACACCGGGCCGAAGGCATCCGGGGCGTCCCGCGAAAGGGCGCTATACCTCCGATGGCGGGGCCCCGCCACACCGTATTCCTCACCTCCAACACCGGGTCCTACTTGCGGAAACGTCAGCTACGACCGAATCGATGCATACAGCAACGAATAGCAACGAATAAGGACGGTTACCGCCATGAGCCGCACCATGCTGGCGTACCGCATCCCTGAATGGGAACACCCCGCCGAAGTCGTCGAGGTCCCCGTACCGACACCGGGGCCGGGCCAGGTCCTGGTCAAGGTGGCCGGATGCGGGCTGTGCCACTCCGACTTCACCATGCTGGGCATGCCCGCCGAAACCGGCCGCGCCATGGGCTGGAACATGCCCTTCACCCTCGGCCACGAGACCGCTGGCTACATCGCCGAACTCGGCCCGGGCGTCACCGGCTTCACCCCCGGGGACGCGGTGGCACTGGTCTCCCCCGCCTCCTGCGGCACCTGCTCCTTCTGCGTCCGCGGCCAGGACAACAACTGCCCCAACGCCCCCGCCGGACGCGGCTTCGGCCGTGACGGCGGCCTCGCCGAATACGTCCTCGTCGACGACCTGCGCGCACTGCTGCCGCTGCACGGCCTCGACCCGCGCACCGCGGGCCCGCTCACCGACGCCGGCGCCACCTCCTACCACGCGGTGCGTCGCGCGGTGCCGCGCATCCGTCCTGGCGGCACCGCCGTCGTCATCGGCGCGGGCGGCCTCGGCGCATTCGCGGTGCAGTATCTTCGCCTACTCACCGGCGCCAACGTGATCGCCGTCGACACCGACCAGGCCCGTCTGAAGCTGGCCCATGAGCTGGGCGCGCACGACACGCTCGTTGGCACCAACGAGCAGACTGCCGATCAGATCCGCGCGCTCACGGACGGGTACGGAGCGGACGCCGTGCTGGACTTCGTCGGCGTGGACGCCACCATCGCCACCGGCACCGCCGCCGTCCGCCCCGCAGGCGCCTACGGCCTCATCGGTGCTGCCATGGGCCGCCTCCAAACCCCCTGGTACGGCGGACTGCCCCGCGACGGCGAAATCTTCAACTTCCAGGGCAGCAGCATCGCCGACGTCCAAGAGGTGATGACGCTCGCCGAAACCGGACGCATCCAGAACAACGTCGACATCTTCCCCTTCGCCAAGGTCGAGGAAGCGTACAAGGCACTGCACGACGGCACCCTCCACGGCCGCGCGGTCGTCACCTTCGACAACTGAACCGGGCAGTACCCGGGGTGCGTATCCGTTTCGCCAAACCCGACGTTGAGCCTTGCGTTTGGGGAACAGGCAAGATGTGCACCTGACCTCGCAGCGCCCCCGCCATCCAGCCGGGGCGCTGCGTTCGCTATCTCCTCGGGCGTGAGACGTCAGGGAACTCGGCGCCGTCAGCGGGGTGGCGAGCAGTCGGCGGCCGACGCCGGGATCGCCGGCAGGAAGCAGGCCGCGAGCGCGCTCGGCGCCATGAGTCGGCGGTGCCCGGACGCTTCAAGTCATAGGCACACGTGGTCCCTTGACTCCATGCAGCCTCGGTCGTCGCTGGCGTGTCCATGGCCGCACATGTCACACGATCGCCATTCGGCCGACATGTGTAAATCCACCCCACGAACCTTTCGCAATCGCACATTGCCCTCTTTTGCACAGCAGTTGACCGATGTACCTTCCCCGCATGCCGATATTTGCCCGCCGCACGCGCCTCAGAGGCAGCTCACTGGCGTCCGTGGCCACCGCCACCTTAATGACCGTGTTCCTGTTCCCGGGTGCCGCACACAGCGCCCCCGGCACCGAGCGAGTCGCAGCGGCCGCTGCCGCGACTCCGCGCGAGAGCCGGCCCGTCTACTCGTACGCCGACGCGATCCGCGAAACCGTCTGGGTCGACACCGGGCTCGACGGTGACGGCGACGGCCGCACCGACCGCGTCGCCGTCGACATCGTCCGCCCCCGCGAATCCGCCGCCCAGGGCCGCAAGATTCCCGTGATCATGGACGCGAGCCCCTACTACTCCTGCTGCGGGCGCGGCAACGAAAGCCAGAGGAAGACCTACGACGCGCACGGCAACCCGGTCCAGTTCCCGCTCTTCTACGACAACTACTTCGTGCCCCGCGGCTACGCCTTCGTCGCCGTGGACCTGGCCGGCACGAACCGTTCCGACGGCTGCGTCGACGTCGGCGGCCGCTCCGACATCCAGTCCGCGAAGGCCGTCGTCGACTGGCTCGGCGGCCGCGCCCACGGCTACGCCACCCGCACCGGCGGCGACCGCGTCCGCGCCTCCTGGACCAATGGCGCCACCGGAATGATCGGCAAGAGCTACGACGGCACCATCGCCAACGGCGTCGCCGCCACCGGCGTCAAGGGCCTCAAGACGATCGTCCCGATCGGCGGCATCTCCTCCTGGTACGACTACTACTTCGCGCAGGGTGCCCCGCTCTACGACTCAGGACCCGAGTGGCTGTCCGACTACGTGGAGAGCCCGGCCGCCCGCGCCCGCTGCGCCGCCGTGCAGAAGCGCCTGGTCGACGAGGCGCCTCGCACCGGCGACTGGACCCGGCTGTGGAACGAGCGCGACTACGTCAAGGACGCTCACAAGGTGAAGGCCAGCGTCTTCGTCATCCACGGCATGCAGGACCTGAACGTGCGCACCAAGCACTTCGGACAGTGGTGGGACGCCCTCGCGAAGGCAGGCGTCGAGCGCAAGATCTGGCTGTCGCAGACCGGCCATGTCGACCCCTTCGACTTCCGGCGCGCCGAGTGGGTCCGCACCCTGCACCGCTGGTTCGACCATGAACTCCTCGGCTACGACAACGGCGTCGACCGCGAACCCATGGCCGACATCGAGCGCACCCCGGACCACTGGTCCACCGACCGTGTCTGGCCGCCCCGCTCCACCGCCGCGACCACCCTGCGCCCCGGCAACGGCAGCACACCGGGCGTCGGCACCCTCGGCCTGCACCGCGCCCCCGCAGGCGCCACCGAGACGTTCACCGACGACCCGAAGCTGAGCGAGGACGACTGGGCCGCCGGGATCGACCAACGGACCGCCGCCAAGGCCGGATTCGTGACGCCGCCGCTCGCCCACGACCTGCGCCTGTCCGACTCGTCCACGGTGACCGTGACCGCGACGCCCACGACCACGACCGCTCACCTGTCGGCCGTCCTCGTCGACCTCGGACCCGCCACCATCCGCGACTACGCGGGCTCCGGCGAAGGCATCACCACCCTCACCGACCGGACCTGCTGGGGCGCGAGCACCAGCGGCGACAACTCCTGCTTCAAGGAGACCAAGACGAAGACCACCGACGTCAACCACACCGTCTTCAGCCGCGGCTGGGCCGACCTCGGCAGCTACGCCGACCCCGGAAAGGGCAGGCCCCTCACCCCCGGCAAGCCCTACACGATCACCCTGTCCCTCGCGGCGAGCGACCACGTCGTCCCGGCCGGACACCGCCTCGCCCTGATCGTCGCCGGCACCGACCAGGACCTCATCGACCCGCCGTCCAGCACCCCGACCCTCACCCTCGACCTGGCCCGTACCTCGGCCCGGGTGCCGTTCGTCGGCGGCGCCGAAGCCTTCGTACGCGCCACCGAGGTCCCCCAAGCTCTCGGCTCCGCTCGAGCAGGGGGCACCTCCGTGCCGTCCGCGTCTGTCACCCCCCACGCGTCCCGTTCCGAGGGCGTGGCCCCGCCACGCCCGGCCCGCCGCATCCCGGGAGGTAGTCTCTGATGACACCGCGTAGCCGCACCCTCGCCCTGGCCATCGCGACGGCCGCACTTGCCGCACCTCTGGTGACAGCGCCCGCGCAGGCCGCCGACTCCCCGCTCCGTACCGGATTCGAAACCTCCGGCGGTGCGCGCTGGACGACCCAGCCCGAGGAGCAGGACTTCCTCGCCGCCGTCGACAAGGCCAGCGACCGGATGTCCATGTCCCAAATCGGCACCACCAAGCAGGGGCGCCCGCTCCAGCTCGTACGAATCGGCGAACACCGCACCGCCGAAACGGTGTTGCTGGTCTGTTCCCAGCACGGCAACGAGCCCTCCGGGCGCGAGGCCTGTCTGACCACCATCCGCGACCTCTCCTTCGCGCAGGACGCACGGACCCGCAACTGGCTCGCCCACAGCAACCTCCTCGTCGTGCCCACCGCCAACCCGGACGGCCGCGCCGCCAACACCCGGGGCAACTCCGACGGCGTCGACATCAACCGCGACCACCTTGCCCTGCAGACCGCCGAAGGGCGGGCCATGGCCGCCGTGATCCGCGACCAGAAGCCCGACGTCGTCTACGACCTGCACGAGTACGGCGCCACACCCAAGTACTACGACAAGGACCTCTTCGACCTGTGGCCGCGCAATCTCAACACCGACCCCAAGGTGCACGAGACGGCCGAAGCCCTGTCGGGTTCGTATGTACGGCCGGCCGCGAACGGTGCCGGGTACTCGACCGGCACGTACGGCATCTGGACCGACCCGGTCACCGATGAGCCCCTCAAGCAGACCGCCGGTGACGGACAGGAACGCATCCTGCGTAATATGTCGGGGGTCAAGCACTCCGTCGGCCTGCTCATCGAAAGCCGCGTCGACGCGCTCAGTGACGCCGAGAAGGCCGACCCGGCGCTGAACCACCGTCGTCGCGTGCAATCCCACCTCTCCGCTCTCGGCGGCCTGTTCGACTACACCAGGGAGCGGCACGGCCAGATCGTGTCGGCCACCCACTCCGCCAGGGCGGCGGGCTACAGCGACCGCGGCCCGGTCTACCTCGGCGGCGCGGACAACGAGCCCGCACAGCCGTCCGAGGTACTGGACAAGGCGCCCTGCGGCTACCGGCTCACCGCAGCCCAGTACGCCGACGTCAAGGACGAACTCGCCCTGCACGGCGTGACGGTGCGGCCCGAGGGCGACGGCGCGTTCGTGCCGCTGCGGCAGTCGATGCGCGCGCTGGTGCCTCTACTGCTCGACGCGCGTGCGCAGTACGAACTCGTGGCGGGCACGCCCGTGGACAAGTGCTGACGTCCCACCGCAGCCGGGTCCGCGTCGTGCCTGCCCTGCGGGCGCACGACGAGGACAGGGACCCGCTCGAATAGACCGAGGCGGCCCGGCCACCGAGCACCAGCCGGGCCGCCTCCCGGGCGCAACCCCACGCCACGGTGACCCCGGCGCCGCCGAAGCACGTCGACCCGTTCGCGTCGACGCCGAGCACGCGCGGCACCCGCAGCAAGGGCAGCGGCAATTCGGCCGGCAGCCGCAGGACCGAGAGGCGAGCGCCCAGCAGGCCCCTAACTCGTTGATCATCCAACCGAGTTGGTCCCTCGCCCTCGCAGACCTGGCCGGCCGGCGCAACCACTCCCGCACGCGCACGGGCGCACGCTGATCGCCATGGAGTCGGCTCATGACGCACTACACCTGGCGCATGTATATGAATATTTGAAACGAGTGAGAAATCCATTTGCATTTCATGACAGGCAGCGTTTTTTCAGTATTTGGGGGTGTCACAAGGTGGACGATCAGTGGGTCCCCGACCGAACCGGTCCGGGGAATGGCGGGGCGTCAGCCCCGACTCGTAGGGAAAGGTCTGAACATGATCAACGGGTTGAAGAGAGCTGCGGCCCTGGGGGCAGCGACGGTGGCCCTGGCCGCGGGCGCGGTTGTCGGCACGGTCGGCACCGCATCGGCCACGCCGCAACACCACCAGGCGACGACGGTGTCGCGCCACGGCATGGAGGCGGCGGGCCACTGGACACGCCTGCGGCACCCGGGATACCGGGACCGGCACCACCACTCGCACGCCACCTGGACCCGCGTCGGGCACCCCGCCCACCGGGACTGCCGCCGCTGACCCCGCAAGCTCCGCCGGCGCCCGCCGATAGAGGTGCCGGCGATCCGGCCGGCCCCCGGCGCGTCCCTTCGAAGGCGTGCCGGGGGCCGGTTCAATTTGGTTGCACCTGCTCTCCTCTGCCCGTGCGCGTGGAAACTACGTCCACGCTGCTGAATTCGAACTCGTGATATCGGCTGTTCAGGCTGCCATCGGGAAACGCGGCGAGGGCCGCGGTCTGGTCCGGGAGGGCGGGCAACATGCGGATCCACACCGGGAAATAAGCCAACAGAGTCCCCCTGCTATGGTGCGCCGATGTCACCGATCAAGAAGTTCCAAGTCACCTTCGACTGCGCGGAACCTGAGCGCGTCGCTCGCTTTTGGTGCGAGGTGTTGGGGTACGTCGTACCGCCGCCACCGGAGGGGTTTGCCACGTGGGAAGATTTCGATCGCTCTCTGCCGCCTGAGCGGCAGGGTTCTGCGTTCGCCTGCAGTGATCCCTCAGGCGTGGGCCCGCGGCTGTACTTCCAGCGCGTTCCCGAAGGCAAGGTCGTCAAGAATCGGCTGCATCTTGACGTGCGGGTCGGCACCGGGCTCGTGGGTGAAGAGCGCCTCGCCACGCTCGAGGCCGAGTGCGCACGGCTGGTCGCGCTCGGCGCGGTACGCGTGCGACTGCTGCCTGCCGATGACGACAATGAGTCGTGCATCGTGATGCAGGACATCGAGGGCAACGAGTTCTGTCTCGACTGAGCATCCTCCAAGAGGGCGAGGTGGGGAGCCGTCTCCCTTGGTGGTCCGGCCGGCGGCGGCTTTCGCATCGGATTCCCACCCGCCGAGGCCGGCAGCCTCATCGCGCGCCGGTAGCGCACCGAACTCGTACTGCCCCGGCGCACGATCTGCTGCAGCTTCTGCCCCTCCTGGTCGGTCAGTCCGCGCACGCGGACAGGCTCGGCCACCACATCTCCAGCGGTCGGGTCGGACCTCAATCCCCGTCCAGCCGCCACGACCACCAGCCCGGCGAACCTATGCGGTCACAGCACTAGGGTCTGTGCCGAGTTGAGATCTTCATGTGAGGCTGCGGAGCCAGATGACCGCGCCGCGTAAGTGAAGTCCGGCGAGGTAGCTGACCGGGGT
>NZ_JBEYTS010000051.1:0-49191 GCF_040643155.1 Streptomyces sp. NPDC047453 | reverse complement strand
CCATCTGCAGGATGGTCGCCGCCCGCAGCGCGTGGTCCACGCTGGCGATCGGGTACGGCGGCGGTGTCTTCAGCGGCTTGTCCATGGCACGCCCCTGATTCTGCTCTCCAGAATCTCCATGTTCTCTCACCAGACGAGGCGCACGCTGATGCCGTGACTGAGACCTCCATGACCCAAGACACCGCCACGGGTTTCCCGGTCCGGCTCCAGGCTGTCGCCGCGGAGGGGCAGCCCGAGGTCACCCCGGCGCTCGAAGAGCTTTACCGGGGCTTCGAACAGGAACTGCTCGTCCCGCTGTGGACCGAGATCGGTGACCTGATGCCGGCCCACCCGCGCTCGCGTGCCGTGCCGCACCTGTGGCGCTGGGAGAGGCTGCGGGAGCTGGCGGACCGGGCCGGCGGCCTGGTTCCCGTCGGCCGCGGCGGCGAGCGCCGGGCCATCGCGCTGGCCAACCCCTCCCTCGGCGGCAGGCCCTTTGCCACGCCAACGCTGTGGGCGGCCATCCAGTACCTCATGCCCGGCGAGGACGCCCCCGAGCACCGCCACACCCAGCACGCCTTCCGCTTCGTCGTCGAGGGTTCGGGTGTGTGGACGGTCGTCGGCGGCGACCCGGTGCCGATGAACCGCGGTGACTTCCTCCCGCAGGCGGGCTGGAACTGGCACGCCCACCACAACGCGACCTCCGAGCCGATGGCCTGGATCGACGGTCTGGACATCCCGTTCCAGTACGTCACCGAGGCGCAGTTCTTCGAGTTCGGCCGCGACGAGATCAGCGACGCCGAGCGGATCACCCCCGAGCGGTCGCGCTCCGAGCGCCTGTGGGGTCACCCGGGCCTGCGCCCGCTGTCGGCCGTACCCGCCACGCCGGGGAGCCCGCTGCTGTCGTACAAGTGGGAGTACACCAACGCGGCCCTGCGGGACCAGCTGCTGCTGGAGAAGGAGGGCTTCGGCGGCACCGTCGAGCCAGGCCACGCCGCGGTGCGCTACTCCAACCCGCACGACGGCTCCGACGTGCTGCCGACCATTCGCGCCGAGTTCCACCGCATCGCCCGGGGCGCCGAGACCGCGCCGGTGCGCGAAACCGGTTCGTCGGTGTACCAGGTCTTCGACGGCTCCGGTGTGGTGACCGTCGGCGCCAAGTCCTGGACGGTGACCCGCGGCGACCTGTTCGTCGTCCCGTCCTGGGAGCCGTTCGCCGCCAGGTCCGAGGCCGGCACGACCGACTCCGACGAGGGAGCCCTCGACCTCTTCCGTTTTTCCGACGCGCCCGTCTTCGAGGCGCTCAAGCTCCACCGCATCGACCGCACCCAGAAGGACGCCTGACCATGAAGCTCGCCACCATCCGCACCGCCGACGGCACCAGGGCGGTCCGCCTCGACGGTGACCTCCTGGTCGACCTCGGGTACACCGACCTGGGCGAACTGTTCGCCGAGGCCGACTGGCAGGACCGGGCCTCTGCGGCGTCCGGCACCACCTACCCGGCCGAGTCGGCGGACTTCGCGCCGGTCGTCCCGAACCCCTCCAAGGTCGTCTGCGTCGGCCACAACTACACCAACCACATCAAGGAGATGGGCCGGGACCTGCCGAGTTACCCGACGCTCTTCCCGAAGTTCGCCGACACCCTGCTGGGCGCGCACGACGACATCGTCAAGCCGGCCGAGACCGAGGCGTTCGACTGGGAGGTCGAGCTGGCCGTCGTGATCGGCAAGCCGGTGCGCCGCGCCGACGAGCAGCAGGCCGCGGAGGCCATCGCGGGCTTCACCGTCATGAACGACATTTCGGTGCGTGACTGGCAGTTCCGCACCATCGAGTGGACCCAGGGCAAGATCTGGGAGGCCTCCACCCCGGTCGGCCCCTATGTCGTCACCCCCGACGAGGTCGGCGGCGTCCGCCCCGCGCTCGAAGTGAAGACGGTCGTCGACGGCCAGGTCATGCAGCAGGACGACACCGGCACGCTGCTGTTCGACCCGGTCTTCCTGGTGCAGTACATCTCCACCGTCATCACCCTGCGCCCGGGCGACATCATCGCCACCGGCACCCCGGCGGGCGTGGGCAACGCCCGCGACCCCAAGGTGTTCCTGCTCCCCGGCCAGACCGTCGTCACCGAGATCGCCGGCCTGGGCGCCTGTACCAACAAGGTGGTCGCGGCATGACCGAGGTCACGCGGACCTTCGCCGACGCGCGCGCGTGGGCCCGCACGGGCACCGAGCTGATGCTCGACGCCGTCGCGGGCCTCGGCGAGGCCGGCTTCTCGGCCCCGAGCGTGCTGCCGGAGTGGACCCGGGGGCACCTCGTGGCGCATGTCGCCGCCAACGCCGACGCCCTGTGCAACCTGGTGCACTGGGCGGCCACCGGCGAGGAGACGCCGATGTACGCCTCCGCCGAGGAGCGCGCCGCCGGTATCGCCAAGGGCCCCACCCTGCCGGCCGACGAGCTCCGCTCGTGGCTGACCGGCTCCGCTCACCGGCTCGCGGAGGGACTGGACGGGCTCACCGACGAGCAGTGGCAGCACCAGGTCGTCACCGCCCAGGGCCGTACCGTCCCCACAACCGAGCTCCCGTGGATGCGAGCCCGCGAGGTGTGCGTCCACGCCGTCGACCTCGGCACCGGCGTCGTCACCTTCGCCGACCTCCCGAAGGGCTTCCTGACCGCCCTGGTCGCCGAGATCAGCGCCAAACGCGGGCTGACCGAGCTCCCCGACGGCCCGCTGCCCGAAGTCGCCGCCTGGCTGGCCGGCCGTCCCCACTCGCTCGCCGACGCCCCCGAGCTCGGCCCGTGGCTGTAGAGGAGTGCATCCCATGTCCCACCCTGATGTGATCGTCGTCGGCGGCGGCATCGGCGGCCTCGGTGTCGCGTTCTCGCTGACCCGCCAGGGCCAGAGCGTCCGCCTGCTGGAGCGCGCCCCCGCCTTCGGCGAGGTCGGCGCCGGTATCCAGCTCGCCCCCAACTGCACCCGCATCCTCGACGACTACGGTCTCCTGGAGGAGGCCAAGAGCATCGGCGTCGTCCCGGACGCGATGGTCATGCGCGACGCGGTCGACGGCGACGAGCTGACCCGGCTCGACCTGCGCGACCTGGAGAAGCGCTACGGCTACCCGTACCTGGTCATCCACCGCAGCGACCTGCACGGCCTGCTGCTGCGTGCCTGCGAACGCGCCGGTGTCGAGCTGATCAACGACGCACACGTGACCTCGTACGAGAACACCGACGGCGGCGCTCGTGTGACCGTCGCCTCCGGCGAGAGCCACGAGGCCGGCATGGTGATCGCGGCCGACGGCCTGCACTCTCCGGCCCGCAAGCTGTTCGCCGACGACCAGCCCGTCTCCTCGGCGTACGTCGCCTATCGCGGCACCGTCCCCGCCGAGCAGCCGCGGGTGAGGTCCGTCGACCTCAGCGAGGTCGTGGTGTACGTCGGCCCCGGCTGCCACTTCGTCCACTACGGCCTGCGTGGCGGCGAGATGCTCAACCAGGTCGCGGTCTTCGAGTCGCCCAAGGCGCTGGCCGGCCGGGAGGACTGGGGCACGCCCGACGAGCTCGACGCCGCCTTCGCCAAGACCTGCGGTTTCGTCCAGGACGGCCTGCCGTTCATGTGGCGGGACAAGTGGTGGCGGATGTTCGACCGTGACCCGGTCATGAACTGGGTGCACGGCCGGATCGCGCTGCTCGGCGACTCCGCGCACCCGCCGCTGCAGTACATCGCACAGGGCGCGATCATGGCCATTGAGGACGGCTGGGTGCTGGGCGAGCACGTCGCCCGCAACCGTGCCGAGGACGGCACGGTCGACTGGAGCACCGCGCTCGCCGCCTACGAGGCCGTCCGCCCGGAGCACTGCCGCCGCGTGCTGACCACCTCCCGCAAGTGGGGCGAGCTGTGGCACCTCGACGGTGTCGCCCGCGAGCAGCGCAATGTGCTGCTGCGCGCCCGCGACACCTACGACTACGCGTTCACCGACTGGCTGTACGGGCCGACCGCGCTGACGCCGGACGAGGAGCCGGAGATGTTCACGCCGGTTCCGCTGTCCTCGGCGGCCGTCGGGGAATCGCTGCTCGCGGGTGACGCGGCATGAGCGACGCCTACCTGTACGCGGCGGCACGCACCCCGTTCGGCCGGTTCAACGGGGCCCTCGCCGGGGCGCGCCCCGACGACCTCGCCGCCACCGCGCTGACCGGCCTGCTGGCCAAGGCGCCGGGCCTGGACCACGCCGCGATCGGCGACGTGGTGTGGGGCAACGCCAACGGCGCCGGTGAGGACAACCGCAACGTCGGCCGGATGGCGGTGCTGCTGGCCGGACTGCCGGTGAGCGTCCCCGCCACCACCGTGAACCGGCTGTGCGGCTCCAGTCTGGACGCGGCGATCATCGCCTCGCGCACCCTGGAGTCCGGCGACGCGGACGTCGTCGTCGCCGGCGGCGTGGAGTCCATGACCCGCGCGCCGTGGGTGCTGCCCAAGCCGGACCGGGCCTACCCCGCCCGCGATGTCACGGCCGTCTCCACCACCCTGGGCTGGCGGCTGGTCAACCGGGCGATGCCGAAGGAGTGGACGGTCTCGCTGGGGGAGAGCAACGAACTGCTCCAGGAGAAGTTCTCGATCTCCCGTGAGCGGCAGGACGAGTTCGCGGGGCGCTCGCACCGGCTCGCGGCCGCCGCCTGGGACGACGGCTTCTACGACGACCTGGTCCTCCCGACGGAGGACCTCGCCCGTGACGAGGGCATCCGCCCCGGCACCGACCCCGCGAAGCTGGCGGCGCTGAAGCCGTCGTTCCGCCCGGACGGGACGATCACCGCCGGCAACGCCTCCCCGCTGAGCGACGGGGCGTCGGCCGTGCTGCTGGGGACCGGGGCGGCGGCCGGCCGGATCGGGCTGGCCCCTGTCGCCCGCGTCGCCGGGCGCGGCGTGCACGCGGTCGAGCCGCAGATGTTCGGCTTCGCCCCGGTGGAGGCGGCCGAGAAGGCGCTGCGCCGGGCCGGGATCGGCTGGGGCGACGTCGGCGCGGTCGAGCTCAACGAGGCGTTCGCGGTGCAGTCGCTCGCCTGCGTGGACGCCTGGGGCGTCGACCCGGAGATCGTCAACACCCGGGGCGGCGCCATCGCGCTCGGACACCCGCTGGGCGCCTCGGGCGGCCGGCTCCTCGGGACCCTGGCCAAGGTGCTGCGCGAGCGGCGACAGCGCTGGGGCGTCGCGGCCATCTGCATCGGCGTGGGCCAGGCCCTCGCCGTGGTCCTGGAGAACGTGACCGACGAGGTGAGCCAGGGATGACCACGACCATCGCCGCCACGACCGACGAGGCCGTGGCGGGCATCGAGGACGGCTCGACGGTCCTGGTGGGCGGATTCGGTCTGGCGGGCATGCCGTTCGACCTCATCGACGCCCTCATCCGGCAGGGCGCCGGCGACTTGACCGTGGTGTCCAACAACGCCGGCAACGGGGACGTGGGCCTGGCCGCGCTGCTGAAGGCCGGCCAGGTGCGCAAGGTGATCTGCTCCTTCCCCCGGCAGAGCGACTCCTACGTCTTCGACGACCTGTACCGGGCCGGCCGGGTCGAGCTGGAGGTCGTACCGCAGGGCACCCTCGCCGAGCGGATGCGGGCCGCCGGGGCGGGCATCGGCGCCTTCTACAGCCCGGTCGGCGTCGGCACCCCGCTGGCGGAGGGCAAGGAGACCCGGGAGATCGACGGACGCGTCCACGTCCTGGAGTACCCGATCAGGGGCGACGTGGCTTTGATCTCGGCGCACCGGGCGGACAGCATGGGCAATCTCGTCTACCGCAAGACCGCCCGGAACTTCGGTCCCGTCATGGCCACCGCGGCCGGCACGGTCATCGCCCAGGTCACCGAGATCGTGCCCGTCGGGGAGATCGACCCGGAGACCGTGGTCACTCCGGGCATCTACGTCGACCGCCTGGCGCGGGCCGAGGCCCGCCGGCTGACCGTGCGAGGAGCCCGCTGATGACGACCGCAGCCACCACCGTGGAGCACACCGACCGGGGCCCGCTCACCACCGACGAACTCGCCGCCCGCATCGCCCGCGACATTCCGACCGGCTCGTACGTCAACCTCGGCATCGGGCAGCCGACCCGGATCGCCGAGCACCTGTCGCCGGACGCGGGGATCGTGCTGCACACCGAGAACGGCATGCTCGGCATGGGCCCGGCCGCGACCGGCGACGAGATCGACCCCGATCTCACCAACGCCGGGAAGGTGCCGGTCACCGAGCTGCCGGGGGCGGCGTACTTCCACCACGCCGACTCCTTCGCGATGATGCGCGGCGGTCACCTGGACGTGTGCGTCCTCGGGGCGTTCCAGGTGTCCCAGCACGGTGACCTGGCCAACTGGCACACCGGTGACCCCGACGCCATCCCCGCCGTGGGCGGTGCGATGGACCTCGCCGTCGGCGCACGGCAGGTCCTGGTGATGATGAAGCTGTTCACCCGGGACGGCGCCCCCAAGCTGGTCCCCGCGTGCACGTACCCGCTCACCGGACCCGGCTGTGTCCACCGCGTCTACACCGACCACGGCGTCTTCGCCGTCGGCCCGGACGGGGTCCGGGCCCTGGAGACGTACGGCCTCACGGTGGCCGAACTGCGGGAGCGGCTCTCCGTGCAGTTGCACGCCTGAATCCCTTACGTCAGATAAAGATCACGTGTGGCGCGTAAAGCAAAAGTCCGGTGTGTGCGTTCGCCATGCAGAGGCGGCGTTAGGATCTCGGGCATGGCGAACCTTCGTGAGGCACAGAAGCAGATGACCCGCCGTCTGCTGCTGGAGTCGGGACTCGAGCTGTTCAAGACGAAGGGGTACGCAGCCACCACGGTCGACGACATCGCGACCGCCGCGGGCACCACGCGCGTGACCTTCTACGCGTACTTCCCCTCGCGCAGTGACCTGATGAGGGCACTGATCGACGAGCAACTCAACGAGGTGCTGCAACGCGTCCGCTCTCCCGAACACGGTTCCACGGCGCGGGACCTGGTGGCCACCGTCGCCGAGGGGACGCCCGAGGCGATCATGGCGTGGCTGCGGCGGACCGCCGAGAGCTGGCCGGTCATCCGACCG
Organism: Streptomyces sp. NPDC047453; assembly: GCF_040643155.1. Taxonomy (NCBI): domain Bacteria; kingdom Bacillati; phylum Actinomycetota; class Actinomycetes; order Kitasatosporales; family Streptomycetaceae; genus Streptomyces; species Streptomyces sp. NPDC047453. The sequence continues at coordinate 42,142 of NZ_JBEYTS010000051.1, read as the reverse complement.
ATCATCCGCATCGGCCGCGATGCCGCGGTGATCGATCCGGAACTCCCCGACCTGGTCGAGCGGTGGCTGGAGGAGGCCATCAGCGACATCGAGGACGGGCTGACTGCGGCCGGGCGTCTCGAACCCCACCAACGCCACTTCCGGGGCGTACTCGCCATGTCCCAGCTCGACTACGTCGCCCAGCACTGGGACGGTGCCGACTGGAAGATCACGCGCGACCAGATGCTCGACGAGCTCGGTGCCAGCTGGGTGCGGCTGCTGAGCTGACCGGGGTCAGAGCCCCGCCGCGACGTCGAAGAGCAGCGCCCGGAGCCATTCGATGAAGTGCTGATCGGCCAGCCGGGGGTTCCAGACCATGTCGATCCCGAGTCCGGGAAGCAAGAAGGGGAACTCCTCGATCCGCAGGTCGGCGAGCGTGCGCATGGCGGCGGCGACCTGGTAGCGCAGGAGAGCGATGCCGCCGGCGCGGGCGACCAGGAAGGGCACCAGCAGGAAGTCGGAGCTCAGCTGGCCCACCCGGTAGGGGATGCCCTTGTCCTCCAGCACGGAGTAGGGAAAGACCCGCCGGTCGGTGTCGACGACGACGTGCGGCTGCGTCGTCAGGAGCTCGAGCGCGTCGGCGTCCGGTGGGGTGTCCGGGGACGCCACCACCACACAGCGGTCGTTGTACAGGCGCTCACGCGGATACGGCGAGAAGTGCCCCTCGGAGATCAGCACGACGTCGACGCCCTGATCGGTGAACGTCGCCTCGGTCGGCACCGTGATCGTCCGCAATCGCAGCGTGGCGTGCGGAGCGCGCTCGGTGACGAGCCGGGTCAGCCGGGGCCCCACGACGAACGCCGTGCTGTTCGTCATGGCGACCGTGATGACCCGCCGGTCCGTCGCGGGGTCGAAGACGGGGAAGTTCACGATGCGTGCCGTCTGCTGCAGGGCGCTGCGCAGCGGCCCCACCAACTCCAGTGCGCGCGGGGTCAGCGTGACCCCGCTCCCTTGCCGGACGACGAGGTCGTCCCCCAGCATGCGCCGCATTCTCGCCAGGGCGTGGCTCATGGCCGGCTGGGACAGACCGACCCGCTCCGCGGCCCTGGTCACCGAACGCTCCTCGAGGAGCGCGAGGAGGGGCACCAGCAGGTTCAGGTTGACCGAGGCCAGCCGGTCCAGGCCCGAACCCGTGGTGCCCCGTTCCTCTGTGCTCATGCGCCGAACCCTATGTGGCCGCCCGGGTCATCCGGCGCAGCCGGGGGATCGGGATCCGGTGGTTGAGCGCCACGGCGTCACCGGTGCCGTCCCCGTGCGACCAGCGCATCAGCGCCGGACCGCCGCCGGGCCCTCCGTCGACGTACTCCGGCTCCCCTTCCACCGGCAGGTTGCCCACCGCCTTCAGACTCAGTCCGAACTGCTCCGTCCAGAAGTACGGCTGGAACTGCAAAGGCGGAGCCTCGTCGCCGCGGACGAGTGCCCGCGCCGCGACCTTCGCCTGCTCGACCGCGCTGCTCCACAGAGGGATGCGGCGCAGGCCCTGCGGGGTGGGGAAGGCCGCGAGATCGCCGACAGCCGCCACGTCGGGGCGGACGAGACCGCGCTCGTCGACCGGGATGGCGCCCTCGGCGGTGAGCCCCGAGTCGGCGAGCCACTCCGTGTTGGGAATGTCGCCGGCGGCGGTCAGGATCACCTCGGCCTCGAGAACCCCGCCCTCGTCGAGGACGACCCGGGTGCTTCCGTCGCGCCCCTCGAGCCGGGCCGCCGCGGTCTCCACGATGGTGAGCCCCTGGCCCAGCGCGGCCTTGACGAACACGTCGGCGAGATACGGGCCGAGCTGGAGAATCAGCGGCGCGCCCTGGGAGACGAGCGTGACCTTGCAGCCGCCGGCCAGACATCCGGACGCGATCTCCATGCCGAGTGGGCCGCCGCCCACCACGACGACCGACGGCCCGGCCGCCAGCCGGCCGCGCAGGGACAGCGCGTCGTCGAGCCCGCGCAGGGTGACTTCCCCGGGCAGATCGGAGAGACATCGCGCCCGGGAACCGGTGGCCAGAACGACGCGGTCGTACGGCAGCGCCGTACCGTCGTCGAGCGAGACGAGCCGGCGGTCGAGGTCGAGGCCGGTCGCCCGCACGCCGAGCAGCTCGCGCGCCCCGTGGCCGGCCGGCGGCAGCTCGTGCGACGACATGTCGTCACCATCGAGCAGGAGCGCCTTGGACAGGGCCGGGCGGCTGTATGCCGGGTGCCGTTCGTCGCCGACGATGGTCAGCTCGCCGTCGAAACCGGCCTCGCGGAGGGTCTCGGCCGCGGTGAGCCCGGCGATCCCGTTGCCGACGACGACGACGCGCTTCAGGGTGCCGGTGCTCATACGACCCTCAGCGCCGCGACCGGACACACACGGACGGCGGCGTTCGCCAGGGCGGCGTCGGCCTCGTCGACCTCCTCGCGGTCCAGGACCAGTTCGCCCTCGTCGTCGAGGTGCATGAGCTGCGGCGCGGCCTCCTCGCACAGGCCGTGGCCCTCACAACGTGGGCGGTCAACGACGATCTTCATACGGGGATCACCTCCAGGACGGGGAGCTCCTCGATGCTCCGGGTGGTGTTGCTGGGGACGCGGACCTCGGGTCCGGCGACGAGGCGCTCGACACGCCGGGAGAGCGCCTCGATCACGGCATGGGCCTCCAGGCGGGCGAGCCCCTGGCCGGCGCAGCCGTGCGGGCCGTAGCCGAACGACAGGTGGTCGACCGGATTGCGCTCGACGAGGAAGGCGTCCGCGTTCTCGTAGTGCCGGGGGTCGCGGTTGCCGGCGCCGAACAGGATCGCGACCTGTGCGCCCGCCGGGACGACCGCCCCTTCGATCGTGACGTCCTTCGTGACGCGCCGGCCCCAGGCGTGGACGGGAGCCCAGAAGCGCAGCACCTCGTTGAACGCCGCGGGGACCAGCGACGGGTTCTCGCGGACCAGGGCGAGCTGGTCGGGATGCCGGGCGAAGAGGGCGACGATGTTTCCGATCGCCGCGATGGTGGTGTCGACGCCGGCCCCGAGGTACTGGTGGACGATGTGGCCGGCCGTGTCCGCCGGGATGGCGCCGCGCGCCTCGGCCTCGAAGATGCCGCGGCCCACGGACCCTTCCGCGAGGTCGTCGGCCTTGACCTGGGAGCACCAGGCGTAGAGCTCGCCGGCGATGGGGAAGTTCTCGGCCGTGCGCTGGTTCATGGGGCCGAGGACCTGCATGGCGGCCTGTCCCCAGCGGAGCATGTTGTCGCGCACGTGACCGGTGAAGCCGATCAGGTCCGCGACGACCTCCAGCGGGAAGGCCCGGGCGAGCGCGTCGATGGCCTCGAAGGAGCCCTTCTCGACGAGCTCGGCGACGAGGGCGTTCGCCTTCGTCTCGATCCCGGCCTTGAGACCGCGCAGCGCACGCGGGGAGAGGTTCTCGGTGAGCGTGGCGCGCAGTTGGGTGTGCACGGGCGGGTCGGACGCGAGCGAGGTGCCGGTGAGCGCCTCGTTGGCCATCGGATTGAAGGCGATCGCGGTCGAGGAGAACGACTCCCAGTCGGCGAGGGCGCCGCGGACGACGTCGTACCGCGTCAGCGCGTAGACGTCGTTCTCCGGGAGGTGGACGACGGGGCCCCGTTCCCGGAGTTCGGTGTAGACGGGGTAGGGATCGAGGACGACTTCGTCGGCGAAGAGGTCGACGTCGGAGGTAGGCGGGGTGCTCATGCCCCACAGTGAAGTGTCCGACCCCATATCGAACAAGTGAATGATTTACATGCCCCCGCATGCATGCCGTGCATGTGTCATGCACTCGACAGTGCCCGCGTAAGGAGGAGCAGGTCACGTTCGCGCAACCCTTGGCGAATTGTTTTTCCGTGGCGTTCATTTCCTTGACGACGTGTAAAGCGAATGGCTACCGTGACCGAAGCCACAAGGTGCGCAGGCACCCCACACCGGACATGTGAGGCAAGGCATGAGCGTCGAAAGCAACACCGTGAACACCGTCCTGGGCCCGGTGCCGGCCGCCGAGCTGGGTGTCGTCTCGGTCCATGAGGCGCTGCTGTCGGTGGTGCCCGGCGCCGAGCACGCCTTCGACATCACCATCGACCGCGCCGAGATCTTCGAGACCCTCGCCGCGAAGCTGAAGGACTTCCGCGCCCACGGCGGCGGCACGATCGTCGACAGCACCGGCATGTTCCATGGCCGGGACGTCCGGCTGTACGAGACCCTCGCCCGCACGACCGGCGTGCACATCGTCGCGTCGACGGGTCAGGGACCCGAGGAGTTGCTCGGCGGTTACTTCCTCACGCCGCAGACCAACCCGCCGACGCCGTGGCCGGCCGAGAAGTTCGCCGACCTCTTCACCAAGGAGGTCACCGAGGGCATGGTGGTCCCGCGAGTGGAGCGCCGCGGCGCGGCGGGCCTGGTGGCCACCACCGCGACCCGCGAGGGCATGACCGCGACCGACGAGAGCCTGTTCCGGGGTGCGGCCCGGACCGCTCTGCGCACCGGCGTCGCGGTCTCCATCCGCTACGGGAGCGACGCCCTGCACGACCTGGACGTCGTCCTGGACGAGAAGCTGGCGGCCGACCGTGTCGTCGTCGGCGGACTCGACCGCAAGGACGCCGTCGCCGCCGGAGCACCCCTGGAGGTCGCCCGGCGAGGCGCCTACGTCGCCCTCGACCACGTCGGCGTGGAGGACGGGGAACACATCACCGACGCCGAGCGTGCCGCTCTGGTCGCCGACCTGGTGAAGGCCGGCTTCGCCGACCGGATCCTGCTGTCGAGCAGCGCGACCGGCGTGGCGAAGGGACACTCCGGCAACGACCTGCCGTACAGCCATGTCCTGACCACCTTCGTCCCGCTCCTGAAGACACAGGATCTCAGCGACGAGGACGCGCGGCGGATTCTCGTGGAGAACCCGCGCGACCTGCTGTCGGTGCGCTGAGCGCGCCGGCACGAACGACCATCAAGTCTCTTACTCAAAGGTGAGTGTTGTGTCGAGAGTGAACACGGTCCTGGGCCAGGTCCCGGCCGAGGAACTGGGACTCGTGGCCGTCCACGAGCACATCGGGTACGGCATGCCCGGCTCCGAACTGGACACCAAGTGGTGGAAGACCCCCGAGCAGCGGTACGAGGAGACCGTCCCGAAGCTGCGCGCGTTCCATGAGTACGGCGGCGGCACCTTCGTCGACGCGACCGGCATCTGCAACGGCCGTGACGTCGACTACTACAAGTCGCTGTCCGCGAAGACCGGCGTCCACATCGTCGCCTGCACCGGCTTCGTCGGCGGCGACACCGCCCTGCCGCACTTCGCGAACGCCGACGTGGACTACCTGATGCGGCAGTTCGTCCACGAGATCACCGTCGGCATCGGCAGCACCGGCGGCCTCGCCGGTGTCATCAAGGTCGGTGTCAGCCGCGGCGGCCGCATGACGGACCTGGACAAGCGGATCTACCGCGCCGCGGCCCGCGCCTCGCTCACCACGGGCGTGCCGATCCTGACCCACCTCGCGATCGACGCCGAGAACGCGATCGCCATCTTCGACGAGGAGGGCCTGCCGCTGGACCGCGTCCTGTTCGGGCACGTCGACGACGGCGTGAACGCCGACAAGACGCGCGACGTCTGGATCGCGGAGAAGGGCGGCCGCATCGGCTTCGACACCTTCGGCTACGAGACCGAGCTGCCCGACCCGCCGTTCTGGGCCCGACCCCGCAAGGAGCGGCTGGACCACTTCCTGCGGTTCATCGACGGGGGCCGGCGGCTGAAGCAGGTCCTCGCCTCCGCCGACGCCAACTGCAGCCCGCTGGGCTGGCCGGGCGTCAAGGGCCACACCGTCAACTACATCTTCGAGGACCTCATCCCGGACCTCCGCGCCGCCGGTCTCGACGAGGCCGCCATCAAGACGATCTTCGTCGACAACCCCGCCGACTTCCTCACCCTTCAGAAGTAAAGAGAGAACCACCATGCAGTCCTCAGACCTGAAGAACCTGAAGATCGCCATCGTCGGAGCGGGGTACGGCGGCGCGGCGGCGGCCAAGGCCCTGAGCCTGCTCGGCGCCGCGGTCGACGTCTACGAGCAGGCCAACCAGATCCGGGAGGTGGGCGCCGGTATCGGTCTGCGTCCCGTCACCATGAACCGGTTCCGCCAGTGGGGGATCTTCGACGCGATCGCGAAGGTGACCTCGCCGAGCGAGTACTTCGAGATCCTCACGGCCACCGGCGACCCGATCATGAAAGAGACATGGCCGGCCGACGGCGAGCAGACCCATACCCACCTGATCCACCGCGGCGACTTCATCGACGCGCTCCTGGGCGTCCTCCCCGAGGGCATGGTGCACCTCGGCCACAAGCTCGAGAGCATCGAGGACAAGGGGGACAGCTCCGTCCTCACCTTCGCGGGCGGCAAGACCGTCGAGGCCGACCTAGTCGTCGGCGCCGACGGCATCAAGTCGGTGGTGCGGGGGCAGTTGTTCGGCGAGAAGGGCCCGGTGTTCTCGGGCGAGCACGCCTACCGCGCGGTCATCCCCGTCGACGCCGCCCACGGGATGGTCGTCGACGACAACCTCCGGATGTACATCGGCAAGGGCACGAAGATCTACCTGCTGCCGCTGCGCCACCGGGGTCAGGTGTCGTTCGACATCACCGCCCTGTGCCCGGACGGCACCTGGAACCCGCAGGTCACGAAGGACGACATGCTGAAGACGGTGGAGGGCTTCGACGAGCGCCTCGTGAGCATCACGCGCGACCTCGACATGGACACCGTGAACATCCGCGCCGTCTACGACATCGACCCGGTCGACACGTGGCACTCGGACTCCGTCGTCCTCGTCGGCGACGCGGCCCACTCGATGCTGCACCACCAGGGCCAGGGCGCCAACTCGGCCATCGAGGACGGCGGCGCGCTCGCCGACGCCCTGCGGCAGGCGGACTCCGTGAAGGAGGCGCTGGCCCTGTACCAGGCCACCCGCAAGCCGGTGACCGACGAGCTGCAGCGCATCTCGCGCCAGGGGTGGACCGAGGACGAGATCAGCGACGTCTTCCCCGGCCAGAAGCCCGCCGCTGCCGGGCAGGAGTGACACCATGACGCTGCATCCCGAGATCGCCACATTCATCGCGAGCCTGCCCGCCCCGCCCGAGGGCCCGCTCGACCCGGTCGCCATGCGTGCCGCGGACGAGGCGCACGTCGCCCCCCTGGAGGAGCGCCTGCCGCTCCACGCGGTCGACGACGTGACGGCGAAGACGGCCGCCGGCGAGGTACCGGTACGGATCTACACCCCCGTCGAGGCCGGCAGCTACGGCGTGCTGGTCTACTTCCACGGCGGCGCGTTCTTCCTCGGCAGCCTGGAGACCCACGACCACGTCGCGCGCTCACTGGCCAAGGAGACCGGACTCAAGGTCGTCTCCGTCGGCTACCGCCTGGCACCCGAGGCGGCCTTCCCGGCCGGTCTCGACGACTGCTACGCGGTCGTGCGCTGGGCCGCCGAGGAGCATACGGGCCTGGCCTGGGACGGTACGACCCTCGCCGTCGCCGGTGACAGCTCCGGCGGCACCTTCGCCGCCGCGGTCGCCGCCAGGGCGCACGACGACGGCTTCGACCGGATCACCCACCAGATCCTCTACTATCCCTCGCTCGACCTGGACTTCGACGTCGACCGCTACCCGTCGCTGCGGGAGAACGCGGTGGGCTACGGCCTGGAGACGGCGGGGCTGAAGCCCTTCAACGCCTTCTACCTCGACAGCGGAGCCGACCCCGCAGACCCCCTGGTGTCGCCGATCAAGCGGACCGACCTCACCGGTCTGCCGCCCGCACTCGTCGTCACCGCCGAGCACGACCCGATGCGCGACGAGGGCGAGCTGTACGGCGAGCGGCTGCGCGAAGCCGGAGTGGAAGCGACGGTGAGCCGGTACGAGGGAGCAGGCCACGGGTTCGTCCAGCACTTCTCCTGGATCCCGGAGTACCACGCGGCCTTCACGCAGACACGCGACTTCCTCGGCCGCAGCTGACCGGCCGGCCCGTGCACGAGCGGAGTAGGAAAGCATGACGCACCCAGTCACCGTCCACCCCCTGGTCTCGCCCTGGGGCCGGTTCGGTCTCTACAGCTTCTTCATCGACGCACCCGAGCCGGCGATCGTGGACACCGGCATCGCCTCGTCGCCCGCCGAAGGGATGGCTCCCGCGCTCGAGGCCATCGGACGCCGCATCGAGGACGTGCGCTGGATCCTGCTGACCCACGGTCACATCGACCACGTCGGCGGAGCGCACGCCCTGTGGGAGCTCACCGGGCGGCGCGCCCAGGTGGTCATCCACGAGGCCGACGCACCGATGCTCCGCTCGCGCCGGGCCCACGTCGAGGAGTACCTCGCGGGACGGGGCCGGTACCTGGACGACCCCGAGGGCGAGGCGAAGGTGACGGCCGCCACGGAGGCCGTCATCTCCGGCGAGATGGAGCCCTCCCTGCTGGTCAAGGGCGGCGAGACCCTCTCCCTCGGCGGTGATGTCACCGTGTCGGTGCATTCCGTACCGGGCCACACACCCGGATCGGTCGCCTACGTCGTCGACGGACAGCGCTCGGTGTTCACCGGAGACGCCGTCCAGGTCCACGGGGCGGCGAACGGCTTCCCGGGTTACACGGACCCGGTCGCCTACCGCGCCGGCCTGGAGTACCTGCGGGACGAGATCCGCCCGCGGCACCTCTACCTGGGGCACCCCTACCGCCGCGTCGACGGCACACCGTACGGCGTCGAGCTCGACGAGGCGCAGGCCCGGGAGGCCATCACCCAGAGCCTGGACATCGAGGCCCGTGTCGCCGCGGCCGCCTGCGGATGCCTGGAGGCGGGCCTGCGGGAGACGGATTCGCCGTACTCCCCGTTCGCCCGCGCCGCCGAGGAGCTCGGCTACACCGGGGACCCCGCGCTCGAGCCGTCGCCGTTCTTCACCTCCATGGCCGGCTACCGCACGCACCTCGAACAGAACGCGTAACACAGGAGCTTCACACCCATGACTGACCTTCACACGATCCGCGCGGGCGAGCAGTCGATCGCCGTCCGCAAGGATCTCCAGGTGCCGATGCGCGACGGCGTCACGCTGGTGGCCGACGCGTACAGCGGTGTGGACGACACACCGCGGCCCGCGCTGGTGGCCCTGAGCCCGTACGGCAAGGAGCTCCAGGCCCTGGCCCTGACGACCCCGCCGCAGCGCCGGCCGAGCCCCATGTGGGACGGCTGCATCGAGGCCGGCGACATCGCGCGCGTCGTTCAGGAGGGCTACGTCCACGTCATCGGCGACCTGCGCGGCTCCGGCGCCTCCGAGGGCGAGCACATCGGCAACTACAACGCCGGTGGCGTCTCGCTCGGCCAGGACGCGTACGACTTCATCGAGTGGGTCGCCGCGCAGCCGTGGTGCGACGGCAACGTCGGCATGATCGGCATCTCCTACTTCGGCTCGATGCAGGTGCTGGCGGCGGCCGAGCGTCCGCCGAGCCTCAAGGCCATCTTCGTCAGCGGCGGCCACTACGACTTCTACGAGACCACCTACCACGGCGGCGTCATGTGGTTCATGCCGCGCGCCGCCCGTGAAGGGCGCGGCGGCGACTCCGGCTGGGCCTTCACCGACGGCGTCAAGTCCCGCATGCTCGAGACCTACTCGCCCGAAGAGATCAAGAAGCGGGTCGCCGAGCGCCTGCAGGACCCGGACGTGGCCGCCTGGCCCAACCTGGTCCACGTGCTGAACTACCCGAAGAACCACGAGGCCTGGTTCGACATCGTGATGAACGAGGTCGACGGCGAGTGGTACGAGGAGCGCAACCCCGTCACCCTGGCGCCGAACATCGACATCCCGGTCTGGCTCCAGATCGACCAGGGCCGCGGCTGGACGATGGACGGCACCATCGAGGTCTTCAACCGCCTCAAGGGCCCCAAGAAGCTGGACATCGGCCCGTACCCGCCCATGCAGTCGCGCCCCTTCATCGAAGAGCACGACAAGATGTTCCGCTGGTACGACTACTGGATCAAGGGCGTCGACAACGGGATCATGGACGAGCCCGCCGTCACCGTGCACGTCGAGGGCTCACGTCAGTACGTCACCGGGGCCCAGTGGCCGCCGAAGGACGTGGAGCACAAGCCGCTCTACCTCCGCCCGCGCCACAAGCTCTCCTTCGAGCCCGAGCCCATGGGCGCCGAGCACGCCGTCCCCGACGGCTTCTACCAGGCGCCGCTCACGGTCACCGACAAGGTGGAGATGCTCAGCTGGAGCACCGAGCCGTTCACCGGGCCCACCGAGATGATCGGCCAGGGCGCGGCGCACCTCTTCGCGGAGATCGACCAGCCCGACACCAACTTCATCCTGCGCATGTGGGACGAGGCTCCGGGCGGCAAGCGACAGCTCATCACGACCGCCTACCTCAAGGCCTCCCACCGTGAGCTCGACGAGGGGCGCACCACCGAGGGCGACCCCTACCACCCGCACACCCGTGCGGTGCCGGTCGAGCCGGGGAAGATCGAGGAGTACGTGCTGCGCGTCTATCCGTTCGCGGCGACGTTCCTGCCGGGCCACAAGCTGGTCGTGGAGCTCGCCAACGACGAGCCGCTGGCCGACGCGCACAACGCGCTGCTGCCGCCGGACGCCTTCCACCTGCCGGTGGGCCGCCCCGTCACCCACAAGATCTACCGCGACGCCGCACACCCCTCCCGGCTCGTGCTGCCGTTCACGACGGTCACAGCGCCGGACGCGACGCGATCGGGCTCTGCGCGCAACGAAGACGGAGACCGGCGCAGCGGCTTCTGACGAGCCCGACGCCGACCGGGGGACCGCCGTACCCCCGGCGTCCGGTCTCGTCTTTCCGCCTGGCCGGGGTCCGGACCTTCGCGCTCCCAGGCGCGCCGTCCCGGCCGCCGGCCAAGCAGCGGTCCGCCATGCCGGATCCCGGCGGTCGGCCGATCCGGTCCGCAGTGGACCGGCCGCTGCGTCAGGCAGCCGAACCATCACCGACCCGACTGTCGCCGCGTGACCACCCAGCGCCGACGGACCTCGACAACTCGCTCGCCTTGAACCAGCTTCCATCCTGGCGCGGAACGGCTCGCTGAGGCCCTTCGCCATGCACCACCCCGGCCCGCGTGCGCCGCGGGCATCCGATCCCGCACCCACCCGTGTCTTCTGCGCCCACGCGGCCGTGACCTCAGGCGATCCGACCTGCCGGCCGCGTGTCGTCGCGGAACGTCACCGGTAGCCTCCGAGGACGCCGCGGGCTTCAGCCGGGGGATGAATCGGCCTCCTGCGGAGCAGGGCAGGGAACGGGGTTTCGCCCAAAAGGCGAAATGCCGCCCAGACGGTCGGGTAGGCTGACTGTCGTGCGTTGCGAGAGCCAAGCACGCGCAACTCCTTTGTCTTGATGGGTAACCGGGCAGGTTCCGTCCCGGCTGGTGCTGAGAGCGTCAGACTCGTTCGCTCGCTGAGCGAATGAGCTGCTTGAGCCAGGAATCCCCCTGCTTCAGCTGGGGGAGGGTTCAATGTCCCCGGCCGTCTGCCCGTGCCGTGGAGACACCGAGTCACTAGGCTCGTCATCGTGTCCACCGTGTGTGTGATGTCGGCTTCCCTGATCCCCTCCGGAATCGCGGTCGCGACGCGCTATCTCGACCTTGCCGGTGTCTTCTCGTGCGCGCTGCTGGGGGGCGCCGTGGCCCGCACGGTCGGCCTGGACCTCTTCGGGTTCCTGGTGGTGGGCATCATCTCCGGTCTGGGCGGAGGCATGATCAGGGACGTGCTGCTGCAGCACGGCACACCGGTCGCGCTGACCGACTACGCCTACCTGCCGACCGCCGTCGCCGGTTCCGTGGTGGTCTTCCTCATCAAGATCAGCGAGGCGTCCTGGACCCGGCTTTTCACCGCCCTCGACGCCGCCGTCCTCGGGTTCTGGGCGGTCACCGGGGTCAACAAGACGCTCGCCGCGGGGCTGGGATGGCTTCCGGCCATCCTCCTGGGCACCGTGACCGCCGTCGGCGGCGGCGCCCTGCGCGATGTCGTCCTCGGCCGGGTGCCGGCTGTCTTCGGGGGCAACGGTCTGTACGCCACCGTCGCCGTCGCGGTCGCCGGAGTCACGGTGATCTGCGTGTACCTCGGCGTGCCGGCGGTCGGCGCCGGCCTGGGCATCACACTGGCCCTGGCCTTCCGGCTCACTGCTGTGCGGCTCGGCTGGAACCTGCCCAACAGCCTGGACTGGCAGCCCCGGTCCATGACGGCCGCGACGCGGCGGCACGGCACCGGCACTGCCGCCCGAAACGGGAAAGAAGAGCAGTCCCACCCGCGCAAGGAGACGTCGTGACCGACCGAAACCGCGCAGTGCTGTCCGGCCTCGCCGGTATCCGCTCCGATCTTGAGGACCTTTACCGGGATCTGCACAGGCATCCCGAACTCGGCCTGCGGGAGCACCGCACGGCGAAGAAGGCGTCCGACGCTCTGCGGGATCTCGGGTACGAGGTCATCGACGGCATCGGCGGCACGGGCGTGATCGGCGTGCCGGCCAACGGCGACGGACCTCCTGTCATGGCCCGCGCGGACATGGACGCCCTCCCGGTACGCGAGCAAACCGGTCTGCCCTACGCCTCCACCGTGACCCTGACGGGTCCCGACGGCACCGAGCAGCCGGTCATGCACGCCTGCGGGCACGATGTGCACGTGACCGCTCTGATCGGCTGCGCACAGCTGATGGCGCAGGCCACGGACGCCTGGCGCGGTACCTTCGTGGCGCTCTTCCAGCCCTCGGAGGAGAACGGCGACGGCGCCCGTGCCATGATCGACGATGGTCTCACGGCAAGGGCGCCCCGGCCCGACGTGGTACTCGCCCAGCACGTCCTGCCCTATCCGGCAGGCTACGTCGGCACCCGTCCGGGATCGTTCCTGTCGGCCGCGGACAGCCTGCGGCCGAGGAGCCCACGGCTCCATGCCCCAGGCCGCGGTCGACCCCGTGGTGATGGCCGCCATGATCGTCGTGCGCCTGCAGACCATCGTCTCCCGGGAACTCGCCGCCACCACCCCTGCCGTCGTCACCGTGGGCAGTATCCACGCCGGCACCGGTCCCAACGTCATCCCCGACAGCGCCGTCGTCGAGCTCAACGTCCGTACCTACGACGATGCCACGCGCGGCCAGGTCCTGAAGGCGATCGAGCGCATCGTCCGGACCGAGAGCGAGGCGTCCGGGTCGCCGAAGGCACCCGAGATCGAGCGAACGGCCGCCTTCCCGCCCACCGTCAACGACGAGGAAGCGACCCGGCGCGTCGCCGAGGCGTTCGCCGCCCACTTCGGCGACGACGCACACACCATCGACCTGCAGACCGCCAGCGAGGACATGAGCGAGATCCCCAAAGCGTTCGGCACGCCGTTCACCTATTGGGGCATCGGTGGCATCGACGCCGAGCTGTATGCCGAGGCCGCCAAGAAGGGCACCATCGCCCAGGACGTCCCGGTCAACCACAGCCCTGCCTTCGCCCCCGTCGTCCAACCGACCCTGGACACCGGCGTCAGCGCCATGACGGTGGCTGCCCTCGCCTGGCTCGGCGGCTGACGTGAACTCGGCACTTCCAGCGAGCCGCGGCTGAGGCGACCGCTACCTGTCACCGCGTCGGCCCTGCGGTCCCGGAGCGTGGTGCGTAGAAGGCCGGAGGAGACGCACAGCACCGCCGATGCCTCTCTGTTGGCACCAGCCAGCGCGGCTAGGTGACGCCACATCACCCGCCCGAGCGACCCACGCGATGACCAACGAAACGTCGAAAGTGGAGAGTCCGTCACCGCACCAGGCAGGGGCGTTTGCTGTCGAAGGCCCAGTCCTTTACCAGGTAGCGCATCCCGGCGGCGTCGTCACGGCCCGACAGCCGCTTCTCCAGGTAGAGCTGGTGGGCGGCGAGCAGCCTGTCCACGTCGAGCTCGATACCGAGTCCGGGTGTGTCGTCGACAGCGATCTCCCCGTCGGTGATCTGCGGGGGCCGGACCGTGAGGCGTTCCATGCCCTCCTGCCAGATCCAGTGAGTGTCCAGCGCGTTGTAGTCACCGGGGACGGCGGCTCCACAGTGCGCCATCATGGCGAGTGAGATGTCGAAGTGGTTGTTGGAGTGGCACCCCCAGGTCATGCCTGTGTCGTGGCACAGCTGGGCCACCCGCACCGACCCCTGCATGGTCCAGAAGTGAGGGTCCGCGAGAGGGATGTCGACCGACCGCAGCGCCAGTGCGTGGGTGAGCTGGCGCCAGTCGGTCGCGATCATGTTGGTCGCGGTGGGCAGTCCGGTGGCCCGGCGGAACTCCGCGAGGATCTCCCGGCCCGAGTAGCCGCCCTCGGCTCCGCAGGGATCCTCGGCGTAGGCGAGCGTGCCGGCCAGTGGCCTGCACAGCTCGACGGCTTCGCGCAGGGACCAGGCCCCGTTGGGGTCGAGGGTGATCCGCGCGTCGGGGAAGCGTTCTTTCAGTGCCTGTATCGCCTTGACCTCCTCAACGCCCGGCAGGACGCCGCCCTTGAGCTTGAAGTCGCAAAAGCCGTAGCGCGCGTACGTCGCCTCGGCCTGCCGGACGATCGCCTCCGGAGTCAGCGCCTCCTGGCGGCGGATCCGGTACCACTCCACGGTGGAGCCCTCTTCACGGATGTAGTCCAGATCGGTCCGATCGGGGTCGCCGACGTAGAAGAGGTAGCCCAGGACCCGTACGGAGTCGCGCTGCCGGGCGGCGCCGAGCAGCGCGGCGACGGGGACCTCCAGATGCCTGCCCAGCAGGTCCAGCAGCGCCGATTCGACGGCCGTGACGACATGCACGGCGGTGCGCAGGTCGAAGGTCTGCTCGCCCCGTCCGCGATCGTCACGTCCGCCGAATCTCTCCCCCACGGACCGCAGGACGCGTTTGTAGTCGCCCAGCCGTGCGCCGACGACGAGGGACTCGGCTTCACGCAGCGTCCGGGTGATCTCCACACCGCCCGGAACCTCGCCCAGTCCCGTCCGGCCGTCCGAGTCCTCGAGGACGAGGACGTTACGGGTGAAGTACGGAGCGTGCGCGCCGGAGAGGTTCAGCAGCATGGAGTCACGGCCTGCCACCGGGTACACGGAGAAGCGGGTGACGACAGGCTGGCTCATCTGATCTCCTGCGAGGAAACCCCGTCCTTCAGGGCGGGGAGGAATCGGACCCCTGCGGAGCAGGGCAGGGAAAGGCGAATCGCCGTCAGGGCGATTCGTCGTCGACCGCCCACGGCCCCCGGGTGGGGTGCTAGGTTTCGGGTGTCCGGTCGGCGATAACCAAGCTGACCGGGCCTACCGCCGGGCTGGCGGGATGTCAGGTCTGTGGAGCTGGCGTAAGACCGATGACTGGTACACCAGTCCTCGCCGTTGGTTCGGGTCGGCTGCTGTCGATGAAGCAGAAAGATTAACCCGTGAGGGTTGAATCCCCCTGCTTCAGCTGGGGGAGAGGTCAAGAGGTGAATCCTTCGTTGCTTGCTAGGGGGTTGGGCGTGGGGGAGACTGCCGCGCGGGCGGGGCGCCGCTCGTGGAGTGCCGCGGCGCCCGCTCACGGGTGAGGGCGTCCACTCACAGGTTGAGGACGTCCAGGACACGTTCCATGGCCAGGACGCCGCCCAGGCCGAGGATCGCGAGGACGGTCGTGTAGGTGGTACGGACCTTGATCGCGTCGATGACCGACAGGTTGAAGTACTCCTTGAACATCCAGAAGCCCGGGTCGTTGACGTGCGAGAAGGCGATCGAGCCGCAGGAGACGGCGAGCACCATGATTTCGGCGTGGATCCCGCTGCCCGCGACCAGCGGCAGCGCGACACCGGACGCCGTGACGACGGCGACCGTCGCCGAGCCGAGCGCCACCCTGAGGATCACGGCGATGAGCCAGGCCAGGATGATCGGCGAGACGGACCAGCCCGAGGTCGCCTGCTTGATGTAGTCCGAGATGCCGCCGTCCACGAGGACCTGTTTGAAGGCGCCGCCGGCCCCGATCACCAGCAGGATCATCGCCATTGCCTGCGCCGCTCCCCGGCACGAGGCACTGACCTCCTCCAGGCTCCGGCCGATGCGTGGTCCGAAGGCCCAGACCGCGACGAGCAGCGTCAGCAGCAGCGCGATCGGCGCCGAGCCGACGAAGTTGATGAAGTGCATCACCGCGGTGTCCGCCGAGGTGACCATGTCGGTCACCGCCGCGCCCGCGATCAGTACCACGGGCAGGAGGGCGACCGACAGCGACCAGGCGGTGCTCGGCATCTCCTCCTCTTCGAAGGTGCGGTCGCTCACCAGGCCCGTGGGCACGGACGGGTTCATCGCCCGGACGAACGGCAGCCTCGGCCATACCAGGGCGATGAGCGCGCCGGCCGGGACGGCGATGAACAGGCCGTAGAACAAGGTCAGTCCGACCGAGGCGTGGAAGGTCGCGGCCACCGCGGTCGGGCCCGGGTGCGGGGGCAGGAAGCTGTGCATGGTGGACAGCGCGATGGACATCGGCAGTCCGACCCAGAGCAGGTTCGAGCGGGTGACCCGCACGAGCGTGAAGGCGACGGGCACGATGATGACGAAGGCGACCTCGTAGAACATCGTGACGCCGATGAGCATGGCCGTCAGCACCATGGCTACCTGCACCCAGCGCGGACCGCAGACGGCGAGCAGTTTGGTCGCTATGCGCTGGGCGGCGCCCGAGTCCCCCATGACGCGGCCGACCATCGCGCCGAGCCCGATGGTGAGCATCGTGTCGCCGATCTGGCCGCCGATGCCCTTGGAGAGGATGTCCGGGATGTCCGCGACCGGGATCCCTCGGACCAGGGCAACGCCGACGGCCACGAGGAGGAGGGAGGCGAAGCCGTTCAGTCTGAGCTTCGTCATGAGGAAGAGCAGGACCAGAACGCTGATCCCGACGACGACAAGTGGCATGAATCAGTTCTCCTTTGAACTGTGCTGTCGGCTGTCTTCCGGCTGTTGGGCTTCCGCCCGGGTCAGTGCTCGGCGCCGACCAGGTCCAGACCGTGGTCCAGGAGATCGCGGAGGGCGGCGAGGTCGTCCGGGCCGGGGTCGGTGAGCGGGGCGCGTACGGGGCCCACGGGCAGTCCGCGCAGCCGGGCCGCCGCCTTGACCAGCGAGACGGCGTAACCGGGCCTGCGGTCGCGCAGTTCGACGAGCGGGAGGTAGAAGCCGCGCAGCAACTCGTCCATCCGGTCCGCATCGTTCTTGTGAAAGGCCTCGAAGAAGGCGCGTGCGATGTCCGGGGCGAAGGCGTGGACGGCCGACGAATAGGCGCGCACGCCCATACCGGCGTACGCACGGGCCTGGACCTCGGCCGTGGCGGCGCCGTTGAAGAAGAGGAAGTCGTCGGGCGCGGCCAGGGTGAGTCGCTGCAGGCGGTCGAGGTCGCTGTGACCGTCCTTCAGACCGATGAGGGTCGGGATCCGGGCGATGTCGCGCAGGCTGTCGGCGGTGAAGGCGACCTGGTCGCGCTGGTAGGCGATCAGGGGCAACCGGGTGCCGTCGGCGATCCTGCGCAGCTGTTCTACGAGGCCGTCCTGGGGTGCCTGGATCAGATAGTGCGGGAGGACGAGCGCGGCATCCGCGCCCGCGTCCTCCGCGATCCGCGCAAACCGCAGTGCCTGGGCCCAGCCGTAACCGATGCCCGCGACGACCGGAAGGCGTCCGCGTGCCACGTCGACCGCGACGGTGATGACCGTGCGGTACTCGTCCTCGTCCAGGGCTGTGAACTCGCCCGTCCCGCAGGCGGGGAAGACCGCGCCCGGGCCGGCCGCGAGTTGCCGTTCGAGGTAGGCACGGTAGGCGCCGGGATCCAGGTCGCCGTTGCGCTGAAAACTCGTCAGGGGGAAGGACAGCACACCCCGCCCCATCCCCTCACCGAGACGCCGCACGACGTCCGCGATCTCCCTCATATCCACCCCACTAGAAAGCATCTTCAAATGAAGACGGCGTCTACGTATGAAGACGGAGGCTAGGTACATGGGCAGTTGAGGTCAAGGGCTCTGCACCGACGGGCTTAGGATCGCGACATGGCGCAGAGTGGGGGCGTACCCGAAGTGAAGTCAGCGGTCCGAACCGTCGCACTGCTGGAACTGCTGGCCGCGAGGGGTGACCGCCCGGCGCGGCTGCGCGAGCTTTCCGAGGAACTGGGTGTGCCCCGCAGCAGTATGTACGCACTGCTCCAGACCCTCGTCGAGCACGGCTGGGTCCGCACCGACACCACCGGATCCCTGTACGGCATCGGCATCCGGGCGCTGCTGACCGGCACCAGCTACTTGGACAGCGACAAGCGCGTTCGCCTGGTCCGCCCTTATCTCGACGAGGCGTCGGACGCCCTGGGCGAAACCATCCACCTGGCCCGGCTGGACGGCGCGGACGTCGTCTACCTGGCGACCAGGGAATCCCACGAGTACCTGCGGACGATCAGCAGGGTCGGCCGCCGGGTCCCCGCACACGTCGGCGCCCTGGGCAAGGCCCTGCTCGCCGAGCGCCCGGACGACGAACTCCCGCTGCCTGAAGACCCGTTGCCGGCCTCCACTCCGAACACTCTCACCACCCGGACGTCACTGCTGGCCGACCTGGCCGAGGTGCGGGAACGTGGCTACTCCATCGACCACGAGGAAACCGTCACCGGCATCACCGGCTTCGGATTCGCCCTGCGCTACGACACCCCTGCCACCGACGCCATCAGCTGCTCGGTGCCGACCTCCCGCCTCACCGACGAACACGAACACCGCATCGTCGCCGTCATGCGCGAGGTCCGCACAAAGATCGAGACTGTCCTGCCTCTACCGTCCCGTGACATCGACTGGCGTGAACCGCACCGATGAGCGAGCGGCAGGCCCCAGAGCGTCCACGATCCTGCGGTCCGCCGCCCGCTGGTTCTTGGCACATGTCCCGATGGGGTAGCCGTCCCAGGCGATGTCGGTGGCCTTTTCCTGACCAAGAACGGGGCCGCGGCGACGTGGACGGGCCTGGGTAGCGTTTGGTTGACCCGCTCCTGGCCCAGCGTCCACGCCCGCGTTTCTGAGTGATGGCGTGGTGAAGCGGTAGGGCTGTGAAGCGGGTGGCGCGGGCACCGGCGTCTGGTGGAACGGCGCCTACGGCTTCGGCCCGATGCCTGCTGTATTCGCACCCGTGTCGTCTTGCGGCTCCGCGGGCTCCGCCACCGAGATGGCGCCCGTGGTGGTCACGATCGGCGGCGTGAGCACCGAGGCGTAGTCGTGCTCGGCGGAGTAGGTGAGGAAGCCCAGGTGCGCCTCGTAGCGGTCCAGGACGTCGTTGATCACCTGTTGGTGGGACAGGCCCATGAGGTCGTAGCCCTCGGAGCCGGTCTGGGTGAACACCTCGACCCGGTAGTAGACGTCCGTCTGGCGGGACACGCGTCCGCCGAACATCGGCACCGGGGCCTCGACGGCCTGCACCTGGTAGTGGAAGTTGCGGTGCTCGGGGATCGTGACCACCAGCGCGTGGCTGGAGATGCCGGTGTGCTCGTTCGGGATCAGGTCCAGCGTGGCCTGGTAGCCGTGCTTCGCGAATTCGGGGGCCACGTCGGCCAGCGCCGGCTGCACGGTGCGCTCCATGAACTGGGCCACCTGCTTCTTCGAGGGGTAGGAGCGCATCCTCTCCAGCCGCTGGCGCCAGGTGCGCTCGGGCACGTGGCCGCCGTGCGCCGCCGTCGACTGGCGGCGCAGGACCTGGCCCTCGCGCTCGGCCCGCTCCATGCGCAGGACCTTGGAGAAGGAGGCCATCACCAGCCAGGCGATGAACGTCACCGGCAGGGCGAAAATGAGCGTCGCGTACTCCATGGTGGTGACCCCGCCGGCCACCAGCATCGCGATGGTCAGCACCGCGGTGAGTACCGCCCAGAAGATGCGCAGCCACTTCGCCCCGTCCTGCGACGGGTTGGGGATCGAGGAGGAGAAGTTGGACATCACCATGGCGCCGGAGTTGGCGCTGGTGAGGTAGAACAGCAATCCGGACAGCGTGCCGAGGCCGATCAGGAAGCCGGCGCCGGGGAACATCTTCAGCAGTGCGAACCAGCCCTCCTCCGGGCTGTGCATGGCCAGCTGGGCGAACTTCGTGTTCCCGTGCAGGACCTGGTACATGGCGCTGTTGCCGAAGATGCTCACGATCAGGAAGTCGCAGAGCACTGGGGCGGTGATGGCGGCGATGACGAACTCGCGCAGCGTCCGGCCGCGGGAGATGCGGGCGAGGAACAGGCCCACGAACGGGCCCCAGGCCAGCCAGAACGCCCAGAAGAACAGGGTCCAGCCGGCCATCCACTTGGAGCCCCCCTCCTGGTAGGCGAAGGTCTGCAGGGTTCGGTCCGGCAGCGAGAAGATGAACCGGCCGATGTTTTCCACCAGCGCGTTGAGCAGGAACGCCGACTTTCCGGTCACCAGGATGTAGAGCAGCATGGCCGCCGCGCTCCAGATGTTCAGCTCGGAGATCAGCCGGATCCCCTTGTTCACGCCCGAGGTGCAGGCGGCGATGGTCATGATCACGGCCACGACCACCAGCGCGATCTGCAGGGACAGGCCCGCCTGGAGGCCGAACAGCGAGGCGAAGCCGACGTCCAGCAGCACGACGCCGATGCCCATGGAGGTGGCGACGCCGAAGACGGTACCGACCAGGGTGACGATGTCGATGGTGTCGCCGATCCCGCCGCGGACGCGCTTGCCGAGCAGGGGGTACAGGGCGGCTCGGATGGACAGCGGCATGCCCCAGCGGTAGGCGAAGTAGCCCATGGCCATGCCGAGCAGCGAGTACATGGACCAGCCGGCCACGCCGTAGTGGAACATGGTCCAGACCACGGCGTCCTGGGCGGCCGCGCCCGTCTGGCCCTCGCCCGCCGGCGGAGCCATGTACTGGGTGATGGGTCCGGTGACGGAGTAGAAGAGCATGTCGATGCCCACGCCGGCGGCGAACAGCATGGCCACCCAGGTGAAGAGCTTGTACTGCGGCCGGGAGTGGTCGGGGCCGAGCCGGACGGAGCCCTCCTTGGACAGCGCGACCCAGAGGACGAACACGATCACCACGGTGACGGTCAGGACGTAGAACCAGCCGAGGTTCTCCGCGATCCAGGCCACTATGGTCTGCATGGTGCCGGCGGCGTGCGCGGGCACGAGCATGGCCCAGACGGAGAAGGCGACGATGATGGCCGAGGCGACGACGAAGACGCGCCGGTTAACCCTGGGGCCGGGCTCCTCGACGAGTTCCGCGGGGGCCTTGCTGAGCTTCTGGCTGGAGACAGGAGGACGGTTCTCGGCCTCCGGGCCGTGGCGCCGCCGTTCGGTGCCGCCGAGGTGGCGGCGTTCGATCGGGGCCTTCGGCGGCTCGCCCCCGCGGCGGGACGTGTCTGCGGCTTCGGGCATACGGTCCTCCTCCTGTCGGAGACGAGTTTGGGCGGGCGTCGGCGTGGGCGGACGTCCGCGGCCTCGATCCGAAGGGATGGGGGAGGCCGTGCATAGTGGGCACCCTGTCCTGGGGCCTGCTTAACAATGTTAGAACGCCTAACAAAATGATCTCCGTGAACCGCTTCGGGTTTGGCGGAGATCTCAGATGTTGGTTGTGACCTGGGCTTTCGTGGTGCTGGTCGGCTTCGTATTCGGCGGGCGGGGTGTGCCCTATCTCACCGTGGAGCCGGGTGTGGTTGTACCAGTCGGTCCATTCTGTGGTGGCCGGCTCGACCTGGCCGAGAGATCGCCAGGGCCGCTGCGGCTTGATCAGCCTGCCTGGGAAGCCGCCGCCCGTCCCGTCACTCGGCTGACCGCCCCGCGCGCACCGACAGGGGCCAGGTCCCCTGACCGCGCAAGCGGAGGGCCTCATCGCACACGACTTCCTGCACCTCGACCTGGTCGACCTTCGCCGTGTCTACGCGCTGGTCTTCCTCAGGACGACGATGACGGGTATTGAACAAACGCGACAGCGGGCCATCCTCGACCCCGATGTGGGCCTGTCCGCCGTCCGCAGCCGCTGGAGTGCGGCGTAGCGGGGCATGGGGCAGGGCACCTGTGTCTTGCCGTTTCCGGAGAGGTCGCGCTGGCCGACCTGGTCGAGGAGATCAGCCCTCGGTACGGGCCCTCGCGCAACCTCGCCATGGGTGGGTACGCCGATCCGACGGTGGACGCGACGACAGGACCCTGGCTTCTTCAGTGGGCTGCGTCCGAGTGGGCGGACCAGTTCTACTGGCTCACCGAGGGCAGCGACCCGGAGGCCTGGCCCGTCCTGGTGTACGAGGAGGTTCCCGACTCCTGGCGCCGGTTCGACTGCTCGGCCGCCGAGTTCGTCTTCCGCATGCTGACCGAGCGCGGGCATCCCTACTCGACCGCCCGGTGTTTCGACACGCACTGGTTCCAGAGATACGAACCGTGAGCGCGCGGTGTCCGGTCGGGCGCACAGGTATGGGACGAGAACTGGTTCGGCTCCGCCAAGGCCCTCGACGTCACGATGGCCGGCCTGCGCCGCCGCCTCGCCAAAGCGGCGGACTCCTCTCCACGCCCGGTCCGGCTGCCGCTGATCACCGGCCTGCGCGGGCACGGCGACCGGCTCGAGGACGGCTGACGGGCCCGTACGGCATCCGCCGGCCGGGCTGCGTCCGACGTATACGCCTGCGCCAGGCCGGCCGGCCAAGCCCGTCGCTCGCGGAGGGGCCGGGGGAGCGTGTGAGCCCGCGCCACCGCGGACCTCCGCCGCGGACGGAGCACCCCCGTCGTGCGACTCACGATCGGAGCTTCCAACCGCGTTATGGGGCCCATGTTCCACAGCAGGCCCTCTTGTGGAGTACGAAATTGACCGGTAGACCTGCGTTCCGATCACTTCCGATCAACCGGAGGCATGAAACGTATGGGAATGCCCAGACCCGTTCTGATCGCCACCGCGGCCCTGGCCGGCGCGCTGCTGCTCGCACCGCCGCCGGCGACCGCCGCTCCCTGGAAGCCACAGCCCCCCGTACGTGAAGGCGGCGGTCGGGACACCGCCGTTGCCGTCGCTTCGGCCGCCGCGGCCAGTCGCGCGCTTGGCGCGCCGACGCCGGCCCTGCGCCACGACACCGGCTATCCGCGCCACACCGTGCTCGTCCCGCCCCCGGTGAACCCGGCCGACAAGTCGGTCAAGCTGGGCCTGACGCCATATCACGCCATCGCGCCGAAGCTGAACGAGCTTCAGAAGCTGAGCGACCGGGTCAGCGTCGAGGTGGCGGGGCGTTCGGCGGGCGGGCACGAGCTGTATCTGGTGACGGTCACCGCGCCGGAGACCGCGGCGCAGGCCCGTGACCAGGAGCGGATGCGAGAACGCATCGAGCACTCTCCCGCGGTCGCCGCCAAGGACCGGAAGATCAAGTCGGCTTACAAGGCGCCGTTGTTCATCAACAACAACATCCACGGCAACGAGTGGGAGGGCACCGACGCCGCGCTGAAGCTCATCGAGCGGCTGGCCACGGCGGACGACGCCCGTACCACCGAGCTGTTGTCGAAGAGCCGTATCCACCTCAACGTCACGGCCAACCCGGATGGCAGGATCGCCGGCACCCGCGCCAACGCCAACGGCTTCGACCTCAACCGGGACTTCATCACCGGCAGCCAGCCCGAGTCCCGCGCCATCCGGCAGATCGCCATCGACAAACAGCCCGTGATGATGCTGGACCTGCACGGATACGTCAACGGCACCCTGATCGAGCCGACCACCCCGCCGCACGGCGAGAACTACGAATACGACCTCTTCCTCAAGAATTCCTACGCCAACGCACTGGGCATGGAGGCCGCCATCAACGGCCTCGGCTACACCCCGCAGAAGGACGGCGTGCAACCCGCCATCATCCCCTTCCGCGACCAGCAGGAGGGCTGGGACGACTGGCCGCCGATCTTCACTCCGCAGTACATGCCGTTCCACGGCACGGTCGCGGCCCACACCGTCGAGTTCCCGATGCGGGTCAACGGGCAGGACTACGACACCCAGCCGGTCGACGAGCTGCGACGCAGGTCGACAATCAACACCGCCATCGCGGGCGCCGCGATGCGGGCCACGCTCGACTACGCACTGGACCACCGCGCCTCGGTGATCGCCGACCAGATCGAGATTTTCCGGCGCGGCACGGCGGGCGAGGCACAGAGGCCGGTGTCGGAGGAGACCGTTCCGGGTGTGCCGGGCATCGGCCCCGAGGACGTCTACACCGCCGAGTTCCCCCAGGCGTATGTGATTCCGGCCGGAAGCGGACAGAGGTCCGCGACGGCCGCGGCCCGGCTGGTGGACCATCTGACCGCCAATGACGTGCAGGTCGTACGGGCGGACGAGGGCTTCCGGCTGAACGGACGGATGTATCCGGCCGGCTCGTACGTCGTCGACATGCACCAGCCCAAGCGCGGTCTGGCCAATGTGATCCTGGCCGACGGCCGGGACATCAGCGCGGACGTGTCCGCGATGTACGACATCTCGGGCTGGAGCCTCGGGCTGCTCTGGGGTGCGACGGTGGACCGGGTCGAGGACGGCCGGCTGCGTGTCGAGGGACGTACGGTCCATGCGGCGGCGCCGACCGGCCAAGTCGCGCCGCACGGGGACCTGGCGCTGCGGCTCGACGACCCGAAGGAGCTGACGGCGGTCAACTCCCTGCTGGCGCAGGGCGTCCGGGTGCGCCGTTCGGACGACGGGACGGCGATCGTGCCCGGCTCGGCGCGCGCGCAGGCACGGGTGCTCGCCGACCGGTACGGCGTCGCCTTCCGGGCGACGGAGCAGCGCGGCACGGCGGATCTGCACCGCACCCGGGTCGCCGCGGCGGTGGCGCCGGGCGAGCTGTTCTCGCTGCGCGAGATGGGCTTCGACGTGGTGCCGGTCTCGACGGCCGTGCTCAACGCGGGCTTCGACTGGTCCGCCGCCGATGTCCTGTACGTGTCCACCGGACTGTCGTACAAGGCTCTCGGCCCGGCGGCGCGCGCCGAACTCGACGGCTTCCTGAAGGGCGGCGGTGGCGTGGTCGGCCTCGGCTCGACGGGCGCGGCCTTCAACACCGACGCTGGGCTGCTCGCCGCCACGGCGGTGGAGGGCCACGGCGACGCCAACGGCGTGGTGCGGGTGGTGAACGCGG
The DNA here is from genome assembly GCF_040643155.1 of Streptomyces sp. NPDC047453. Taxonomy (NCBI): domain Bacteria; kingdom Bacillati; phylum Actinomycetota; class Actinomycetes; order Kitasatosporales; family Streptomycetaceae; genus Streptomyces; species Streptomyces sp. NPDC047453. Next base: position 17,100 of record NZ_JBEYTS010000051.1, on the reverse strand, counting down.
GCGGCCCGGTCACCGGCGGCGCCTCCGGGCACAGCTTCGTCTACTCCCCGCTGTGGTTCACCGGTCTGGGCGCGGGCGTACGTGCCGACCAGTCGTACGGCAGCGGCAATCCGCTGGTCTCCGGCCACTGGCGGGCCCTGAAGAACGGCTCGGGCGGCCCCTTGGACGCGGCGGGCCGCGCCTCGGTCGTCAGCGGTACGTCCGCGCAGGGCTCCCAGGTCGTGCTGTTCGGCACCCAACCGCTGTTCCGCGCCCACCCGAAGGGGGTGTTCGCGCAACTCGGGCGAGCGCTGCTGACCACCGGGGAATGATCGCCGGCTGAATCCCGGGGCCGGCCCCCGGGTACGGCGGAGGGCCGCACCCCTGTTCGGGGTGCGGCCCTTCGCACGGGCGGGATCAGGACGCCGCGACCTCGACCTTGATGTTGCCGCGGGTGGCGTTGGAGTACGGGCACACCTGGTGGGCCTTCTCGACCAGGGCCTGTGCGGTGGCCGCGTCCACGTTCGGGATGGAGGCGGTGATCCGGACCTCCGGAGCCCGCCGTACGACCTTCGCCGTTCCCGCCCGTGGCCGGGGACGGCACAGCGGCCACTTTGTGCCGGGCGGTTTCACAGCAGACGTTCGTCCACCGATATCGTTGCCAGGCCCGCCGGGCCGTAGATGTGGAGGACGGTGCCCGTGGGGGATGCCACCGGCGGCCAGCGCGTGGACCGGAGCCCTGGCGAGCAGGACGTGCCGGAGATCGCCGGCCTCCCAATCCTTCGAAAGGTTGAGAAGTGACCACATCACAACGGAGTGAAAGCAGCCCCCCTGTGGGCAAGTCCCGCGACAGGCTGGACGGCGGGGTTCTCCTTGTGGCCGGCGTGATCGTGCTTGGCGGGATCATGTCGATCCTCGACATCACGGTGGTGTCGGTCGGGCTGCAGACGTTCCAGAAGCAGTTCAGTGCGACCTCGGCTCAGGTGGCCTGGACGATGACGGGCTATACGCTGGCTCTGGCAAGCGTCATCCCGCTTACAGGCTGGGCCGCCGACAGGTTCGGCACCAAACGGCTCTACCTCCTCGCGATCACCTTGTTCGCCGCCGGCTCCGCGCTGTGAGCGACTGCCACATCTCTCCAAATGCTGGTCGCGTTCCGGGTCGTCCAGGGCCTCGGCGGCGGCATGCTCATGCCGCTCGGCATGACGATCCTGACCCGTGCCGCCGGCCCTGAGCGGGTCGGCCGGGTGATGGCGGTGCTCGGTATCCCCATGCTGCTCGGCCCGATCTTCGGCCCCATCCTCGGCGGCTGGCTGATCGACGCCGCCTCATGGCACTGGATCTTCCTGATCAACGTGCCGATCGGCGTGATCGCGCTGGTCTACGCGGCGAAAGTCCTGCCCAAGGACCACGTACAGCCGTCGGAGTCCTTCGACTGGCTGGGAATGGTGATGCTCTCGCCGGGACTGGCGACGTTCTTGTACGGCGTCTCGACCATCCCCGAGACCGGCACGGTCTGGAACGCCAAGGTACTCGTGCCCGCAAGCATCGGGCTGGTCCTGATCGCGGCGTTCGTGCCGTGGGCCTTGCACCGGCGCAACATCCACCCGCTGGTCGACCTGCGCCTGTTCCGCAACCGGGACATGAGCATCGCGGTGATCGCGATGTCGCTGTTCGCTGTCGCGTTCTTCGGCGCCAGCCTGCTGTTCCCGCTCTACTTCCAGCAGGTGCGCGGCGAGTCGGCGCTCCACTCCGGGGTCCTTCTCGCCCCTCAGGGCATAGGCGCGATGATCACCATGCCGATCGCCGGGATGCTCGCCGACAAGATCGGCCCCGGCAAGATCGTGATAACCGGCATCACAGTGATCACCGTGGGCATGGGCATGTTCACGCAACTGACCGACGGCACCTCCTATGCCTACATCATTGCCGCACTCTTCGTGATGGGCCTCGGGATGGGCGCTTCGATGATGCCGATCATGGCATCGGCGCTGGCCACCCTGACGGACCACAACGTCGCACGAGGCTCGACTCTGATGAACATCGTCCAGCAGGTGGCTGCCTCGATCGGCACCGCCCTGTTCTCGGTGCTCCTCACAAATGGCCTCAAGGACATGACCGCGACCTCTCCCGCCGAGGTGCGTTTCCAGATGGGTGACGCGTTTGCCTCGGTGTTCCTGGTGGCGGCCGTCCTCGTCGCTGTCTGCCTGATCCCCGCCGCCTTGCTGCCTCGCAAGAAGGTCAAGGCCGCCGACCCCACGGTGATGGTGGGTCACTGAGTCGTTTCCAACCGGGTTGACGGCGGGTTGAGTTGACGGCAGGCCCGTTCTGGGAAGAGGTGAAGCTCCTGGTAGATGGGTTGTCGACCAGGAGCAACCTGTTCGCCCGGAGCTTCGTGTGCTTGTCCACCCATCGGGACTGGCTCCGTCCGGCTCGACCCTTCGGCTCCTGTCGCCGTGCGCCGATGCGTCGCACCCCACCACCATGAGGCCACCATGCGCGCCGTCGGACCGTGCGGAGAGCCGGTTCAACCGTTCGGCTGTCGGCCGGCACCCGCATGCACGCCAGAAACGGAGAGCCGACTCGGTCTGTGTCAGTTTGTAGCTGACGACTTGGCAGGCACTGACGGCGCGGTGGATTTCGATCCGCCCTCTGAGAGCCGGCCCGGGGATGGAGGAGCAGCCGATGGACAGTGGCGGACGGCCCCCGTCCCCGGGCTCCGGCGGGCCGCAGCGCCCGAGATCGGAGGAGGGCCACGCGCAGGGGCGCCTCGAGCGCGTTCGCGCTGCTGTGGCGGCGCGGGCCGCCAAGGGGGCCGCTCGTACCCGGGCCCTCGTGCGGCGGGTCGAGCAGACTCCTCCGCCCCCGGGCCCGTTCCGTCCCGGCTTCTGGCGCAGTCCCCTCCGCGGGCCCTGGCTGACGTCCGTGTTCGGTCTGGTGCTGCTGATCGGCATCCCGCTGATCTTCGTCACCGGGATGCTCTCCTACGCCTCCTACAACCCGGGACTGGACCGCATCAACGACCAGACCCCGGACAAGGGCCTGCTGGGTTTCTACCTCTTCGACTGGCCCACGGATCCGTACTGGCTGTACCGGCTGACTCAGGGCGTGCACGTGACCCTCGGCGTGGTCCTGGTGCCGGTGGTGCTGGCCAAACTGTGGTCGGTGATCCCGAAGCTGTTCGAGTGGCTGCCGGTCCGCAGCGTCGCCCATGCGCTGGAGCGGCTGTCGCTGCTGGCGCTGGTGGGCGGGGTCGTCTTCGAGTTCGTCACCGGGATCTTCAACATTCAGCTCTTCTACGTCTTCCCGGGCTCCTTCTACACCCTGCACTTCTACGGCGCCTGGGTGTTCATCGCCGCGTTCGTCGTCCATGTGAGCCTCAGACTCGGCCGGATGACCCGCGCCCTGCGCTCCCGCAACCTGCTGACGGAACTGCGCACCGGGCTCGCCGGCACCCGGCCGGAGCCCCCCGACCCGGACGGCCTGGTCGCGCTCGAGCCCGCGGCGCCGACCATGAGCCGACGCGGCGCACTCGCCATGGTGGGGGGCGGGTCGCTGCTCCTCCTGGTGGTCACCGCAGGACAGAGCATCGGCGGCCGGCTGCGGCGCACCGCCCTTCTCGCGCCGCACAACCGTGACCCGGGCGGCGGGCCGAAGGACTTCCAGATCAACAAGACGGCCGCGGCCGTCGGCGTCACCCCTGTCCATGTCGGGCCGGATTGGCGGCTGGAGGTCCGTGGCCACGGGCCGACGCTCGTCTTCACGCGCGCACAGCTTCTCGCGATGTCTCAGCATGCCGCCGCACTGCCGATCGCGTGCGTGGAGGGATGGTCCACCTCCGACCAGGACTGGAGCGGCCTTCGGCTGGCCGACCTCGCCGCCTTGGCGGGACTCCCCGACGCCGGAAGCGTCCTGGTGAGGTCCGTCCAACCACCAGGCCCCTACAGCTCGGTGGTACTGCGGGGCAACCAGATCCACGACCCCCGATCGCTGCTCGCCCTGCGCGTCAACGGCGCGGACCTCTCACTCGATCACGGCTACCCAGCCCGCGTCATCGTTCCGGCCAACCCCGGCGTGAACAACACCAAGTGGGTGCACCGGCTCACCTTCAGGACGTGACCATGGCGCGCCTCGTCCGCTGGTACGGCTCCGGCCCTCTGCATCTTCTCGTCCTGATCGCCTCGTTCGCCATCACCGGCTACGCCCTGGTACGGCTGTTCGCCGTCCGGCCGCTCGAGGTCGCGATCTGGTTCGTCGGCGCGGCGATCGTCCACGACCTGATCCTGTTGCCCCTGTACTCAGTCGCCGATCTGTCGTCACAGGCTGTGCTGCGGCATCGCGCGATCCGCATGCCACAGCCGCCGTGGATCAATTACCTGCGCGTGCCCACCTTCCTCTCTGGCGTGCTCCTGCTTGTCTGGTTCCCGCTCATCTTCGACCTGGCGATCCCCTACCCCGATGCCGCACGGCTGTCGGAAGGCGTCTACCTCGGCCGGTGGCTGGCCATCACCGCCGTCGTCTTCGGCGTCTCCGCCGTTGCTTTCGCTCTCAAGCTCCGCCGCATCCGGCGGGCCGCCCGCGCCGACGAGGAACGACCCGCACCGGGTCGCGACGCTGCCCCATGAGGTCCGCCGAGGACCGTTCGTCCTACGCCGGTGCAGATCCCTACGCGCTCGCCCCGTGCAGTGGCCACGAGCCGGTGTACCTACGCTCGGGGGACGGGCGCCGGATCCGGATGCCTGTGCATCGCTGGTACGCGCAGCCCACCGTGGCCGACGAATCCGTGCTCAATCGCGGCGTCGGCCCCGTTCTCGACGTGGGCTGCGGACCGGGCCGGCTGTGCAGGGAGGCTGGGATCAATGACACTCGTCGGGCACTTGGAGAGCCCTGGGGCGCAGGCGACTGCTCACGTCGTCCCAACCGGGCCGCGTCCGGCCCAAGACGGACGGGCTGTGACGCATGAGTGCGCGACCGATCGGTGATCACGCTCTGCTGTCCGACTGCCGCTCGGTCGCGCTGGTCACCTCCGACGGCTCGGTGGACTGGCTGTGCCTGCCCCGGTTCGACAGCCCGGCGATCTTCGCTCGACTCCTCGACGAGGACGCCGGCCACTGGTCCATCCGCCCTACCGGCCCGAGCGACATAAGCCGCCGCTACGTCGAGGACACCCTTGTTCTGGAGACGACCTTCCACACGACCGGGGTACGGCGGTCCTACGCGATGCACTTGCCCTGGGGCGGCGCGAACGCGGGCACGCGCTCGGCACCGCTTCCCCCGGAACGCTCCTGCGGCAGATCGCCTAGGGCGATTCGCTCCTCTTCGGTGCTGGAGCCGGTCCTCTTCCGCATCCGGGTTCACATGCCGGGGGCAGGGCTCTGCCCCTGTTCCGAATGGCGCATCGCGCGGACTGTATTTGTGTGCTACCGCTCGGGATGCTCATCTGGGGGCTTTTCCTGATGGGATATCAGCTGCGTTGAACGGCCGGTCAGGGATCTTCTCTGGCCGATTGTTCGGTTCAGGAGTCCTGGTCGGGGTCGGTCTGTCCTTGACCGGCAGTTTCAGGTGAAGCTTGTATCCGCCGTCGGCCGTGGATCCGGCGGCGATGGTGCCGCCGAGGAGTTCGGCGCGTTGGCGCAGGCCGACGAGGCCGTGGTGGGCGCTGGGCAGGGGCAGCGCGGGTCGGGTGGGGGCAGTGTTGATGACGGTGGCGTGGATGGCGCCTCTCCGGTGATCAATGCATACCCTCGCCGTGGCGCCGGGGGCGTGTTTGCGGACGTTGGTAAGGGCTTCCTGAACGGTGCGGTAGACGGCGCGTTGGACGGTGGGCGGAAGGTCTTCGGGCAGGTGCGTCTCCAGTTCCGCTTCGATGCCGCTGCTGCCGACCAGTCGCTGCAGGTCGGCGAGGGACGGCTGGGGGGTGAGCTCCGTGGGGCGGCTGTCGGAGGCGCGCAGCACGCTGACCATGTGTCGCAGCTCGTCAAGGGTCTGCACGCTGAGCTGTCGGATCGTGGCGGCTGCCTTTTTGGTCTCGGTGTCATGGCTGCCCACCTGGAGTGCTCCGGCCTGTACGGCGATGAGGCTGACTTGGTGGGAGACCACGTCGTGCATCTCCCGGGCAAGTTGTGCGCGCTCCTTCGCCAGGACGCTTTGGGCGATGAGCAGGCGTTCGTGCTCGCGGGCCTCGAAGATCTCGGCGAGCCGCAGGGCCAGTTCGCGCCGGGCGTGTACGAGCTGGCCCAGGAAGACAGGAGCCGCCGAGGTGGCCAGGGTGTAGGTGAGGTGGACCAGGTGATGGGTCTGCGCGAGTTCAGCGGCCTTCAGGGACGACCATGGCCAGGGCAGGAAGTCGGTGATCGCGTAGGCCAGGGCGCAGCCGGCCAGCAAGGTGCGGTGGCGGCTCAGCGAGGAGAGCGTGTACAGCGCGGCCATGGTGGCGAACACCGCGTCGGTGACCATGGCGGTGGGAAGCGTGAGCACGAAGGTCGTCAGGGGCAGGCGGCGACGCAGCACGAGGGCGAACGCGGCGAGCAGCGCGCAGGCCATGGCCGCGTGCTCCTCGACTTCGATGTGGGCCCATGCGTCCGCCAGTGACGCCGCGACGAGGGCGGCGTCCAGTAGCGGAGTCGGCGGGTGCCGGAGGTTCATCGGGTGTCCCCGTCCTTCGGTGGCGTGAGGAGGCCCGCGCGTTCGGCGATCAGGGCCGCCTGGACGCGGCTGGTGACCCGCAGTTTGCTGAAAACGGCGCTGACATGGCCTTTGACGGTGCCGGTGCTCAGGTGCATCCGTTCGCCGATGTCGGTGTTGGCGAGTCCTTCGGCCATGAGGACGAGGACGGCACGCTCGCGCTCGGTCAGGGCGGAGGCAAGGCGGACGGCGGAGGGCTCGCAGGCGCCCTTGTCGAGGTAGCCGTCGACCACTGTGCGAGTGACCGTCGACGACAACACGGTTCCGCCGTCGGCGAGGGTTCGCACAAGGTAGGGAAGGTGCTCGGGGTCGGTGTCCTTGAGCAGGAATCCGGCGGCACCCGAGCGCAGCGCGGTTGCCACGTATTCGTCGGTGTCGAACGTGGTGAGCATGGCCACCACGGGAGGGTTCGGTATGCGCCGGAGGTCGGCCAGAATGGTCAGCCCGTCCACGTCCGGCATCCGGATGTCCAGCAGGACGACATCAGGGTGCAACTCCCGCACCGTCCTGACGGCCTGACCGCCGGGGACCGCCGCCACGACCTCGATATCGTCCACCGTGTTGAGAATGTACGTGAAACCCATGCGGATCAGGGCTTCGTCGTCGACCACCAGTACCCGGATCACGTGCGCTCCGCTCGTCGCATGCCCGCCGTTCCATCCATACTCCATTGGGAGCCGTCCGTCGGCGGGCCGGCTGCGTTTCGCGCCAGTTGGCCGGGCGGCTCCAGCCGGTCGGCGGGGGCGACTTCGGCCGGTCGGCGGGGTGCCTTCGGAAACCCGTCGGGGTGGCTCGGACCGGTTATCGGTCGACCCTGAAGGCATGACGCAGATTGCATCGTCGGCCGTGCCGACACGGGTGCCGCACCAACTCGAGACGGATCGCTCGTCCGTCCCGGCCGCCACGCCGTCCACGGGCCGGCTGATCGGTATAGACCTGGCCCGCGGGCTCGCGGTCTTCGGCATGTACTCCGCTCATGTCGGCCCCGACGTGACGGTGGGCGGGCCGGTGGGGTTCTTACTGGAGATGGCGCGGGGCCGCTCGTCCGCCCTCTTCGCGCTGCTCGCCGGTTTCTCGCTCGTCGTCATCACCGGCCGTCCGCACCCACGGACGGGGCGCTCCGGCCGTCAGGCGGTGGTCAGGATCGTGATCCGCGCCGTCGTCCTGCTGGCGCTCGGCTACGCCCTGACCGCCCTGAACACCCAAGTCGACGTGATCCTCAGCTTCTACGGGCTGCTCTTCCTCGCCGTCCTCCCGCTGTACCGGCTGCGGGCAAAGCCCCTCGCACTCATCGCCGCCGCGGGTGCGCTGATCCTGCCCCAAGTCTTGTACGTGATAAGGAAGTCGATCGAGGAAGGGAACTGGGGGGACGCCATCGCCGCCCGGGACCCTCTGGCCCGGATCAGCGGCACGGACGGCATCATCGAACTGCTGTTCACCGGGGAATATCCGGTCCTCACCTGGATGCCGTTCCTGATCGCGGGTATGGCGGTGGCCCGACTCGACCTCACTTGGTCCGGCATCCGATCCCGACTGGCCCTCACCGGCGGGGCGCTCGCCCTGCTCGGCTATGGAGGCTCCTGGCTCGCAATGCATCTGGTCCCGCACACTCTGTCCGCCGTCGCGGCCGCCACGGACGGCGGTTCGGCATCGTCCGCGTGGTGGTCCGACGCCGTCGGCGAACCCGACGACGGCACCCCGCTCGCCTGGTTGCTGGTGGCGGCACCGCACAGCCAGACGACTTTCTCCATCCTCGGCAACACCGGCGTCGCCCTCGTGGTGGTGGCCGCGTGCCTGACGGTCGCCGACCGAATGCCGCGCCTCACACGCCTGGCCGTACCCGTCGCTGCGGTCGGCACGACGGCGCTGACTGTCTACGTCCTGCACGTCGTCGCCCTTTGGTTCTTCACCGATGTGTGGCACGTGGCCGTGATCGAGGACGCGACCATGTCCGCCTTGCCGGTGCTGCTGGGCTTCATCGCTGCCGCCGCGCTCCTGGCGACTGTGTGGACCCGTCTGTTCCGGCGTGGCCCTCTGGAGTACCTGCTCCACATCGCCACTCGACCCGCGCGGCACATCAAGTAGACGGCGGCGGCGCCCACCTGGGGGCGGGCCTGGAGGCGGGCCAGGATCCGCAGCCGGGAGGGCGTGGCCAGCGCCTGTAGCGTGGCGGCCACGTCCGCGGCGTCGTCGCAGAGCGCTCCGGTCCTTCCCGCACTGGCTCCCGCCACGGTGGCTGCGGCGGCCGATGCGTCCGCCGCTCCACAGCGGCCTGCGGACTCGCTCGACAACCGAGCACCGCCGTGCCTGAGCGAACTGCAACTCCTGCGCATTTAGAGGCACCCAGCGCGCCGCCGTCTCCCATGGGGAGCAGTCGCCGCACCGTGCCCTTTCACCCTTCTTCCGCAGGAGTAACACCACCGTGACCGCACACCGTTCCACCCTGCGCCGGGACGCCGCCGCAGCCGTCGCCACAGCCGCTGCCGTCGTCCTTGCCGCCTGCGGCAGCGACAACGCCTCTACCGGGCACTCCGGCCACGGCACCCAGTCCTCGCCCAGCGCCTCCGCCTCTGCCTCGGAGGGCACGCGCAACGCCGACGACGTTTCCTTCGCCCAGGGGATGATCCCCCACCACCGGCAAGCGGTGGAGATGGCCGACCTCGCCGCCACCCGCGCCACCTCCAAGGAGGTCAAGGACCTGGCGGTCGAGATCAAGAAAGCCCAGGACCCGGAGATCAAGACCCTCACCGGCTGGCTGACTTCCTGGGGCGAGGACGTCCCCGCCGAAGGAGATATGGAGCACTCCGGCCACGGAGGCCATGGCATGGCGGGGATGATGACCCCCGAGCAGATGGAGGAGCTGGAGAAGTCCTCCGGAAGGGCTTTCGACACCGCCTTCCTGGAGATGATGATCGAGCACCACAAGGGCGCCGTGGCCATGGCCGAGACCGAGCAGAAGAACGGCTTCCACGGCCCGGCCAAGTCCATGGCCGAGGAGATCATCACCACCCAGAACGCCGAGATCGACAGGATGAACAAGCTCCTCGGCAAGAAGTGACCCGACGGTGCCCGGGGTCCGCACGGTGCGGGCCCCAGCCACCCAGAAGCGCTCCCGGTGTGGGGAAACCCATCCCCGCGCGCCCTGCCCGGACAAGGGGTGTGCGGGCGGGCGGCCCCGCCGACGTCGACCACGGGCTCGGCGCGCCGGGCCCGTGCCACGAGCCGCTCGCCCCGGAACCGGCCGTGAACCACCTCGCCCCGGCCCTGTACCGGCGTACCGCCGCCGGTCTTCGCACCGCACCAACACAAGGATCTTCGATGTCTGCTCGATTCCTCTCCACGATCACCGGAGTGACCCTGCTGGCGGCTGTCCTGACCGGCTGCTCAAGCGGCTCCGACGACTCGTCCTCCGAAAAGCGCTCCCACGCATCCGCTCCCCAGGTCAGCCACGTCCACGGGCTCGGCGTCAACCCCGGCGACGGCAGGCTCTACGTCGCCACCCACCAGGGCATCATCGCCGTAAACGACGACGGATCGGCCAAGCGCATGGGAGACACCGCCGACTACATGGGCTTCACCGTCACCGGGACCGACACCTTCCTCGGCAGCGGCCACCCCTCCGAGGGCAGCGACGACCACGCCAACCGCGGCCTGATCAAGAGCACCGACGCCGGGAAGACCTGGCAGACCGTCTCCCTCGCCGACGAGGCCGACTTCCACGCCCTGGAACAGGCGCACGGCACCATCTACGGCTACGACAGCACGGGCGGACTGCTGCGCTTCAGCAAGGACGGCAAGAACTGGGACGACCGCGCCGAACTGGCCGCCCTGGACATCGCCGTCAGCCCCGAAGACCCCGACACCGTCCTGGCCACCACGGAGAACGGCGTCGCCCGCAGCACCGACGGCGGTAAGACCTTCACAGGCGGCGCCGGGCAGGTCATGGCCTACCTCTCCTGGGCCGAGCAGGGTGACCTGTACGGGATCGACCTCGCCGGCGCGCTGCACCGCAGCACCGACGGCGGCGAGAACTGGGCCAAGGCCGGCACCGTGCCCGGCGGGCAGCCCCAGGCCCTGACCGCGGTCGGTTCCGGCCATGTCCTGGCCGCCACCGGCCTCGGCGTCTACGAGTCCGAGGACGGCGGCAAGACCTTCACCCGGCGCTTGGCGATGTCGGACGGCGCCCACTAGGGCCTGCCTCTGCCGTTCGCGGGGTCGGTCCAGCATGAATGTCAGACGTGTCTGTCAGGCTCTGGTTATGGAGATGACAGTGCAACTGACGATCGACTGTGCCGATCCGCAGAGGCTGGTGGCGTTTTGGAGCGAGGCTCTGGGATACATACCCGAACCACCACCGGCTGGCCATGCCACCTGGCGGGAATATTGGGCAGCCATGGGGGTGCCTGAGGAGGAGTTGCCCGTAGGTGCGGGCGACATCCCGGAGTCGATCGTCGATCCCGCAGGACGAGGGCCGCGGGTGTGGTTCCAGCAGGTTCCGGAACCCAAAGCCATCAAGAACCGCATCCACTTCGACCTGAAGGTCGGCGGCGGGCGCGACGTCCCGTTGGCGGTCCGCACGCAGCGGGTCACCACCACAGTGGAAAGACTGATCAAAGTCGGCGCCAGCGTGCTTCGGATCACGGATGAGCCGGACATGGGGCAGTACGCAGTCCTGCTCCAGGACCCGGAAGGCAACGAATTCGACGTTGTCTAGGAATCGTTTGGCCATGCTGCTCACAGCCACTCGTTGATCGCCGCGACGAGGACGGTCGCTTCGTAGCGGACCGCGAGCTTGTCGTATCGGGTTGCGACGGCGCGGACTCGGCGCGGACTCGGCGGGGGCGGGTGGGTGGGCGGCCCGGGCCGAGCCGGGGCACCCGGATCCGCTCCATCACGGCCTCGAACTGCGGGGAGTCGCCGCGCTGCCCGGCCGTGATCACGATGGACAGGGGCTTCTGTTGCTGCTCGCCGGCCAGGTGCAGCTCACCGGTGCTCCCGCAGCAGCGCAAGCCGTCGTTTGTACTCGTCTTCGTCGATTTCCCCGCGGGCGAACCGCTCGGCGAGCAGTTCCTCGGCCCGCCTGCTTCCCCATCCCGGCTCACCGGAGGAGAGGGGCCGTCCGGACTGGCGGTCGTGGCGGGCACCGGTGAGGTAGCGGACGAGCGCGACGATTCCGGCGATCACCAGCGCCCAGAACAGCACCATGAACATGGTCATGAAGAGCCAGCCGCCCCAGCCCCAGCCGCCGTCGTACCACATCATGACGATCACCTTCCGGGCGTATGTCCCTACCGGTTTCCAGCGTGCGTCGGGGGTGGCCTCGGCACGCAGGGGCAACCTGGTGCACCTCCGAGGGCCGAACGGCCCCTGCGTCTGTCTGGCAGTCGGTCTGTATCCGTCGACCGCGTCACCCTGCCCTTCAATGGTGCTGACGGTTCCGGAATGCCGGAACGCCCCGCTGGCCCTGGAACGGGTCACGGCGGCACTGGCGGGGCAGCCGGCGGAGGTGGAGCTGGTGGAGGTCCATGATCAGGACCAGGCCGCCGCGTGCGGGATGACCGGCTCGCCGACGATCCTGCTGGACGGCGTCGACCCGTTCGCGCTGCCCGGCGCAGTGCCCAGTGTGTCGTGCCGGCTGTACCGGGAGGCAGACGGCGCGATGAGTGGGGCGCCGAGCGTGGCTGTGCTGCGCGAGGCACTGACCGGTGCCGCCCGGCCGGTGCCCGTCGCACCGGGGGACTGCTGTCCGGCAACAGCACCCTGGTCGTTGGCGTCTCAGTGGCCAACGTCCACGACAGTGATGGGCTGAAGCCGATGGTGGAGGGTCACCAGCTCGCCAACTGCTCATAGGGTTGGGGGCTGTAGCCCGGGCTGCGTGTATCCACGCCACGCGGCGGGCCACAGAGTCCCGCCGCCCCACCGCTCGCCTGCCTCGTCCACCTTGGGCAGGCGCAGGTTCCGTGATCACGGAGTTGCGACTCTCTGTGATCACTGACCTGTACCTGTGCTGCCATCATGGCCGACCGAACCGCTGTGGGAACGGCCGTGGTGTCGGCGGCTTGCTGGCGGTGGCGGCGGGCGTCGACGCGTCGTATACGGGAGCGGCTGCTCGAAGTGCAGCGGTCAGGTAGCGGTGAACGATGTCCAGTTCACCCGGGGTGAAGTCCTCGGCCGCATCGACGAGGTCGGCGATGAGCGGGCCGAAGAAGGACCAGCCCAGCTCCACGGCCTTCTGCTCCACCGTCAGCATGATGCGGCGCCGGTCGTTTTCATCGCGCTCGCGACGGACGAGCCCCAGGCGCTCCAGCCGGTCGAGCAGGGCAGTGGTGCCCGCCGAATTGAGCCGCAGCGCCGCACCGAGCCGTCCCGGCGTGACGTCGGTGCCCGCCCGGTCGGCGTCCAGCAGGTGGATGAGGGCCCGCAGATCGGTGGGGTGCAGGCCGTTTCGCCCGGCGAAATCGGCGCCGCGCAGATCGAATTCCACGGTCACTGCGCGCAGTAGATGGACCAGCCGCATCGCGGGGTTGTTGTCATTACTCACTGGGCTACTATCTCGCTGAGCGAGAGAATTGGTCAACGAGATGATCCCTCGGAGGGTTCGCCGTGTCCTCATCCCAAGAGTTCTTCGCCGCCTACGACGCACTGCTCGCCCGCTGGCCCACTGGTACCACCGAGATCGACGTTCCCACCCCGTACGGCATCACCCGCGTCCACGCCTACGGCCCAGCTGAAGCCACCCCCGTCCTCCTTCTGCACGGCGGCGGTTCCACCGGCGCCGTCTGGTTCGCCAATGTTCGGGCACTTGGCACGCACCACCGGGTGCTGGCCGTCGACATCCTCGGCGACGCCGGACAGAGCGTCCCCAGCGGGCGCCCGCTGCGCACAACCACCGACCTGATGGCCTGGTTGGACGCGCTGCTCGACGGCCTCACCGTGTCCCGCGCGCACTTGCTGGGTCATTCCTACGGCGGCTGGATGGCCCTGACCTACGCCCTGCACGCCGCACAGCGGGTCGATCGGCTGGTACTGCTCGACCCGACCCAGTGCTTCGCCGACTTCCGCCCGGGTTTCCTGCTGCGCTCGCTGCCGATACTGCTCCGCCCGACGAAAGCCCGCGCACGCGCGTACCTGGACCGTGAGACAGCGGGCACGGACACCGACCTGGGCTGGAAGCGGCTCTATGCCTTGGCGGTCTCGGGGTTCGGGAACCGGAAACTGGTCGTCGGCCGCCGCCCGGACCCAACGACGCTGAGTGTCCCGCTCCTGGTCCTTCTCGCCGGCCGCAGCGACGCCCACGACGCCGCGAAAGTCGCAGTCCGCGCCCGCAAGGCCGTACCGGACGCCCGGATCGAGATCCTCGCCGAGCTCACCCACTTCGCTATGCCCACCGCCGTGCCCGCGCAGACGAACCACCGGATCACCGACTTCCTGGCAGGCAACCATGAGAAGCAAGCCGCCCTGGGCGTGGTTTGAGGAGGATCAATGCGGAGCGGGCTGCTCGGAGTCACCCCTCGTAGCGGGTGGCCAGGGTCCATACCGTCGCGGCGATGCGGTCGCGGAGTTCGGCCGGTGCGATGACCTCGACGTCGGTGCCCAGCCGCAGGAACTCTCCGTGGGCGTGGTCGATCGATTCGATGGGCACCCGGGTCTCCGTCCATCCGTCACCCGCGGGTGTCACGCCGATGCGGCGGGCGCCCTCCGGGGTGAGCCGTACCAGAGCCTCCCCGGTGTGCAGCCGGGCTCTGAAGTCGGCCAGATAGCTGTTCCAGTGCATGACCAGGTCGAACCCGTCCGGGATGACGAACTCTTCTTCCAGGGAGTGGAGTTCGATGATGGTCGACCCGGTAGGTGCGGATTCCGGACGGCCCGCTCGCGACCAGGTACCAGCGGCCGGCCTTGAGTACGAGCCCGTACGGCTCCACCTGCCGCTCGATCTCCTCCGGTGCCCGCCAGCGCCGGTACCGCAGGACCACCGCCCGCCGTGCCCACACCGCTCCGGCGACCGCGGCCAGGTGAGGCGTACGGTCGGCGTCGCCGTACCAGCCGGGGGCATCGAGCAGGAAGCGTTCCTGGATCCGCCCGGCGTGCTCGCGCAGCTCCGTCGGAAGGGCGGCCCGCAACTTGAGTTGGGCGGTGGCGAGCGCCTCGCCGAGGCCGAGCTCGGCGGCGGTGCCGGGGAGTGCGGCGAGGAATGCGGCCTGCGCCTCGTCCGCGGTCAGTCCGGTGAGGCGGGTCCGGTAGCCGTCGACCAGTCGGTAGCCGCCCGCATGTCCAGCGTCGCCGTACAGCGGGACACCGGCGGCGCAAAGCGCCTCGACGTCCCGGTAGACCGTACGGACGGAGACCTCCAGTTCCTCGGCCAGCTGCTGGGCCGTCATCCGGCCCCGGTTCTGGAGCAGCAGAAGCAGGGTGACCAGTCGGCTCGCACGCATGCTCCCCAGTATCCACTGACAGTGGATGTCAGCGGAGTTCCCCTAACCTGCGGCGCATGGACGACTTCGACTTCCTGCACGGCTCCTGGAACGTGGCCAACCGCCGCCTCACCACCCCGCTCGGCGGCCCGGGCGCCACCACCTGGATGGAGTTCCCCGGTCACTCGGTGATCCAGCCGCTGTTCGGGGGCGCCGGGAACATCGACGAGATCACCTTCCCCACCCTCGGCCGCCAGGGCGTGACCTTGCGGCTGTTCGACCACGAAACGCGCCAGTGGTCGATCCACTGGTCGGACAGCCGGACCGGCCGGCTGGATCCCCCGGTGATCGGCGGCTTCACGGGCGACCGCGGTGACTTCCACGGCGAGGACACCTACGACGGCCGCCCGATCCGGGTGCACTTCACCTGGTACCGCCTCGGCCCGGAAGCTGCCCGCTGGGAGCAGGAGTTCTCCGGCGACGGCGGCCGTACCTGGGAGCTCAACTGGATCATGGACCTCACCCGCACCGGGTCGGCCGGCGCATGAGCATCGTCGAATTCCGCCAGTACACCCTGCATCCCGGCACCCGGGAGACCCTGATCGAGCTGTTCGAGCGCGAGTTCGTGACCGGCCAGCAGGCGGCCGGCATCACCGTCGGCGGCCGGTTCCGCGACCTTGACGACCCGGACCGCTTCGTCTGGCTGCGCGCGTTCCCCGACATGACGCACCGCCGGCGCGCGCTGGAGGCGTTCTACACCGGCACGGTCTGGCGGGAACACCGCGACGCGGCCAACGCCACCATGATCGACAGCGACGACGTCCTGCTGCTCCGCGGTCCGGGCTTCGCGCCGGAGCCGGGCACCCGCGAGGTGGTCGCGACGGTCTGCCAGCCGTCGGACGCGGCTGCCTTCGACGCGTACGCAGCCCGGCACCTGGGCCCGCGTCATGCGCTGCACCGCACCGAGCACTCCGAAAACGACTACCCCCTCCTGCCCGTCCGCACAGGGGTGGACGTCCGGCTCTGGTTCGGCCCGGCCGAGGCATCACCCTGGCCGATCCGGCGGCTGCGGCTGGAACCCGTGACGACTTGCAGGTGACAGCACCGCACAATGCCTCTGACCAGCGAGAATGGGCTGCTCGCGACCCGCCGGCCCGGCTCTGGTCAGTGCCGCTTGTAGGGGACGATCAGCACCGCGGTGGCATCGGCGTGACTCCTTAGTTCTTTGAGGGTTTGGCTCGGCGAGGTGTTCTGGCCGAAGGGCGCCGGTAGGGGGTCGCGGAGCGCGTACAGCGTCAGCTGGTACTCGTGCGTGTGGCCGGCGGGTGGGCAGGGGCCGTCGTACGTCGCCTCGCCGAGGTCGTTCAGGAGTTCCCGGGCGCCGGGAGTCAGGGTGTGCGCCTTCGTTCCCGACGCCGTCGCGGGAAGGCCGACCTGCAACCAGTGAACCTTCTGGTCGTTCAGGTCGACCATGGACAGGGCGAGTTCAGCGATCCCAGCGGGGACGTTCTTGAACGTGAGCCCGGGGGAGTAGTCGTGGGGACTGTCACAGGTCATCAGGGGAGGGAATGCTCCTGACGCGTTGAAACCTTGGCCGCGGCCGAGGGCGAAGGGACCTGTAGGCACCGCAGTCGTCCGGGAGACGGCGGTGGATGGGGCCGACGTCGCCTGGGCGTGCCCGGAGTTTGATGAGCACGCGAAGGTTGTCAGCAGCGCAACTGCTGCAAGCACGCCCGAGACGAGGAATCGACGCTTCCTGCTGAAACCGTATGCTGGCGCTCCCCTGACCGCTCGTACCGGCTCACGGTTCCTGACCGTCGACGGCCAGCCTGTCGTCGGCTTGGTCGCCGCTCCTGCGGGAGACGTCACGGCCGTAGCGAACTTGACGTGCTCCCTGGTCTAAAGTCCAGGGATTCCGGCCTGGGTCGTCCGACCCTTCCGGGGGCTTCCTGCTTCAACGCGCTGTGCCGGGACTTTCGTCCTGGTCTTACCGGCGCTCCACGAGGCGTTTAGCGTCTCCGCCCGT
>NZ_JBEYTS010000050.1:0-50289 GCF_040643155.1 Streptomyces sp. NPDC047453 | reverse complement strand
TTGTTCGCACTTCCCAATTGGCGGCCGAGTCGTCGTGGGGAGCCGGGCGGCCAAGCCTCCCAAGCCATGGTCGGCAGCGTCATGAAAGCCACACCGGCTCCCCTGGGTCCCCAAACCAGCATGATCCGTCCCGGGATCCGCGCCCGTATCGCCCTCGCCTGGCGGGCCGCCGGCCCCGCGAGCCCCGCAGCCCGAGTACTGCTCGACAGCCTGCGCGAGAGCCTGCCTGCAGTGCCCGCGACGCCCGCTGACTAGTGCCGCATCAGGCAACGTTCGCCCTGTTCACGACGTCGCGGAGGCGTTCGTCGGGCCTCGATCCGGTTCAGCCAGGAGCTGTTGGTCGGCGTGTAGGCGAGCTCGACGTTGTCGGCTGTGCTGGTCGCCGACGTGACACCGTCGGCGAGCGATCCAAAATCACGTGCAACCTGCGCCCAGTCATGCTGGGATCATTCGTTATGAATGTTCATTTCCTCAATGACGCCGACTTGACGGACAGGATGGAGCAGAATCTGGCGGAACATGCCTGTCACCTGCATCGGAGCATGAGCGGTGCGACCATTACAGAGACTGATGACCTCCTAGTCGCCGACAGCAGCCTGGACGACGACACGTTCAACATCGTTGCCGCGGCCCGCTTCACCGTCACCACCGCTACGGCACGTATCACCGAGACCGCCCGGACACTGGCTCGCACCGGCCGCCGCTTCTCCTGGTGGGTGGGGCCCGCCTCGAGGCCACCGGACCTCACCGCCCGCCTGACGGCGGCTGGTCTGCCAGCATCCGAACGCGAGACGGCGATGTGGGCCGAGTTGGACGACACCCTGCCGCTGCCCGCCGCCCCAGGACTGGACATCCAGACGGTGGCCACGCCAGAACAGCTCGCCGACTACGCCGCGGTTCTCGCCGCGAACTGGACCCCACCTGCTGACACCGTCCGCCGCTTCTTCAGCCAGGCCGCCCCGCAGGCCCTGGCCGCGCACTGTCCGGCCCGTTACCTGGTCGGCTACGTAGACGGCCTTCCGGTCTGCTCGGCCGAAGTGTTTCATCACGCGGGGGTTGCCGGGATCTACAACATCTGCACCCTGGCCGCCCACCGCCGACGCGGCTACGGCGGTGTCATCACACTTGCCGCACTCCACACGGCCCGCGACCGAAACCACCACATCGCGGTCCTGCAGGCGTCCACCGACGGCGAGCCCGTCTACCACCGCCTGGGATTCCGCTCCTGCGGCCAGTTCACCGAACACACCATCAACCCCTGAACACCCCGAACTCCACAAGCCACCTGCCCACTTTCACAACGACCCTGGTCACAGCCATTCGTTGATGGCCGCGACGAGAACGGTCGCCTCGTAGCGGACCGCGAGCTTGATGCCCCTATGGGTGTCAACTTGCTGACCTTGCATTGCACTTGGTCGGGCTGATCGTCTGGTAGACCTCTCGTGCGACGTAGCGCTTGAAGCAGCGGATGGCTTCACGGCGGGTCTTGACCTCGACGGTGCGGCGCTCTGCGTAGTCGCGGGTGCGGGTGTCCCAGCGCAGGCGGGCAAGCGCGATGCTGTAGAAGGCGGAGTTGGCCTGAGGTCGCCGCCTCGGTTGAGCCAGCACCCGGCCCCGGAATGGCTCATCAGTTCCGCCTCAGGCTGCCCGAGATCCCTCTCGTGCTCGGTCACGGCAACAACCTGCCGCTTGCGTCCGACTCCGTCGACATCCTCACCTACGCCCAAGCCTGGTACTGGACCGACCAGCGAAAATCCGTCCCGGAAGCCCTACGACACAGATCTGCCCCGGGTTCGGATTGATCCTTCCGGCGCATCGAACCCCACCCGGGTCTTCTGGGTATCCCGACGGAGCGGCCGGCCGAACTACGCAGGCGCGCGAGGTTCAGTCGGCCGCGCCGCAGACCCGCAGTCCCACGGGTGTTCCACACGGGAGATGGCCGTGGGTGGCGACCACGCCCTTGCCGGTTCCGTTGTCGACGGCGTACGCGAGGAAGCTGGAGGCCAGCGAATCGGCGGGGGGATGGCCGTAGGTGTAGGCGTACTCGATTTCGCGGTACGGATAGCCGCTCGACTCGAGGCGGTCCAGGTCGGGGGCGTGCCCGTCCAGTTTGAGACGGTGCAGCCCCTTCGGCCGCTCTGGAGCGGAGGCGGCGCGCAGCTCGCTGTAGCCGATCGCGCCCGGTGTGCGGGCCACGGTGGCGAGGACCTGCTCCGTCGAGTCGAGTTCGCAGCGCAGCACCGGCGTGCTGCGAACCGTACGGTTGACGCAGTCGTCCGACGACGCGGGCGGTTCGTCCGCGCCGCCCAGGACGCGGCTGATCAGGGCGGAGCGGGTGCCGGAGCCAGAGGTGCGGCTGACCAGGACGACGGGCAGGTCGGGGCCGTCGAGCTGCGACCAGTTACGGATCTCGCCCCGGTAGAGACGGCGTACGTCGGCCACGGGCAGGTTCGTCAGGCGCACGTCGTCGTGCACGACCAGCGTGAACAGGGAGACCGCGATGCGGCTCTCGCTGAGCTGGGTGTAGCTCGCCGGGCGCGGGCCGTCCGAGAAGGCGATCACCGGCGCGCCCTGCTGGCGCCGGCCCCCGGACAGGGCAAGTTCACGTACTCCGGTGCGGCTGCCGTAGGTGGCGACCGTGATGTCCGGCTTTCCGCCGCAGTGGTCCCGGTACTTCTGTGCCAGTTCGTTCATCACCGGCGCGAACGCCGTCGAACCGGTGAGCCTGAGGCTGCCCGTCTCGCAGTCGTCGGGCAGCGGGCCCGGCACAACGAGCGGCAGGGTAGCCGCCACGATCAGCGCGAGGCCGAGGACGACGGTGGTCCAGCGGGCCTGCTTGCTGAACACCGGTGGCTTCTCATCGGGCGTCAGGCTGTGGTTCTCGTGGAGCGTGCCGTCCTTGATGTCGCCGGTGACGACGACCGGAGCGCCCTCCACGCCGCCCGTCAGGAGCACCAGGATCTTGTAGTGGGCACCCGGCTTGAGCGGGACGCGCGGGATGCGCAGGGTGCTCGGGCCCGCGACGAACAGGCCGGGCTGGTTCTCGAAGTAGCCCATCAGATTGGCATGTTCATCGGGCAGCGTGACGTCCTGCGCCTGAATGCGCCGTCCCGGGAACTCCGCGGTGAGCCCGTACTGCGCCGAAGGGTCGATGTAGTCGGATTCTTCGACGTGCCGCGATCCGTCGTTCTCGATGCGCAGCAGGACGAGGGTGGCATCGCGCATCGTGGGCAGGTCGTTGAAGAGGCCGAGGCGCGGGTCCACCCCGCCTGCCTGGCCGTTGTGGCCTATCGCGATGTCCATCTGCTTGCGGAAGCCGATGCGTCTGCTGCGCCGGGCCCGCCGGTCGGCGATGAACGGCGTGACGATGGAGACGACGCCAAGCACCAGGCCGGCGGCCGTGAAGGTGATTTCGAGCCATCCCACGAGGCCGACAGTACGGACCCGCCGGGCGATTCGGCGGGGCCAGCGGCGATCGTCTCCGACTGTTCGTCAGTTGTTCAGGTCCGACGTGCGAGTGACACGGGATCGCGGTGAGCGCGGCCGCCGACCCGACACAGCATCATCCAACTCACCCGAGGTTGAAGGCACTTGTGGGCCATGGAAGACGCTCGTCGGCCCGACGCCCGGCAACTTGACGCACACGTCTATGACAAGGCGGGCCACCCGCACAAGGAAAGCGCCTCTCTCCGGCTCGGTCAGCCGTACATCGCCACGCGGTAGAGGGCCGCGAGCGCGTCGTCGATGGGATGGAGCTGCGGCTTGCCCGAGGAGTCGAGCCTGTTCCACCTCTGGAGGTTCACCGCGACGGCCATCTGTCGCTTGCCGTCGGCACGGGTCATGGCCAGTGCTCCAGCACCCCAGACCGTGCCTCCGTGGCCCCAGAAGGTACCCTGCCCGGGAGTCTCCATCGGGTGCATGCCGAGGCCGTAGTCGATCGTCTTTCCTTCTTGAGAGACGACCGGGACGGTGCGTTGCATCTGCGCCAGCGACGACGGGCTGACGATCTCGCCGGCCAGGAGTTTGCGGAAGAAGCGGTTGAGGTCCGTGACGGTCGATATCAGCGAGCCCGCCGGCCCCACCCATGACATGTCGTAGACGCTGTAGTCGCGCGGGGGGTCGATCATGCCGAACCATGCCTCGTAGATCTGCGAGTGCGGCCCGTCGACGTACGGTTCGGTGGGGAGTTCGGTGTCCCGGAGTCCGGCGCGCTCGATGACGTTCCGGGTGATGTACCGCTCGGCCGTTGTGCCGGTTACCTGTTCCAGGATTTCGCCGAGGAGCAGGTAGTTGGTGTTGGAGTACACCCCCGGAGTGCCGCCCGGGGCGCCGACGGCAGGTGCGGTGACCCCCATCTCGATCAGTTCGGTGGGGTGAAACCGCGTGAGCCGGTTGTCGTCCAGGCTCTGGGGCCCGGTGTCCGCGAGGGCGGGAAACGCCTTGAGGGAGGGGTAGGCACAAGGGAGGTACTCGGCGAGGCCGCTGGTGTGGTTGATCAGCATCCGGACCGTGATCGCGTCACCGCGTTCCCCGGGAACCAGCCTCGGAAGGTACCGGCCGATCGGCGTGTCGAGTCCGATCCGACCGCTCTCGACCTGCTGCAGAACCGCGGCGGCGGTGAAGGTCTTGGTGATGCTGCCGACGCGGTGCCGCATGTCGGTGGTGACGGGGCGACCGGTGGCGACATCGGCGACCCCGGCGGCGCCGCGCCAGACCTGGTCGCCGTCACGCACCTCGGCGAACAGGCCCGGCATCCCTGCGCGGTGGACGTCTTCCATGGCGGCGCTCAGCTCCGCGGGATCCAGTGGATTCCTCACAGCATGCGTCCTTTCGTATTCCCCGGGATGAGCTTCACGTCGGTGGCCCGATGCGGGTAACAGGGCACGAGTGGCACGCCGACCAGCCTGCTGCCCGGCCCCTCGGCACGCTCATGTCCCCATTATGCACGCGGTGCGTGCAACACCAAGTGCATAAGATAGGCTGAGAACCGGCGAGAGGAGTGAGATGGCAGGCCGAAGGCGCTGGTCGACAGAGGAGATCCTGGATGCGGCGGCGGAGCTGCTGCGCACGAGCGACGCGGAGTCGTTCAGCGTTCGCAAGCTCGCCGCGACCCTCGGGACCGATTCCTCCAGCCTCTACCGGCATTTCCGCAGCAAGACAGAACTGCTGCGGGCGGTCGCCGACCGGATCCTCCTGGCCGCCATGGACGGCTACCGCCCCGAGGGTGACTGGAAGCAGCGCATCATCACCCTGGCTCTGCGCGTGAGAGAGGCCTTCGGCCGGCAGCCCCAGCTCGCCGCGATCTGGGGACGCTATGCATCAGGCGGCACCGGTTCCCGGCTGGTCATGGAAGAGGTGCTGCAGGCCCTACGAGCGTCGGGACTGCCCGACGAGGAGATCCCGGCGCGCTACCACCGGATCGCGGTCCTGCTCGCCGCGTTGATCGCCTCCGAGGCCGGGGTCAGCACCATCACCCCCGAGGAGCACGAACAGGGCATGGAGCTGTTCCGGGTCGCGGTACTGGGCGCCGACCCCGAACGCTTCCCCGCCCTGGCCCACTTCGCCCGCGACGTCCGCCCTCTCGGGGCAGACCGCCGCGCCGCGTTCGACGAGATCCTCGCCGTCCAACTCGCCCACATCGAGGACGCAATCCGCCGCCGACCGCCTGAACAGCGGTGACGCGCCGACCGCTTGAGCCCGCCAAGGTCTCTTGATCCCGACAGCTCAGCGAACGCATAATCGGTTGCCTGTCGGCGCTGGTGGTGGATGCAATGTCTGGCATGGTCACCCAGGTGCGCCCGCCACGGCGAGATGAGATGAACGCGTACTACCGGGCCTTGCCACTCCGCGATCCGGACACACTGCAGCCGAATCGTCCGAATCGTCACTCGGGAGACTCCAGCGTATGAATACGCCACCATCACCACCTGGAGCGGAGCGGACTGACGGATCATCCGTGCGCATCGGCGCTCTCGTTCCGCTCACTCGGCCTGGCTGGGTCGGGGCAGGCCGGCACTTGCTCGCTGGACTCGAGTTGGCCGTTCGCGAAGTCAATGACGCCGGCGGCATCGTCGGAAGACCACTGGAGTTGGTGGTCCGAGACACAGCGGCCGATCCGCAGAGGGCCGCGGCGGCCGTAGAGGAATTGGCTCGCCTGGGCGTGGCTGCCTTGGTTGGGGAGTATCACAGCGTCGTCGCTCGCGCCGCCGCCACCCGAGCCGACGCCCTCGGTCTGCCGTTCCTCTGCTCGTCAGCGGTTCTCGACGCGCTCACCGAGCAGCCGACGCAATGGGTCGCGCGCCTCGCTCCGGCGCAGTCCCGCGGCTGGCAGATCTACGCAGACTTCCTCCTCAGCGCGGGCCACAGTCGAATCGCCGTAGCAGCCGAGTCGAGTGTCTACTGGGCATCCGGGACCCGCATTCTGCGGGACTACCTCGCTCCACGCGGCGGCACCGTCATCGAACTCGACCTGCGCGCGCTCGCCCCCGCGGCCGTGTGCGACGAACTCGTCGGCAATCGCGCGACAGCCCTCCTACTTCTGGTCGGCCACCCGGAGCCGGCCGTGTCGATCGTCAAGTCCGTCCGCCGCGACCGGCGCCTCGCCGAGATCATGATCGGTGCCCCGGCCGGGCAACCGGAGTTCACCGAGTGGGCGACGCTGCTGGGCGACGACGGCGCCGCGATCCCGTTCCTGCGCTACCTGCCCGAGCGCCTCAGCCCACTCGGTGCACGAGTCGAGACGGCCCTGCGTGAGCGGCTGGCCGAAGCGCCCTCCTTCGTCGCCTTCGAGGGCTACGACACGATCACCGTCCTCGCCGACGTGCTGCGTTCTCACGGCACGGACCGGGCGCGCACTGCCGAATCCTGGCCGCGCGTTGCAGTCGAAGGCACCCGCGGGCAGATCCAGTTCTCCCGCACGCCGGGCATCAGCGTGTGGCAATGGGCTGGGACGCCCATCCAAGTCGTTGATCGAGATCCGGCGGAACCCGATCGCTTTCGGATCCGCCACACCAGCTGAGCGGGCACGGAGGTGACTCGAGAACAATCTCAGCGCCAACCACGATTCCATTGATCCCGAACGCCGTAGAGTCGACCTTCCGTCCGGCCCGTAGACAGCGCTTTCCGTCGGCTGATAGGGCATGTTCATGACTCCGAACCGCCGTACGTTCCTGATCGCCGCGGCCGTGGCTGCCGGCGCGGCTCCCTCGCTCACCGCGCCCGGTCCGGCGACCGCCGCGCCTCAGGCCGACGAGTACGACACGCTGCGACAGCGCTGGCTGGAGATCGCCCTCGGTACCGGCTACGACGCGACCGCCGAGCCCTACGCGTCCCGGCTCCGAGAGACCGGCGGCCTCGCGAGCGACTTCCGCGCCACCATGGCGCCCGCCGCGAACTCCCTGTGGCCCGGCTATGCCTTCGACCCGCCCGCCGGCATCACCCAGAGCTACAGCAGGCTGTGGACAATGGCCCAGGCGTATGCGCAGCAGGGCACCGGCCTGACCGGCGACGCCAGGCTCCTCGCGGACATCCTGCGCGGCCTCGACCACCTCACGGCCACGGTCTACAACTCCTCGACCACCCGCTACGGCAACTGGTGGGAGTGGCAGATCGGCAGCCCGCGCCTTCTGATGGACATCGTGGCCACGCTGTACGACCACCTCACCGAGGCCCAGCGCGGCGCCGCCTTCGCCGCCGTCGACCACTTCGTCCCCGACTCCATGCTCGGCGACTACACCGGCACCTCCACCGGCGCCAACCGAGTCGACCTGTGCCGCTCCGTGGCGCTGCGCGGCATCCTCGGCCGGGCCCCGGAGAAGATCGCGCTCGCCCGCGACGCGCTCTCGCCGGTCTTCCCGTACGTCACCAAGGGCGACGGGCTGTACACCGACGGATCATTCATCCAGCACACCTGGATCGCGTACTCGGGCACCTACGGACAGGTCATGCTCGACGGGCTCGGGCGGCTCTTCGCGCTGCTCGCCGGGTCGACCTGGGCCGTCACCGACCCGGGCCGCCAGATCATCCTCGACAGCGTCGAGCACGCCTACGCCCCGCTGATCTTCGACGGCCTGGTGATGGACAGCGTCAACGGCCGTGCCATCAGCCGGGGTTATCTGCTGAGCGACGATCAGCACATCATGCGCAGCGACCACTTCCACGGGCAGGGCATCATCGCCGCGATGGCGCTGCTCGCGGGTGGCGCGAGCGCGGCCGAGCGCGAGCGCTGGTACGGGCGCATCAAGGGCTGGATCGCCCGGGACACGGTCACCCCGCTCCTCAGCGCGCCGCAGTTCGGCGTCGCGGACCTGTCCCGGCTGCACGCGGTCGCCGACTCGGCGGTGGCGGCGGCTCCGGAGCCCGTCGAGCACCGCCTCTTCGCCGCCATGGACCGCGCCGTCCACCGCAGGCCCGCCTTCGCCGCGAACACCTCGATGTCCTCCGAGCGGATCGCCTACTACGAGTGCGGAAACGGCGAGAACCCGCGCGGCTGGCACACCGGCGCCGGGATGCTCACCTGGTGGGCCACGGGCGCCCGCAGCGACCAGTACACGGACTGGTTCTGGCCGACCGTCGACTGGTGCCGGCTGCCTGGAACCACCGTCTCCACCAAGCGACTTGCCGATCGGGCGGGCGGCGAGTGGGGCGCGTCCCGGCCCGCCGTGCAGTGGGTCGGCGGCGTCACCGACGGCGAGCTCTCCGCCCTGGGCCAGCACGTCAAAGGCCTCGGCTCCACGCTTCAAGCCCGCAAGGCGTGGTTCTGCGCCGACGACGCGATCGTCTGCCTCGGGGCCGGAATCACCGCCACGGACGGCGTGCCCGTCGAGACGATCGTCGACAACCGCAACCTCGGCGAGGGCGGCACCCAGGCCTTCGCCGTCGACGACCGGCCGCGGCCCCGGTGGGCCCATCTCGAAGGGCACGGAGGCTGGGTCCTGCCGGGCGGCGCCGAACTGCGCACTCTGCGGGAGGACCGCACGGGCGCCTGGTCCGACATCAACACCACCAGCTCCACCGAGCGCCGCACCCGCCGCTGGCAGACCCTGTGGCTCGACCACGGCACCGACCCGGTGGCGGGTTCGTACGCCTACGTCCTGATGCCGGGCGCCACCCGACGCGCCGTGGCCGAGCGGGCGGCCGAGCGCGACTGGCTGCGGATCCTCGCGAACGACAGCACCCGCCAGGCCGTCGCCATCGACCGCCTAGGGCTGACCGCCGCCACCTTCTGGCAGGCCGGATCGGCGGGCCCGCTCACCGTCTCCGCGCCCGCCGCGGTCCTGTTGCGCCGTCGGGGGCGCAGCGCCACACTGTGCGTCAGCGAGCCGCCCCGCTCCGGCGCCCCGGTGGAGATCATCTGGGACCGGCCTGTGCGTCGCGTCGTCGAGAGCGACCCGTCCGTTCAGGTCCTGGAAACCGGCCGCAGGCTGCGGCTCAAGATCACCCCGGGGACGGCGTGCGTAAGCCATCGGTGCGAGGTGACTCTCGGTTGACGAACGGCAGGACGCGGTTCAGGCCGGCCGCTATGTTCCAGGCGAGCGCGTCGGAAATCTCGCGCGCGGAAGGTTAACTTTAGGCCCTGTATGCCGAGTTGGCCGAGCATCAGCAGTGTGCTGCACGGAGCGAGAGGCCACGTCGTGCCGCCGCGAACTCGGCCAGAGGCAGGACCCGGGCCCGGTGTGACGAGCGTGCGCTTCACCGCGTAGCCGGCAGCCCCCGTTTCGCTGGGCCATCGGCACATCCGTCTTTGGGAGCGGCCGGGGTGGAGACGGGCCGGTGCCCCGTGCCGGAACGCCTGTTCAGCGTATATTGGGGAGAAAGGCGGATGTATTGACATCAAAAGGTTGATCCCGCCTTTCGTGGCGCCTGACGAACCAACTCACCGGATCCGCCCCCGGAGGGGCTTGAGTCGTATCCGACCCGTCCCGAGGAGGACGCGATGAGGGACGTGGCGAGCAAACGGGACGTGGACGAGCGTCCCGTGGTCACCGAGCGGGTCGTGACACTCACAGTCAATGGCCGGTCATACACCCTGCGCCTGGACACCCGGGTCACCTTGCTGGACGCCCTGCGGGACCGGCTGGGCCTGGTGGGCACGAAGAAGGGCTGCGACCAGGGTGCCTGCGGCGCGTGCACGGTCCACCTGGACGGTAGGAGAGTGCTGTCCTGCCTGACCCTGGCGGCGCAGGCCGAGGGCCGGGCGATCACCACCATCGAGGGCGTCTCCGGCGCCGACGGGCCGCATCCGGTGCAGAAGGCGTTCATGGAGCACGACGGCTTCCAGTGCGGCTTCTGCACGCCGGGGCAGATCATGTCCGCCGTTGCGCTGATGGCCGAGGGCCGGGCCGGATCCGATGAGGAGATCCGGGAGTTCATGAGCGGCAACCTGTGCCGGTGCGGTGCCTATCCCAACATCGTGGCCGCGATTCGCGAGGCGGCGTCCGGGGGAGGTCCCGATGCGCGGCTTTGACTACGTACGGGCCACCGACACCCAGGAGGCGGTACAGCTGCTGGCGGACGACCCGGCTGCGTCCTGCCTGGCGGGCGGCACGACGCAGCTCGACCTGATGAAGGACGGGGTCCTGGAGCCGCCGCGGTTGATCGACATCACCCGGCTCCCGCTGCATGGCATCGAGCGCCGCGGCGAGTCCCTCCACGTGGGGGCGCTCGCCAGCATGGAGGAGCTGGCCGCCGACGCCACGGTGGTCGAGCGGCTGCCCATGGTGCGGGAGTCCCTGCTGCTGGGCGCGTCGGTGCAGCTGCGCAACATGGCCACCATCGGGGGCAACCTGCTGCAGCGCACCCGTTGCCGCTACTTCCGCGACCCGACGGTCGTCGAGTGCAACAAGCGCACCCCGGGCTCCGGCTGTGCCGCGGTGGACGGCGTGGCGCGTATGCACGCCGTGCTCGGCGTGAGCGAGCGGTGCATCGCGCTGCACGCCTCCGACCTCGCCGTCGCCTTGGTGGCGCTGGACGCGGTCGTCCACATCCAGGGGGTGTCGAGGCGTCGGACCGTCCCGCTGACGGAGTTCTACCTGACGGCCGACGAAAGCCCCGAGCGCGAGAACGTCCTGGAGCACGCCGAGCTGATCACCGAGGTCGAGATCCCGCTGCCGTCGCCGGCCGCCCGGTCGGGCTACCTCAAGGTCCGCGACCGGATGTCGTACGAGTTCGCCCTCACCTCGGCCGCGGTGCTGCTCGTCGTGGACGACGGCACGATCCGCCAGGCCCGGGTCGGGCTGGGCGGGGTGGGGTCGAAGCCCTGGCGGGCCTACGAGGCCGAGCACGTGCTGACCGACGCGCCGGCCACGACGGCCACGTTCCAGGACGCGGCCGAGGCCACGATGCGCGAGGCCTGGACCGTCCCGGGTACGGCGTTCAAGGTGCCGCTCGCCCGGCGCACACTGACGCGCCAACTGCAGACAGTGTCGGGAGTGACCGCATGAGCACCGTCGAGAGCCGGCCGCTGGTCGGCGCGGGCATCAGCCGGGTCGACGGCCCGCGCAAGGTCACCGGCACCGCCCCGTACCCCATGGACTTCAGCGTCCCCGGCCAGGCCTACGGCGCCGTGGTGCAGAGCACCATCGCCGCAGGCCGGATCGTCCGCATGCACACCGAGGCCGCCGAGAGCTCCCCGGGCGTGATCTCCGTACTCACCCACGAGAACGCCCCGGAGGTCGCAACGGGACCGACGACGGTGCTCGGGGGGCCGACGCCCGCACCACTGCGGAGCGACCGGATCCTCCACCACGGACAGCACATCGCCTTCGTGGTGGCCGAGACCCCGGAGCAGGCCACCGCCGCGGCACGCCTGGTACGAGCCGACTACGAGGCCGCGGAGCCGCTGTTGGACCTCCAGGACCCCCGGGCCGAGCAACTCGTCGACCCGTGGAGGATGGACCACTCGCGCGGCGACGCCGCCGCGGCACTGGAGACCGCGGAGGTGACCCTCCGCGCCATGTACACCACGGCGGACAACACCCACAACCCGCTCGGGCTGTTCGCGACCCTCGCCGCGTGGGAGGGCGACACTCTCACCGTCCACGACACCAGCCAGTGGCCGTCGATGGTCCGCACCACCCTCGCCATGGTCTTCGGTATCCCCGAGAGTTCCGTGCGGGTCCTGGTGCCCTATGTCGGCGGGGGCTTCGGCGCCGGACTGCGCGTGTGGCCGCACGTGATCCTGACCGCCATGGCCGCCCGGGTGCTGAACCGCCCGGTCAAGCTGGTCCTGACCCGACCGCAGATGTTCACCTCGGTCGGGCACCGCCCCAGCGGCGTGCAGTGGCTCGGTGTCGGTGCCACGCGCGACGGCGAACTGGTCGCCCTCGACCACCGCAGCCTCAGCTCCCTGAGCATGGAGGGCGACGACTTCGAGCCGTTCGCCTCGGCAACCGCCTTCGCCTACCGGTGCCCCAACGTGATCACGCGGGACCGGCAGGCACGGATCAACGTCTCCGCACCGACGTCCATGCGCGCCCCGGCCGAGGCTCAGGGCAACTTCGCGCTGGAGTCGGCGCTCGACGAACTGGCCTACGCCCTGCACATGGACCCCCTGGAGCTGCGGTTGCGCAACTACACGGACGTCGACCCGCGCAACGGTCTGCCCTGGTCCGGCAAGGCGCTCCTGGAGTGCTACGAGGCCGGTGCCCGGCGCTTCGGCTGGTCCGACCGGAACCCCGAGCCGCGCTCCATGCGCGACGGGAACTGGCTCGTCGGCTACGGCATGGCGAGCGCGCTGTTCCCCTACTTCGCGCAGCCCTGCGCGGCGCAGGCCACCGTCAACGGCGACGGCAGCGCGCTGGTGCGCAGTGCGGCGACCGACATGGGCACCGGCACGTACACCGTGATGACCCAACTGGCCGCCGAGGAACTGGGTCTGCCTCTGGACCTGGTCCGCTTCGACCTGGGCGACTCGGACATGCCCAACTCGATGATGGCAGGCGGCTCCGGCCTGACCGGTGCGCTGGGCAACGCCGTGCACGATGCCTGCCGGCGGCTGGTGCGCTCAGTCGCGGAACTCGCGCGTGGCGACGCCGACTCGCCCCTGTTGGGCGCGCCCCCGGACGACGTGGAGTCCACCGGTGGGCGGGTCCACCTCGCAGGCTGCCCGGACCGCGGGGAGTCGTACGTCGACATCCTCGCCCGGCACGGGCTGCCCGAGCTCACGGCGAACGGGATCAGCACTCCCCCGGTCGCCACCGATCTGGGCATGTCTCTCGCCGGCGCGTACGGCGCGAAGTTCGTGGAGGTCCGGGTCGACGCCGACCTCGGCCTCATCCGGGTCGCGCGGGTGGTCTCCGCGATCGACGGTGGCCGCATCCTCAACGCGAAGACGGCCAGGAGCCAGATCATCGGCGGGACGGTCGGCGGCATCGGCATGGCCCTGTACGAGGACACCGTCACCGATCCGCGCACCGGGCGCGTCGCCAACGGTACGTTCGCCGACTACCTCGTCGCCGTGAACGCCGACGTACCCGAGCTCGACGTGGTCTTCGTCGGCGAGCCCGACCGTGGCACCGCGACCGGAACCAAGGGCGTGGGCGAGGTCGGCTTGGTCGGCATCGCGCCCGCGATCTCCAACGCTGTGTACCACGCCACCGGAAAGCGCCTTCGTGAACTGCCGATCACCCTCGACGCCCTCCTCTGAGCCATCGCCGCCCGCTGTCGGTACGTCAGTCGGCTGAGCCTTTGAGTTGGTTGTGACCGCGCTTCCGTGGTGGCTACGGCCGCTGACGGAGTCGTGCCGGCTCTTCGCGGCGACAGGGGCCGTCACGCAGACGGGACCGGAGTCTCCGGCGGGGCGGGAAGCGTCCGTCCCAGGCGGGCGAGTGGGGACAGGGCCATCAGTGCCGGCGACAGCAGCATGCCTGCGGCTGTTACCAGGAGGCTGGTGCGCGTACCCCATACTTCTGCGAGAAAGCCGCCGAGCAGCGAGCCGAGCGGGGTCAGTCCCATGCCGACAAAGTTGATCGTCGCGGCCGCGCGGCCCTGCATCCCGTCCGGAGTGAGGGTCTGCCGGACGGCCATGACCGTGACATTCACCAGCTGGCTGAAGGTCCCGAAGACGAAGTTGACCGTGAGGAGCGCGAGAAGCGTCACCACAGAGGGGCCGTGCAGTGCGGGCACAAACAGGAACACGCCGTCGCCGAGTGCTGCCGCGGACACGAGTACAGCGCCATATCCGAAGCGGCTCGGCAGGCGGGCGGCCAGCAGCGAGCCCAGGAGCGCGCCCGGCCCCGTCGCAGCGAGTGCCAGCCCAACGGCGGTGCCCGACAGGTGCAGGTCCCGTGGCAGGAGCAGCAGATAGACGGTCGTCACAGCCGCGAAGGAGAACTGGAAGGCGGCTGATGCGAGGCACACAGTCCGCAGCGACGTGTCGCCCGCGACAAAGCGGAGGCCCTCATGGATCCGCCGCCAGACCCGAGGAGGACGTTCCGAGCGTTCCGGGATGGATTCGCGGCGACCGATACGTCGGATCGACAGGAACGACAGCGCGAAGAACACTGCGCTGGAGGCGGCGGCGATCGGCGCCGACAGCACGGACACCAACGCGCCGCCGAGGGCGGGACCGCCGATCTGCGCCGCGGACCGGCTGCCCTCGAGCGCGCTGTTGCCCCGCACCAACTGATCGCGTTTCACCAGCCGTACGAGAGATGCCTGGTACGCCACGTCGAAGAACACGGACAAAGCCCCGATGGCGAAGGCAACCACGAGCAGCGCCGGCAGGCCAAGCCAACCGAGGAGGCCGGCCACGGCGGCGGCGCCCAGCGCCAAAGCCCGACCGGCGTCCGTCAGCACCATCAGCGTGCGGGTCCGCCACCTGTCCACCCACGCCCCGGCGAAGAGCGACAGCAGCAGGATCGGCGCCTGCCCCACCGCGAGCAGGGCGCCCAACTGGCCGGCACCGGCGTCGAGCGTCAGGACGGCGAAGAGCGGCAGAACCACCAGACTTGTGTGTTCGCCCAGTTGGGAGGCCGTCTGGCCCACCCAGAGCCTGCGGAAGTCGCCGTCCCGCCACAGGCTTGACGGAACAGGTCGACCGGAATCGGATACAGCGGAGGAAGAGGACGGCACAGGGACCCCTCGGAGGACCGAAGACGAGACCCGCCAATCGGCACACGACGGGTGCACCGACCATTTCAGGCAGCGGGAAAGGAAGGCTCGCTGTGCCGCGCATCAAGGGCAGCACACGATGACAGGCCGCTCACGGCCTCAAACGTCAACGCGTGCTCGGACGACCGACCATGTCTTCGCTCCTCGTGAGTCACTCGCTGCGCGAACACTAGCTCCCGTTCGGCAAGGCACGAAAGGCGATTAAGAGATCGTCGGGTGCCGTGCCGACGATGGTGAAGCGTCTGGTGCCGGGCGGGTTGTGGGAGTTGTTCCCGGAGCCGTCCGCGGCTCCGGGAAACACCTGTCCGCCAGCGACCCACCGAAGAAATGGCTTGTCGGCGTTCGGATTCCCCGCCTAGAGTGCTGCGTATGGGTTCCCTGTGACAGTCCCCGTGCGGCCGCGTTGAGCTCGGCTCCGCCGTCGTGCGTTCTCATCCGTGCTTCCGCTCCTCCCGTGATACCGCCTGTCTGGCGTGCCGTGGAGGGATCTGGCGTGCGCGGATGCGTCCATCCACCCATGCCGATCGGCCCGGCCGAGAACAGGGGACTCCGTGCCTGCCTCACAGCTATCTCTTCAGAACGTCACCCGCCGCTACGACGACCACGTCGTTCTGGACGACGTGTCCCTCAGCATCAAGCCCGGCGAGAGGGCCGGCATCGTCGGGGACAACGGAGCCGGTAAATCCACCCTGTTGCGCCTGATCGCCGGGCAGGATCGGCCCGACAACGGCGAGTTGGCCGTGGTCGCGCTTGGCGGCTTGGGCTATCTCGCTCAGTCGCTGGCTCTGCCTCCCGAGGCCGGCGTCCAGGACGCCGTGGATGTGGCTCTTTCCGATCTGCGTGATCTGGAAGCGCGGATGCGCCACGCCGAAGCCGCACTCAAGGGCTTGGCGGGGGCGGAGCTCACCGCGGCGCTGGACGCCTACGCCGACCTGGTCGCCCGGTACGAGGCGCGCGCCGGCTACGAGGCCGATGCCCGGGTTGACATCGCCCTGCACGGACTCGGCCTGCCGGGCCTCGCGCGGGACAGACCACTCGGCACATTGTCGGGCGGTGAGCGGTCACGGCTGGCGCTGGCCGCGACCTTGGCGTCCCAGCCGGAACTGTTGCTGCTGGACGAGCCGACCAATGATCTGGACGACCAGGCGGTGGGCTGGCTGGAGGCACACCTGCGGGCGCATCGCGGCACGGTGCTCGCGGTCACCCATGACCGGGTGTTCCTGGAACGGGTCACCACCACGATCCTGGAGGTCGACGAGGGCAAGGTGACGCGTTACGGCGACGGCTACGACGGCTACCTTGCCACCAAGGCCGCTGAGCGACGGCGCCGTCTGCAGGAGTACGCGGACTGGCGCACGGAGCTGGCCCGCAACCAGAAGTTGGCCGCCACGAACGTGGCACGGCTGGACGCAATTCCTCGCAAGCTGCCGTTTGCCGTGTTCGGCCACGGCGGCTTCCGCTCCCGCGGCCGTGGTCACGGGGCGATGGTCCGTATCCGCAACGCGAAGGAGCGTGTCGAACGGCTGACGGACAATCCTGTCGCGCCGCCGCCCGAACCGCTGGTGTTCGGCGCCCGGATGACCACCGCCGACGGTCGGACGTCGCAGGCCGCGGCGGAACTCACCGGCATCCGTGTCGAGGGCCGGCTACAGGTGCCGTCGCTGCGGATCGGCGGCGAGGAGCGGCTGTTGGTCACCGGGCCCAACGGGGCCGGCAAGACGACGCTGATGCGGGTGCTGGCGGGCGAGCTGCAGCCCGATGAGGGGACGGTGCGTACGCGGGGCCGAGTCGGGCACTTGAGGCAGGAGGAGACACCGTGGCCGACCGGCCTGACAGTCCCGCAAGCGTTCGCCTACGGCCGCGCGGGCGACCTGGACGAGCACACGGACCATCTCCTGTCCCTGGGCCTGTTCAGCCCCGCCGACCTGCGCCTGAAAGTGTGCGAACTGTCCTATGGACAACGGCGCCGGATCGAACTGGCCCGCCTTGTCAGCGAACCCGTCGACCTGTTGCTGCTGGACGAGCCCACCAACCATCTCTCCCCCGCCTTGGTCGAGGAGCTGGAAGGAGCCCTTGCCTGCTACCAAGGCGCGGTCGTCGTCGTCTCTCACGACCGCCGCATGCGGAGCCGCTTCACCGGCAGGCACATGGAACTGAATGCCGGCCACGTCGCACAGTTCCATGAGGCCCCAGCGCACTGAACCCGCAGCTCGCCTCTGCGTCCGCATCAGCACAAGGTGGCCTTCTCCAGCGGACCCTCTCCCGCGGGAAGGCCACCACAGCGGGACAAGTACCTGCATCGGCGGCTCAGAAATCCAGGTCGAGGTAGTCAATTTCGTTGATGGCCACGTCCGACAGTCCCATTGCGCGTACTCCGCCGTCCTGGAAATAGATCTCTTTGAATCCTTCGGCGATGATGTGGCGCATCTGCTGGTCGCCGGCTCCCGTGTCACGGGCGTCGAACAGGCGCTGCGCGTACGACGGGGGGAGGTGCACGGTGAGGCGGCGGAAGCGGCCGTCGTCGGTGGTGCCGACCGGCGCGGTGTACCCGAAACGGGCCCGCGTCTCCACCGTGATCCCGCCGGTGGCGGCGGCCTGCTTGCGCCGGCGCTTGCGGACCTGCGGCTGCCAGCGCGACCGCACGGCCGCGTCGATCTTCTGCTGGATCTCCTTCGGCGGGTGCTTGCGCGCACCTCGCCGGTAGCGGTTGACGGAATCGGCAGTGACACCGAGTTCCGCGGCGACGGCCTTCGCGGACTTCAACTGCTTGAGCAGGAAACCGATCTGGCCCTTCAACGTCTTGGGCGGCTCCCGCGTGAAAGCCTCCCGGTCGGCGCGCTCGATCGCGTCCTCGATCTCTCCCACAGCGTCAGTTCCCTTCGGAGGCAAGGTCCTTGCCGTCGGTGCGGTTCAGCATCCGCTCCAGTTCGGTGTCGGCTTCGAGGCGCGGGGCGACGATGCTGGTGCCGGCCACGGCCTACTCGCCTTCGTCCAGGACGGCGTCGCCACCCTTGATGTGCCGAGCGGGGTTCAGGCCCTGCTCCATCAGGTCGACCGCCCACGCCGTCTCCTGCACTCCTTCGACCTTGGCCAGGCCGGGGCTGGCTCCAAGGCGGAAGGCGCCGGGGATCGGCTTGCCGCTGGTGCTGTAGGGCAGGAAGTCCAGCGGGCTGCGGCCCGGGCTGGGGTAGACGACGCAGTCGGACAGTACCGCGAGGGGGTACAGGCCGGTGAACTCCGCCATCTTGAGCATCTTGCGGTGCATGTTGACCCGGGCCTTGCTGATGACGGCGGCGCGGATGTCCGGGCGCCAGGTCGGGCGTTCAAGGGCCGGCCAGCGCTCGCCGTCCTTGTAGTGCCGTCCCTGCGGGCGTTCGCGCAGCTTGCCCACGCCGCCCTTGACGGTCGCCTTGATGGCCGCGAGGACGGCCGCCAAACCGGGGTCGGCCTGCTTGTGCCGCTCCATTGCCGCGAGGAATTCGGTGTCGCTGAGTTCCTTGGTGACGCCCAGGTCGGCGAGGGTGTCGACGTAGGCGGTCTTGAGCCGGTCGTGCCACGGGTCCAGGTACGCACCGGTCTCGCGCCGCAGGTACGCCTCGGTGGGCTGAACGTTGTAGCCGAGTTCCTGGGCGTAGGCGACGGTGTGGGTCTGGTACCAGGCGGGTCCCGTTGGCCGGAGGCCAGAGGGGGTGAACGGTGAGGGCAGGCGCGGGTCCGACTCGATGTGGGACAGGTCCACGAGCCATGAGCCGGGGATCCGCTTGTCGAAGTGCGGGTGCCGGACGTGCTCCGGGCCGGACAGGCCGACCATCAGACGGGCCGCGGCCGCGAGGAAGGCGGTGTTCAGGTCCACGCCGACCACCCACGGAAGGGCTGCCTCGTCGCCGGTGAGCAGGTCGAGGTCGCGCACCCACTGGTACGCCTCCTCGTCCAGGAAGCCGCCCTTCCAGCCGGAGTTGACGACGACGGGGTGCTCCTGGGTGGCCTCCGGCGGTGCCGGGTCGACCGGCTCCGTCCCGAGCGATCCGGGGTTGTGGCCGGAGACCCAGTTACCGGTCACGCGGTCCTGCACTGCCCTCGTGGGTGGGCGCAGCGCAGTCATCAGTTCCAGCCCGGACACGGCCGTAGAGCCGCGAGGGGTGATGACGCGCTGGGCGTAGATGCCCAGGACGCGTGCGATGTCGGCAGGCTCCATCTCCGCGACTCCCGGCCAGGCCCGGGTGTCGAGCGCGTCCCACGACAGGACGGCGAGCTGCACGCACTGCCGCTGCCCGGCCTGCGCGGGGCGGTAGATCCGCGCCCATGGCCCGAACCCGCGCCGCGTCAGCTTCCACTTCGCGCGGGTGACCTGCTTGACCACGGGATGGTCGTCCGGCAGGCGCAGGGAGCGGCGCTGCTCGTGGCCCTCCAGGCGCTCCGGCAGCCCGAGCCTCACGGCGGCCGCCGCGGTGAGCACGATCAGCGGGTCGCTTTCCTTGCCGTTGCGATGCAGCTTCTGCGCACCGAGCCCGGACTCGCGCAGCGTCCACTCCACCAGTTGAGGGATGGTGGTCGCCGGGCAGTCCAGTACGATCCCGTTCACGCCGAACGCGGAGCCGTCACCGTCCAGTACGGCGAGCGACCCGTGCGGGAACCGCGGGTCCAGCGCGGGCTGGGTGGCCTTCTTCACGGCTGGGCGGCGTGCCGATGTGACCGGGCGGCGGGCGGCCGGACGTTCCGGCGCGGCCGGAACAGCGGGTGCCTGCACCCGTGCGGTGGTCTCCGCCTTGGGCTCGGCCAGGCCGGTGAACGCCTCCGGAACCGGTGCCGACTGGGGCGCGGCGGCCGAGGCGGGAGTAGGAGTGGGAGTGACGCCGTGGGCGGGGTGGGCCGGGTGCTTCGCCGCCCAGCCGTTCAGTAGCCGCTGGTAGGCGGACAGGCGTGGCTCCTTCGGTTCGGAGCGGCCGTTCTCCCAGTTCTTGACCGTCTGCGTCGACGTCTTCAACGCGACCGCGAGGCGGGCCTGCGTGATCCCGGCGGCCTCACGCAGCCGGGCGCGCTCCGGCGGAGGCGGGAGCTGCGGCTCCTCCTCCAGAAGCGCGTCAACCGACGCGAACAGCTCTTCCTCGGTTGCCATCTCCATACCTCCATCCCGACACTAGCATCATTTAGCCCTGCTTTTAACCAAGTTGTTTAGCTCGATCTGATGATGTCGTGCCTTCGACGGCTGAGTGCAGCAACGCCGTTCCCCTCCACAATGGCCGTATGGCATTCGTCTTCTTCATGACCCTGCCCGGGCTGGTCGTTGCCCTGACCTTGGTTGCCTTTGTCGACCAGCTGCTGTTGCGCGCGGGACGGGCCGGGGTGTTGCCGTGGCGAAACGGCCAGCGACAGGGCCAGATCTCGGCGACCGGGTTCGAGCAGCTCCACGCGAGTCTTTCGCCGGGCAAGCAGAACGAGCTGAAGGAGCGGCAGTCGGCACTGGTCATGCCGGACAACGAGGACGACGGGGCACCGCCGAACAGGACAACGGTGGACCTGGACGGAGGAACTGCGGTCGTCCGGATGCCTCGCCTCGGTCACTAGGAGGCTCGCTCGAACTTCGATGGCACGAGCGGGACCACCAGGTCGAGGCCGGCAAGGCGATCGTTCGCGGCCTGGACGTACCGCCCCACGGGATCCCCCCGAACGGACTGCGCGGCCAGGTCCACGCCGCCTGCGGCACCGGCAAGACACTCATCGCGGCCGCCTCCGCACGCCGGATCGCTCCCAAGGGACGCACGCTGGTCCTGGTGCCGACGCTGGATCTGCTGACCCAGACCGTGCAGGCCTGGCACGCGGCCGGGCACAAAGGCCCGTCGGTCGCGGTGTGTTCACTCCAGGACGAGCGCACCATCTGGCAGAGGCTGCTGGACGGACAGCGCAAGCGTCTGGAGCAGCTCGGAGTCGTGCCGCTGCCGCCGCAGCAGGAAGCGCCCCCGGAAGGGGGACGCCCGTGTGGTCGGCTGCGCGCCGGCTCTCGGGCGCCCGGGCACCTCCCGTACGCCACCGGTGGCCTCACCCAGTGAAGAGCTGCTTGGCCTTCAGGACGAGTTCGTAGAGGCCGTAGCACAGGGGCGCCCCCACCCACAGCCAGGAGAGGGTGATCAGTGCTCGCCGGTCAGGCGGGCTGCTCGCGTCGGCCATCGGCGGCCTCCTTCTGTGCGGGAATGTGGTGGCGGGGATGGACGGGCCGTACGAACTCGTTGGCGATGAACCCGATGACGAGCAGTCCGATCATGATCATGAAGGAGAGGCCGTAGAGGGACGACCCGTGCTTGCCCGCCTCCTCCTGGCGGTCGGCGATCCAGTTCACGATCAGCGGGCCGAGGACGCCGGCGGTCGACCACGCGGTGAGCAGCCGACCGTGGATCGCGCCGACCTCGTAGGTCCCGAACAGGTCCTTCAGATAGGCGGGGATCGTCGCGAACCCGCCGCCGTAGAAGGAGAGGATCACGAGCGCGCACAGGATGAACAGCGGCTTGGACGAGTCGCCGAACGACGCGATGAGCAGGTACATGAGCGCGCCGACGCCCAGGTAGACGCGGTAGATGTTCTTGCGTCCGATCAGGTCCGAGGTCGAGGACCAGCCGATGCGGCCGGCCATGTTGGCCGCCGACAGCAGGGCGACGAAGCCGGCGGCCGCGAACGCCGACACCGGAGTGGAGCTGTCCGCGAAGAAGTCCGTGATCATCGGGGCGGCCTTCTCCAGGATGCCGATGCCGGCGGTCACGTTCATGCAGAGCACGAGCCACAGGCACCAGAACTGCGGGGTGCGCACGGCACTGCGGGCGGAGACCTGGGCGCCGGCGAAGGCACTCGGCCCGCTCTCGGCGGGCTTCCTGGCGCGCGGCACCCGCACCAACAGGACGCCCAGGGACATGAAGACGGCGTACGCCAGCCCGTGCACGAGGAAGGCGAGGGCGATCCCCGAGTGATCGGCGCCGAACGAGTCCAGCATCTGCGCCGACCAGGGCGAGGCGATCAGCGCGCCGCCGCCGAAGCCCATGATGGCGATTCCGGTGGCCATGCCGGGCCGGTCCGGGAACCACTTGATCAAGGTGGAGACGGGCGAGATGTAGCCGATGCCCAGTCCGATGCCGCCGACGAATCCGTAGCCGATGACGATCAGCCAGTACTGCTCGGTGTACGCCCCCAGGGCGGCGAGCAGGAATCCGGAGGAGAAGCAGACCAGGGCGACGGTCATCGCCCAGCGCGGTCCGTTGCGCTCCACGAGCGTGCCGCCGAACGCGGCGGACAGACCGAGCATCACGATGGCCAGCTGGAACGGCAGCGCGCTTTCGGTGCCGTCGAGGTGGAGCGCGGACTCCAGGGACGGTTTGAACACGCTCCAGGCGTAGGCCTGGCCGATGGAGAGGTGGACCGACAGAGCGGCGGGCGGAACCAGCCAGCGGCTCCATCCCGGGGGAGCAACGGGAGGACTCATGATCCCGGACGGTACGAATCCCGCGCCTGGTTGAACACCATCCGGTCGACCGTATGCGGTAAGCGGTATCCATCGTGCGACGAACGGTTCTTGAGGGCCGGCGTATCCGATCGAACGATCGACTGAGGAGGCGGCACGCCGCCTTTCGATCATATGGCGATCGAGGTGTCCATATGGCTTGACCGAGGTCAGTCAGTCGGCCACCCTACGGTGAGGCACCACTCGGGGCGGAGGCCCGTCGCAACGACGCGCGCGCGGCCTGCCCCACCTCAAGCCGCTCCCTCCTCAGAGAGGACCCGCATGCCCCACCGCCCCTCCGGCGCCCGCCTCGGCGCCGTGCTCGCCGGCGCAGTGGGAGTCGCGCTGGCCGCCACCGCCACCGCGTCCCCCGCCCTTGCCGACAGCGCCCCGCACGGACATCGCTACTACCTCGACTGCTCCGCGGACGACGGACCGGGCGACGGCAGCCACGCGCACCCCTGGACCTCCCTGGCTCAGGCCGGCGCGCATCGCTACGGCCCTGGCGACCAGTTGCGCATCGCGCGCGGCACGACCTGCACCGGCACCCTCGCCCCGACCGGCGCCGGCTCCGCCGCCGCGCCCATCCGGATCGGCGCCTACGGCACCGGTGCGCTGCCGCATCTGGAGGGCGGTGGCCTGCACGACACAGTGCTGCTGCGCAACATGGAGTACGTCGAGGTCCGCGACCTGGAGATCACCAACTCCGGCGGCACGCCCGGCACCGAGCGCAATGGCGTCCGGCTGGAGCTGGCCGACCACGGCATCGGCCACCACTACGTGCTCGCCGGCCTGGACGTGCACGCGGTGCGGGGCGGCGACTTCAAGACCCTCACCGGTTCCAGCGGCATCCAGATCGACGTCGCCGGCACGACGACCGCGAGCGCCTTCGACGACCT
The DNA here is from genome assembly GCF_040643155.1 of Streptomyces sp. NPDC047453. Lineage (NCBI taxonomy): Bacteria > Bacillati > Actinomycetota > Actinomycetes > Kitasatosporales > Streptomycetaceae > Streptomyces > Streptomyces sp. NPDC047453. The sequence goes on along the minus strand of NZ_JBEYTS010000050.1, from coordinate 26,796 downwards.
GCGGATCACGGGGAACCGCATCCGGGACGTGGACCGGGAGGGCATCTACTTCAAGTCGACGTTCTCCCGCCGCGACCTGGTGGGCGACCAGCAGGACCCCAAGGCCTACCCGGGCCCGTGGACGCCGAGCACACGTGTCCGCATCGACCACAACACGCTGACGTCGATCGCCGGTGACGCGATGAAGCTCGACACCACCTCGGGGGCGGTCGTCGAGCACAACCGGGTGGACGGCTTCCAGTTGCGCTCCAAGGTCGCCAACGCCGGCATCTGGACGTTCAACACCGACGACACCCTCATCCAGTACAACGAGGTGTCCGGCGGCGGCAACAGCCTGGACGGCATGTCCTTCGACGCCGACGGCGCCTCGAACCACACCGTGTTCCAGTACAACTACAGCCACGACAACAAGGGCGGCTTCCTGCTGAACTGCCCGTACAGCGGCGCGAAGACCGTCGACGTCGTCGCCCGCTACAACATCAGCCACAACGACGGCGCCCGCCTGCTGCAGAACTGCTGGGGCCCGATCCTGAACACGCAGATCTACAACAACACCTTCCTCAACAAGGAAGCCGTTCCCACCTACCTGGTGCAGGACGACGCCGGTTCGCCTGCCACCACCCGGCACGAACTGACGGTCCGTAACAACATCTTCGCCGGTCCGGGGGACACCGCCACCGGCTCCTACCGCTTCAAGAACCCGACGCCGGACCTGCACTTCGACCACAACGTCCTGTACGGCATCCCGGGCGGCGTGCCCGCCAACACCGACGGCAGCGGCACGAACCCCGGCGGCAGCACCGCGGACCCGAAGCTGATCGCCGCCATGGCGGGCGCCGACGCCACCGACCCCGGCTCCCTCCGCGTCGCCCAGGGATCCTCCGCACTCGACCTGGGCGTGCCCGTGCCGGACGCGGGCCGCCACGACTACTTCGGCTTCCCGATCCCGAAGCGGCACCCCGCCGCCGGCGCGTACCAGGGACCGCCGGTCCGCTGACCCGAAGGGCGGGCTCGCAGGCCGGTTCGCAGGCGCAGCAGGCCCTTTCGGCGAGGCCGCCATGGGCGGCGCAGGGGCGGAGCGCGGCGATGAACTCGTGGTGTCCGGCGGCCTACGCGCTCTCTCCCTCCGGTGTACGGGCGGCATACCCGAGGCGTCCACACACCGCTCCCGCCCAGGCGGGAGTGAACAATACGAGACAAGTCGGCAACTGGTCTTGCCAGGTTGGCCCGGCTGTCGGAAAGCTGCAGGCGCCATCGATCAGTCGCCGCCACCGCGCTCCCCCGCCGCGAGTGGCTGCCCACGAAGGAGAGGCCCTCATTCCGCAACTGGACTGACTGACGAGCGCCTCACCCACGGGCGGCGGCGCGACAAGCCGGTGCTCCTCCGCGTGCACCAGCCGCTGTCCTTCACCGTCTCCGGCACCTGCCCGCGCGACTGCTGTGACGAGGCCGGGACAGCGGCCGTGCCGGTGCGAGCCGATTCCGAGGCGTTCGCCCAACGGCGGCCGCCACCAAGGTAGTCGCGCGTCACCTTCCCCGCCGTTCGCCGCGTTCCCCCAGCGCAGGCGGACCTCCACCCGCTCCCCACCGCGATCTCGGACCTTCCCGCTGTGCGTCCGATGGCTGCCGCCACCGGTCACCCCTGCCCCGAGGGGCTGTCGGCCCGTGCTGCTGCCGCGCGCCGGTCCGAGTGCCACATCGAAAGGATCATTCGCATGTCGCATGCCGACGAGCCCACCGAGCACCTTCCCGAGACCAACCCCGACGGCTCACTGGCCGGCACAACCGGCCGCATCCCGCGAGGCGTTCCCGCGTCAATCTTCCGTTCGGGCCTGAGCAGGCGCCGGCTGCTGCAGGCGGCCGCGGCGTCGGCGACGGTCGCGGCGGCCACCGGCCTCACGGCGGCGGGCACCGGCAAGGCCGCGGCCGCGCCGGCCGATACGGCAGCGGTCGCCACCGGATTCACCGGCACGATCGCCGATCTCAAGCACGTGGTGATCCTCATGCAGGAGAACCGTTCCTTCGACCACTACTTCGGCATGCTCCCCGGTGTCCGCGGCTTCGGCGACAAGCAGGCCCTGCAGTACCCGGACGGCACCAACGTCTTCCACCAGCCGGACGCCAAGCGGACCGACGGCGGCTACCTGCTGCCTTTCCGTCTGGAGACGGGCAAGTACAACGCGCAGAACGCGGGCGGCCTGCCGCACGGCTGGACGGACGGCCACAACGCCTGGGCGATGGGCAAGAACAACCGCTGGGTCTCCGCCAAGGGCGAGCAGACCATGGGCTACTTCACCGGCGAGGACATCCCCTGGCAGTACGCCCTGGCCTCCGCGTACACGGTCTGCGACCACAACCACTGTTCGATAGCCACCAGCACCAGCCCCAACCGCATCTACATGTGGTCCGGCGCCATCGACCCGACCGGCGCGAACAACGGACCGGCCATCAACAACGGCGGCGACTATCGCTACCGATACACCTGGGAGACCTACCCCGAGGTCCTCCAGAAGGCCGGGGTGTCCTGGCAGATCTACGTCAACAACGACACCGACAGCAACTGGCTCGGTGACTACACCGACAACACCGTGCGCTCCTTCGCGTCGTTCAACCCGGCGCAGCCCGGTGCCGACACCTCGCCCGACGGGCTGCTCGCGCGTGGCAACGTGCTGCAGACTCACACCAAGCCGACCGGGCCCAACTCCAACCAGAACGTCGACTACGTTCTCAAGGACTTCATCGACGCCTGCAAGCCCGGCGCGGAGCGGCCGCTGCCGGAGGTCTCCTGGGTTGTCGCCCCGTACCTGTGGTCGGAGCACCCGGCCGGCGCCCCCGACTACGGTGCCGTGTACGCCGACCGGGTCATCCGGGCGCTGCACGAGAACGAGGAGCTGTGGAAGTCCACGCTGCTGATCCTCACCTTCGACGAGAACGACGGCTACTTCGACCACGTGCAGGCGCCGCTGCCGGAGCCCGGCACGGAGGGCGAATTCGTGCAGGGGCTACCGATCGGCCCGGGCGCGCGGGTGCCGATGGTCCTGGTCTCGCCGTGGACGCGCGGCGGCTGGGTGTCCTCGGAGGTGTTCGACCACACCTCGCTCGTCCAGTTCCTGGAGCACTGGACCACGAGCCTGGGCAAGCCGGCGCTCTGTGAGAACGTCAGCGAATGGCGCCGGACGGTGTGCGGTGACCTGACGTCGGCGATCGACTTCTCCTCGGCCGACACTTCGCTGCCCGACCTGCCGTCGGTCGACGTGCTGGTCGCGGCCGCGGAGCACGACCGGACGCTGCCGTCGATCTCCAAGGCGATACCGGCCCCGGGGCAGCAGTCGATGCCGGTTCCGCCGTCCGGCCGGCTGAAGGCGAGGCCCGTGCCCTACCAGCAGCACGCCACCGTGGCCGTCGACCGCTCCAGCGGCAAGGTCACCGCGACCCTCACCAACGAGGGTGCGCGGGGTGTCAGCATGCAGGTGTTCCCGGACGCCTACCGCGACTTCGAGGCGACGCCGTTCACCGTCACCAAGGACGGCTCGAAGAGCTACGAGTGGGACACGGCGACGACCGACGGGAAGTACGCCTTCAGCGTCTACGGCCCCGACCGGTTCGTGCGGTCCTTCGCCGGAAGCGTCGTTCCGGGCGGCCGGAACGCCGGTGCCGTCCCGCAGGTCGAGGCCGAACTCGTGCCCGGCCACCGTACGCTGCGGCTGCAGCTGTCCGCCGGTGGACGCGACCAGGTCCGCTTCGCCTTGGCCGCCAACGACTACGAGGGCGGCCACAAGACGGTGTACGTCGGTCAGGGCAAGCCCGCGGTCGTGGAATGGCCGACCGACCAGGACGGCTACTACGACGTGGTCGTCACCGCGGCCGACGGCTTCCGCTACCGTTTCGCGGGCCGGATCAGCTGACCTTCAGCCCACGGCCCGGCGGGCTCTCCCACGTCGTGAGAGTCCGCCGGGGCTGCGGACGACGCCGCCGCGGGCGCCTCTCAGACGGTTCTCTCACGGCCGCAGGAGGCGCGTACCTTCAGTTCGGGGAGCAGTTCCACCCGGTGGACCGGGAGGGCCGAGCCGTGCCGCAGCCGCCTCAGCAGCAGGTCGACGGCGGCGGCGCCGACTGCCCGTTTGGGCGGGGCCACGGCGGTCAGCGGCGGGGCACCGAGGGCCGCGAAGACGTCGTCGTAGCTGATCAGCGCCAGGTCCTCGGGGACGGACAGACCGCGTGCGCGCAGCAGTGCCGGAAGCTGGATGGCGTCCTGGTCGTTGTGCACGAGCGCGGCTCGCACGCCCCGGCCGACGGCCTCGGCGAGTTGGCCGGCCACCCGCTCGGGGGCCGTGGCGGGATCGTCGATGTCGATCACCGGCTGCGGTGTCAGGCCGAGGGTGGCGCAGCCTTCGGCGTAACCGCTGCGTACCTTCAGTGCCGTCCAGGTGTCGCGGCGGGCGGCGAGGGCGACGGCGTCGTGGCCGAGCGCGGCCAGGTGGCGCAGGGCGAGCAGCACGCCGTGATGGTGGTCGGAGCTGACCGAGTCGAGTTCCGCGGCTGCCGTGCCGACGGCGGCCCGGCGTTCGACCAGCACCGTAGGGACCGGCAGTTCGTTGAGCCAGAGGCGGTCGTCCGGGTTGTTCGTGGACATCCAGTTGGGCGTGAGCATGAGTCCCTCGGCGCCCGACTTGAGCAGTTGTTCCGCTTGGCCGCGGTCGGCGCCGGGGTCATAGGACGAGATGCCGAGCACCAGGTGGGCTCCGGCGTCGGCGGCTGCGGCGCGCGCCCCGGCGATCACCTCGTCGAAGTACTGGCTGACGGTGTGGCTCACCGTGGGCACGATCAGGCCGAGGGTGCGGGCGTCGGCCTCTGTACCTGCTCGCTCGTCCGGTACCGAGACCGAGCCGTGCGAGCGGCGCAACAGGCCTGTCTCGGCGAGGGTCGCCACATCCCGGCGCACGGTGACCGCCGGGAGGTCCAGACGGGCCGCGAGGTCTGTCACCCGGACCGTGCCGAGCTTGCGCACGATCTCCAGGATCCGCGTCCGGCGCTCGTCTGCCGCGATCGACATGACGGTCCCCTTCTTCCTGATCTGACTCACCACGAGTCTAGCGTTCGATACATTACTGATCTATTGCTCAGTAATTTGATCAGTCCCCGTCGGAGGCGACGGTCACCTCGTCCGCGCGGATGAGGGCCTCGCGGCGGCTGCCGTCCGGCCAGTCGACGCGCAGCCGGTGCCCGGTCGGGGCGGCCTCCACCACGACCCGCGCGGCCGGCGGCGCGGTCCCGGCTCCGCTCAGTCGCACCGCCGAGACGAACAGGCACTTCTCCCCGTGACCGTGCCGGTCAGCACTGGGACGGCCGCCGCGGGCCCGAGCGCGGTGCCCGCAGGCACGGGCTCGGTCGTGGCGGTGTCCAGGCCGTGCAGGGCGACGGCCTCGGAGACCAGCGCGGACCCGGTGACCCGTACCCGTGCTCCGTCGCCGGTCACAGCCGTCTCCACAGCGTTCCCGGCCACGGCCCATCCCGTGTGCCGTACCCGGGTCCCGTCGGCGGCGCCGGTGACCAGGTGCGCGTGGACCTCCTCGGCTCCGGCGGCGAGCACCAGGGAGGTCACGCCGACGCCCGGCAGTTCGGCACCTCCGACGCGGGGCCGGTGGGCGGAGGCCGCCCAGCCGGGTCCCGTGCCGAGCGGGACGATCGGGCCGCGCTCGCTCGCCTCGCCGCCGTCCAGCAGCGCGAAGTGGTTGTCGGCGGTGCCCTCGAAGGCCGGCCCGGTGGCCCCTCGGCGTACCGGTCGAGCAGTCGCAGCGGGTCCTGCCCGCCGACGCCCGCGACGCGGAGGGCGGCCAGCAGGAAGGTGCGGGCGTAGCCCTCCAGCGCGTCCGAGCGCGGGCCGGACCAACTCGGGCGCGGGCCGGGCAGCGCGATCAGCGCGTGGCCGGGCCCGGCGTGCCGCAGCGCCGCGGTGAGCAGCCCGTCCGCCACGGCCTCCCAGTGGGCGCGGGTCCAGCCCGTGTACGGGCTGAGCGAGCGGTCCTCGGGTGGGAGGGACGTACGCGGCATGGCGGGACTCCTTGCTCGGGGTCCCGAATCTAGAAGTCGACCGATCGATCGTCAATGCAATCGATCGAATGATCTGAACACGGGGCTTCCGCACCCTGCCGGCGCCACAAATCCGCAGAAGATCCGCGATGAGCACCCCCTTCCCTCCTGATCATATGAGATCGTTCGATCGAAAGGTATTGACTTCGATCTGAAGCGTTCCCAAGATGTGCGGTACCCGGGCCCGACGGCCCCGGAGCTCGGTCGGCTTCCCGCCGTCGGCTCCGCACCGGGCACACTCCACCCGTCCCGTCTCCCAGGAGCCGAGCCATGTCCGCTGCCCCCACCCGCAGTCGATCAGCCCTCCGCGCCGCCGCCGCGCTCACCGCCACCGCGCTGTCCGTCACCCTCCTCGCCGCCTGCGGCAGCGACGACGACAGCCCGTCGTCCGGCTCGGGCAAGCCCGTCGACATCACGTTCTGGGGCTGGGCGAAGGGCACCCGGCAGGTGGTGGACGCTTTCAACGCCTCCCACAAGGACGTGCACGTCAGCTACGAGGAGATCCCCTCCGGCGCGGCCGGCGGCTATGCGAAGCTCTCCAACGCGGTCAAGGCCCACAACGCCCCCGACGTGTTCAACGTCGAGTACCCGCAACTGCCTGACTTCGTCAGCCAGGGGGCCGTCCAGGACATCGGCAAGTACGTCGGCGCCGACCTGAAGGCGAAGTACCTGCCGCAGGCGGTGCAGCTGACCACTCTCGGCGGTGCCACGTACGCGCTGCCGCTGGACGCCGCCCCGCAGGCCTTCTACTACCGCAAGGACCTGTTCGACAAGGCGGGCATCAAAGCGCCCACGACCTGGGACGAGTTCCGCACGGCCGCCGAGAAGCTGAAGAAGGCCGAGCCCGGCAGCCGTATCGCGACGTTCTTCCCCGACGACCCGACCACCTTCGAGGCGATGGCCTGGCAGGCGGGCGCCCAGTGGTTCGGCACCGCCGAGGACACCTGGCAGGTGAGCCTGGAGGCGCCCGAGACGAAGAAGGTCGCCGACTACTGGCAGAAGATGATCAACGACCACCTGGTCCGCGTCGAGCCCTCGTTCAGCCAGCAGTGGACCGCCTCGCTGCAGAAGGGCCAGACGGCCGGCTATCTGGGGGCGTCCTGGGGCGGCGGCGTGCTGAAGGGCACCCTCCCGAGGGACCAGGCCGGAAAGTGGGCCGTCGCCCCGCTGCCGTCCTGGAACGGCACTCCCGCGAGCGGCATGCTCGGCGGCACCACCTTCGCCGTCTCCAAGGACAGCAAGAAGGCGGAGGCCGCCGTCGAGTTCGCCACCTGGGCCACCACCACCGCCGAGGGCATCCAGGCCCGGATCTCCTCCGGTGACTCCTCCGCCTTCCCGGCCGACCCCGCGCTGGTGCCGGTGGCCGCGAAGGCGTTCAAGGCCGACTTCTACGGCGGGCAGGACATCTACGGTGTCTACAAGAGCGCCGCCGAGTCCATCGAGCAGAAGTGGACCTGGGGTCCGGCGATGGGCGTCACCAACAACTCCCTGAAGGACTCCTTCGGCAAGCTCTCCTCCGGTTCCGGCACCATCGCCCAGGCCCTCGCGACCGCGCAGAAGGACACCGTCGCCGAGCTGAAGAACCGCGGTCTGAAGGTCTCCGCGCCGTGACCCCAACCGCTCCAACGGGCACCCGCACGGCCTCCGCCGCGCCCTCGCGTACCGCTGCCGTCCGGCGGCGGCGGTACGCGGCGCCCGCCGTGCTGCTCGCGCCGTTCTTCGTGCTCTTCACCGGGGCCACGCTGGTGCCGGTCGGCTACGCCGTCTACCTCAGCCTCTACGCCGAGCACCGCTCCGGCCTCGGCTTCGGCGGCAGCGAGACCGTCTTCACGGGACTCGGGAACTACACCCGGGCACTGGGCGACGCGGCCTTCCGCGGCGGCTTCCTCAACCTGGCGCAGTACTGCCTGCTCTACATCCCGCTGATGATGATCCTGGCGCTGGTGCTGGCCCTGCTGCTGGACTCCGCCCTGGTCAAGGCCCGCCGGTTCTTCCAGCTCGCCCTGTTCCTGCCGCACGCGGTGCCGGGCACCATCGCCACCCTGGTCTGGATCTACCTCTACACGCCCGGCATCAGCCCGGTGATCGGCGCCCTGAACTCGCTCGGCGCCCGCGCCGACCTGCTGGGCCATCCGCTGCCGGCCGTCGTCAACATGGCGGTGTGGGAGTGGACCGGCTACAACATGGTGATCTTCTTCGCCGCGTTGCAGGCCATCCCGCGCGAGGTCCTGGAGGCCGCCGTGGTCGACGGTGCCGGGCCGCTGCGCACGGCGCTCAGCGTCAAGATCCCGCTGATCCGTTCCTCGCTCGCGGTCGTCGGCCTGTTCACCGTCATCGGCTCCCTGCAGCTGTTCACCGAGCCGATGATCCTGCACGGCACCACCCCCAGCGTCGTCTCCACCTGGTCCCCCAACATGTACGCCTACACCGCGGCCTTCGAGCGGCACGACTACGGCCTGGCCGCCGCCTCCTCGGTCCTGCTGGCGCTGGCCGCCGCCGCGCTCTCCTTCGTCGTCACCCGGGCCACCCGCGCCCGGGGCGAGGACCGGCCCCAGCCCGCCACGGAGGCCGCCGCATGACCACCGCCACCGCACAGCCCGGCACCGCACGCGTGAAGGGCCGCCCCTGGTCGCTGTCCAGGACCGCCGTCAACGGCGCCCTGGTACTGGCCACCGCCTACACCCTGCTGCCGCTCGCCTGGCTGCTCACCGCCGCCGCCAAGAACACCGGCGACCTGCTCGGCGGCCGCACCCTCACCCCCTCCACCTGGCACCTCGGCGCCAACCTGCACGCCCTGGCCACTGCCGGCGACGGCGTCTACTTCCGCTGGTACGCCAACTCCCTGCTGTACGCCGGGATCGGCGCCCTGCTGTGCGCGCTCGTGTGCGTCTGCGCGGGGTACGCCTTCCACGTCTACCGCTTCCCCGGCAAGGAGCAGCTGTTCGGGCTCGTCCTGCTCGGCGTGCTGGTGCCCACCACCGCGCTCGCGCTGCCGATGTACCTGCTGGCCTCCAAGCTGGGCGTCGTCAACACCTTCTGGGCCGTGTTCGTCCCCAGCCTCGTCAACCCCTTCGGCGTCTACCTGGCGCGCGTCTTCTGCGCCGGGTACGTACCGGGCGAGGTGCTGGAGGCCGCCCGCATGGACGGCGCCGGCGAGCTGCGGACCTTCTGGTCGGTGGGGCTGCGGATGGTGATGCCCGGACTCGTCACCGTCTTCCTGTTCCAGTTCACCGCCATCTGGAACAACTTCTTCCTGCCCCTGGTGATGCTGTCCGACAACCGGCTGTTCCCCCTCAGTCTCGGCCTGTACAGCTGGAACACCCAGACCCACGCCTTCCCCGAGTACTACCCGCTGGTCGTCACCGGCTCCCTGCTCGGCATCGTCCCGCTGGTCATCGCCTTCATCGCCCTGCAGCGCCACTGGAAGGCCGGCCTGACCGCGGGAAGCGTCAAGTGACGTCCGCCCCTGCCACACCCGTACCGGAGAACCGAGTGTCCAACCCCCCGACCGCACCAGCCGCGCTGCCGAACCCGGCCGCCTCCGGACGGCGGCGTCCGCGCACTCTGCTGGCCATGCACGCCGATCTCGCCGGCCGGCTGATCGACCGCGCCACCCTGGAGCGGCTCACCGCGCTCGCCGACCTCGACCCGGCCCTCGTCGTCGACGACTTCGACGACCCGCGGGCCGCCGCGGCCCTGCGCGAGACCGAGGTCATCGTCAGCAGCTGGGGCTGCCCGCCGCTGGGCGAGGACGTCCTCGCCCGGGCGCCCGCGCTGCGAGCCGTCATCCACGCCGCCGGATCGGTCAAGCACCACATCACCGATGCCTGCTGGCGGCGCGGGATCCAGGTCACCTCGGCCGCCTGGGCCAACGCCCTGCCCGTCGCCGAGTACACCGTGGCGATGATCCTCCTCGCCAACAAGCAACTGCTGCGCCTACGGGACGACTACCGCGCCCGGCGCGGCGTCGAGCACGACTGGCTGACCGCCTACCCCCAGGTCGGGAACTACCGGCGTACGGTCGGCGTCGTCGGCGCCTCCCGCATCGGCCGCCGCGTCCTGGAACTCCTCCGCCCGCACGACATCGACCTGCTCCTGCACGACCCCTACGTGGACGCGACGGAGGCCGAACTCCTCGGCGCCCGCTCGGTGGAGCTGGACGAGCTGTGCGCGGCCAGCGACGTGGTCACCGTCCACGCCCCCGAACTCCCCGCCACCCGGCACCTCATCGACCGCCGCCGGCTCGCCCTGTTCCGCGACGACGCGACCTTGGTGAACACCTCCCGTGGCTCCCTCGTCGACCAGGACGCCCTGGTCGACGAACTCCTCACCGGCCGCCTCAACGCGGTTCTCGACGTCACGGTCCCCGAAGTCCTGCCCGCCGACTCCCCGTTGTACGACCTGCCCAACGTCCTCCTCACCCCGCACGTCGCCGGCTCCCTCGGCGGCGAACTCCACCGCATGGCGGCAGCCGCCGCCGACGAACTCGCCCGCTACACCGCCGGCCTCCCCTTCGCCCACCCGGTGCTGCACGAGGAGACCACCCGCTCGGCCTGAGAAGGCCGCACACCGACTCCGTGGCACACAGAGCGGGGGCGTCTCCCAGGGCGCTCCCGCTCCCGGCTTCACCGACCGCCACGGAGACGGATACCGCCTCACGAAGCTGCCGCGGACGGCCGGTGCCGCCCGGCGGCCCGACCAGGGTCGGCTAAACGGTGTGCCCTCGGGGGCGAGGCGTATCTCAGACAGGGGCCGCGGCCGAGGTCGTCGCCTTTACGGAAACGCTCGCCGAGCTTTCTGTCCTGCGCAGGCGTGACGGTGCCGGAGGGCGCGGCGAAGCGTTCTGCTGTCGGCCGAGACTGTCGCGCCTCCCCTGGCATGGCCGACAGGATCGTCGCATGCAGCCGATCTTCGTTCTCGTGCACAGTCCGTCTGTAGGTCCCTCGACCTGGCACCCAGTGGCCGAACACCTGACAGCGGCGGGTCACCAGGTGCGGGTGCCATCCCTGCTGCGCGTAGGCGCCGGTGCTCCGCCCTTCTGGCCCCGCATCATCAGTGCCGTCCGCGACGACCTCCGGCAAGTCTCGGCCGGCAGCCCCGTCACATTGGTGGCACACAGCAACGCAGGCTTGTTTCTCCCTTCGATTCGCTCGGGCCTCGACCACCCAGTGACCCACTCGATCTTCGTCGATGCCGCGCTGCCGGCCCGCACCGGACCGACCCCTGTCGCCTCACCGGAGTTGCTGGAGTACCTCCGTCCGATGGCTGTGAACGGCAGGCTGCCGCGCTGGACCGATTGGTGGGACGAGGCAGACGTCGCGCCCATGTTCTCTGATCCGGGGGTGCGGCGGACGGTCGTCGAGGAGCAGCCCACCCTGCCGCTGTCCTACTACGAGCAGCACATCCCGGTCCCCGACGGCTGGGACGACCACCCCTGTTCCTACTTGCTGTTCGGCCCTCCCTATGACGACTTCGCCGCCGAGGCGCGCCAACGCGGATGGCGTGTGGCACAACTGCCCGGCTCACACCTCCACCAGATCGTCGATCCTGCCGGCACGGCCCGGCACCTCCTCGAACTCGCCACCACGGGTTGATCCACCTCCGACCGGGCGCACCCCTGGCATTCGTCACCCTCGAGGACGGCCTCCTGCCGGCGGCACCGGAGTGCGCGCAGTGCCAAGCTGTCGCGCCCGTGCCGGTCAGGCTGTGGAGCCGGGGCCGGGCGGGATGTGAACGGTCATGATCAGGTGGCAGGTCTCGGTGCCCGAGCCGCGGTAGGTGTGGGTGGTGTCACCGTCGAAGGCGGCAGTCTGTCCGGCTTCGACGGGATGCTCGGCGCCGTCGACGATCAGTGTCATCCGGCCGGATGTGACGCTGACGGTTTCCACGACGCCGGCCTGGTGGGGGTGGCTGGGGTATTCCTCTCCGGGCTCCAGTCTCCAGCGCCAGACCTCGACCGGAGCCGGTCCCGAGGTGGTCAGCATGAGCCGGGCCTCGCTGCCCCGCTCCCCCGCCCACAAGGGCATGACGGCATCGGCGGACACCACTCGGACCCGGCCTTCGGCCGGTCCCTCCATCAGTGCGGACACCGAGATGCCGAGGGTGTCGGCGAGGCGGACCAGGGTGGCGAAGTTCGGGTTGCCCTGGGCTTTCTCCAGCCCGACCAGGGCACCCTTGCTGACCTTGGCGCGGCGGCCCAACTCGTCCAGGGACAGGCCCGCGCGCGTGCGTGCGGCCCTGACGTTGTGCGCGAGCGTGCGCAGGGCTGCTTCTGCCTCGGCCACTTGATCACCGTCCTGACGAGTGGAGCACTGGAATGGACCATGCGGTCATTTGGTTGACAGCAGGCGGTCGTTTCATTGTACGGTCGGGTCGTTCCATTGTGAAAGTTAGGGAAGTGCCGTGCTCGCTCTGCTGCTGGCCCTGGGCAGCTCTCTCGCCTACGGATGCGCCGATTTCCTCGGAGGCCTCGGTGCCCGTAGGGCGCATGTGCTGCGCACCGTGCTGGTCGCGGCGCCGGCCAGTCTCGCCGTCGAGCTGCTGCTGTGGCCCGTCCTGGGCGCCTCGTTCACCTGGGCAAGCGTCGGGTGGGGCGCAGCCTCCGGGATCGCGTCCGCCGCCGCGTTCGCCCTGCTGTACCAGACCCTCGCGATCGGCCCGATGAACGTGCTCTCGCCCATCACCGCACTGGTGTCCGCCGCACTGCCGGTCGCGGTCGGGCTGCTCCAGGGCGAGCGCCTGGGCGTGGCGGGGCTTGCGGGTCTGCCGCTGGCGCTGGTGGCGGTGGTCATGGTGAGCGCCGGGCACGGAGCACGCTCGTCACGTCCGTCGCGGACGGCGCTGCTGCTGGCCTTCGGCGCGGGTGCCGCCATCGCCCTTCAGCTCGTCTTCCTGCACCAGGCGCCCTCCGACAGCGGTGTGGCCCCTCTGATCATCGGCAGAGCGGTCTCCTCGGCCGTCACCCTGACCGCGGCCGCGGTGATGCACCGTCGGCTGGGCCCGGAGAAGCCCGCCTACGCGATCTCCGCGGCCGCGGGCGTGCTGGACTCACTGGCAAACCTGCTGTTCCTGCTCGCCGCCCGCAGCGGGGACCTCACCGTCGTCGCCGTGATCACCGCCCTGTATCCGGCCGGCACGGTCCTGCTCGCCCGCGGCGTGCTCGCCGAACGCATCCACCGCGGCCAACTCGTCGGCCTGGGCACCGCCGCCGTCGCGGTCAGCCTCCTCGCCCTCACCTGAACCGCCCCACCGTCCGCCCTACCGCCGCCAAGGAGAATCGCATGTTCATCCAGCCCTGGGATGCCGGCCTGGACGATGCCGAATGGCAGACCTGGATCGCCGACGGCCACGACTTCGGCCAGCTCAGCGTCAACGGCCTGCCCGGCCAGGCACCCATCGTCGTCCCCACCCACTTCACCACCGACAACGGCCAACTGCTGGTCCACCTCGCCCGGCCCAATCCGGTCTGGAAGGCGATCGCGCACGACCCGCACGTCACCTTCACCGTCATCGGCGACTACGCCTACGTCCCCGGACCCTGGCGCGCCAAGCCCGACATCCCGCCCACCGATGGCGTGCCCACCAGCTACTACGCGGCCGTCCAGTTCACCTGCCGAGCCCACATCGTCGACGCCCCCGAGGCCAAGGCCGACCTGCTGCGCCGCCAGATGGCCCACTTCCAGCCCGACGGCGACCACGCCCCCATCGACGTGGACCAGCCGCCCTACGGGCGGATGCTCCCCGGCATCCGCGGACTGCGCCTGGAAGTCACCGAGGTACGGGCCAAGTTCAAGTACGACGACCACAAACCCGTCGAGCACCGCACCGCCGTCGCCGGCCAACTCACCGAGCGCGGCCAGGGTCTGGACGTGCCCGCCGCACGCCAGCAGCTGCGCCGCCTGGACCGCATCGGCCCCTGGAGGCCCTGAAGCGGCCGCCGGCCCACGCACCAGAGGAGGACCATGCTCATGACCGCCTTCCGCATCAGCCCCGCCGTCACCGGCGCCTTCCCGGACACCCTCATCGCCCTGGTCACCGCCACCGGCCTGCGCGGCCACGAACCCTGGCCCGACACCACCACCGCTCTCGAAGACCTGGAGCAGCAACTCGCCCTCGGCATATGGCAGCCCGCCGACGAGAGCGACCCGCGCATCGAGGCGTGGCACACCGCCTACCGCTCCTTCGGCACCAACCCCCGCCGTATCCGCCCCAGTGTCGACGCCCTCGGCCGGCGCATGACCAAGAAGGGTGTGCTCCCACGTATCAACCCGGCGGTCGACTCCTACAACTCCGTCTCCGTCCGCCACGGGCTGCCCTCCGGCGCCTTCGACCTCGACCACGTCACCGGCGACGTCGACATCCGCTACGCCGACGGAAGCGAGGAGTTCACCCCGCTCGGCGAGCCCGACACCGTCGAACACCCCAAGCCCGGTGAGATCATCTACGCCGACGCCACCGGCGTCCTCACCCGCCACTGGAACCACCGCGACGCCCACCGCACCCGCGTCACCGAGGACTCCGCCCACGTCGTCTTCGCCCTGGAAACCCTCCACGCCATGCGCGACGGCGACCTCCTCAAGGTCGCGGCAGACGAACTGCAGGGCCTGCTCGTCCCGCACGCCGAGCGGACCGCGGTGCACTACCTGAGCCCCGCCCACCCCAAGGCCGGCGCCTGAACTCTGAAGGTCTCGCCGCAGAGTTCGTGGCCCGCCGGCGAGAAGGCATCGCCGCAGGCGTAGTTGTACCGGGGATGTTCACCGGATGCGGTGCGTGCTCCAGAAGGAGGTCAGGTCCTTGTCGGTCATGGACTGGGCGGCTTTCTTGAAGTCGGCGGTGGTGGAGACGCCGTCCCAGTGGTCGTGGGCGTAGCGCTTGAGAAGGCGTGCCATGGTGGCGCTGCCGAGGGTGCGTTCCAGGTCTGCCAGGGCGCAGGGGCCGGCGGTGTAGATGAGGTGGTACGTGCCGCGGTGCGTCGACCAGTAGGCCATCGAGCTGGTGAGCGCGGCGTCCTGGTCGGGCCACTCGTCCGGGTCCCAGCAGTCGCGGGTGTCCAAGCCGTAGAAGCGGAAGTTGGCGTACTGGGCGAAGCTCTCGTCCAGCCAGGGCGCACGGTATTGGTCGTTGCCGACGATGCCGTACCACCACTGGTGGGCCACTTCATGGACGACGGCGTTGCCTTCCTCGGTGGTGCCGAGCAGGACCAGGCCGGGATATTCCATGCCGCCGCCGAACTGCGGGGTCATCACCAGGTCGAGCTCGCCGTAGGGGTAGCGGCCGTACTCCGTGCTGAACCGGTCGACGGCGGCGGCGCCGTCCTGGCGGGCGAGCCGCACGCCCTCGGCCGGCGTGTCGGGTGCCCAGTACGATCTGACCCGCACGCCGCCGGGAGTGGTCTGGTCCGCGGTGCGGAACGGGCCTGCCGCCCACGCGAAGTCCCGTACCCGGTGAGCGACGCTGTGCGTGACAGTGCGCCCCGGCGTGCCGGGACTGGTGCGGGTGCGGCCGGTCGCCGGGACCTTGAGGGCCGAGGGGTGGTCGAGCGTGACCTGGAAGTCGCCGGCCAGGGTGTAGAAGCTCTCGCCGGTCGACACATACGGATCGAGGTGCCATCCCGCCGCGTCGTGCACGGCGAGCACGGGCAGCGCATTGCCGAGGAAACGGAACGCACCCTCGCGGCCGAAGCGGTCGTTGCGCCCGGGCGCGGTGAGGGACAGGTCGAAGGAGACAGCCGTGCGCCGGCCGCGCCCGAGAGGTGTGGGCAGGGTGATACGCAGCGCCGTGCAGTCCACGCTGAGCCGCCCCGCCGTGCCGCCGCGTACCCGTGACACGGTGACGGGAGAAGGGCTGCCGGAAGTGCCGCAGGCGTCCACGCCGTTGCCCCACAGTCGCAGGTACACCTCGCGCAGAGGCCGGTCGGAGGCATTGCGGAACGACACGCGCTGCCGGCCCTTCCAATGGGTGCCGTCGGCGTCGGCGCGCAGGGTCACGTCGTAGCGCAGGTGATCGGGTGTCGCGACCTGGACGCTCTTCGCCGCGGCCACACGTTCGGGGGCGGCGTCGGCGGCGCCGGCGCCGGCTCCGACGAGCAGCGCGAGCAGCGCGAGCAGGGCAACGAGCAGGCGGCGAGGGGGTGTTGACGGACGAGCGGACAGAGACGGCATGGCAGCCGATCGTGCCACAGCGCTCTTCGGGATACGCCCTCCTGTGCGGGAAGTAAGCGGGCCGGTTCCGTTTGCCGCGGCCGAGCACGACAGCATGCACGGCTGCTGGACAATCGGGCCGGCGGGCGGGTCGCGGGACGGCGTCAGGACGCCTCGGACGCCGCCAAATCGGCAGCCCCGCTTCGAGCTCCGCATACGCCAGTGATCAGCCGGCCAAGGTGGCGGCGGTGACCCAGTCAGTCCCTGCGGCGGGGCACCGGGGCAGGATTCGAACCTACGTCCACCCGGTCCCGAGCCAGGCGCTCCACCGCAGAGCTTCCCGGTGCCCATGAGCCGCAGACGAGGGCAGGGCTCGAACCTGCGTCCAGCCGGTTAAGAGCCGGCCGCTCCACCATCTGAGCTTCCTCGCCGGCCCCGAGTCTCCCGGTCGGCTGTGGCGAGGTCAACGTATTTCCGCCGCCGCGGGCCGTGGCGGCTTCCCGGAGAAGACTCCTGCCGAGCGCAGCAGCGTGGCCAGCATCGGGTCGGCGACCGTGACACCGTGCACCATCTCGGGCGTGGCCCGGAACGGCACCGGGCGCACCACCCGCTTCGCTCGGGTCCAGCCGCCCCGCGCGGGATCCACACCGTGGCGCCGGCAGACCTGTTCGACGAGCCACCGCGGGCACTCCGCCTCTCCACGCAGCACCTGCCAGGGCAGCGGCAGCTCAGCCCACACGCCGGTGTCCGGGTGCAGCCCGCCTCCCGCCTGGCGGTGCCAGGCGGCCACGTCTGCCGCGACGAGGAGCAGCACCTTGCCGGGGCAGATCCGCTCGATGAGGTCCTGTGCGCCCATGGCCTCCAGCAGTGCGAACCAACTGGAGCGTGCCGTGGTCCAGGCCCGTGCCGCCTGGTTCCAGGTGGTGGAATCCTGCCCGCGCTCCACGACCATGGTCGTGCGGTCCACCGGCTGCCGCTGCCACAGCTCCTCCAACTGCTCCGCGACCTTGAGCAAAATGCCGTACCAGCGCCCGAGCAGCAGTCCCCGCTGTTCGTCACCCACATGCTTCAGCACCTCGGCGGTGGGATGCACATGGGCGACGGCGAACCAGTTCGCGGTGTCCGCGTCCAGCCGCCGGAACAGGGCGTCGGCCACCTCGTCGTAGGGACGCTGCTGGCCGGAGACGGTGAACTCGCTGCGCAGGTTGGCGCGTGCGGTCAGATACGCGATGAACGCGGCCGTGCCGGCATCGGCTGTGAACTCCTCGTACGTCAACCGGGAAGCGAGCCCGCTCTTGCCGATCACCGTGATCTCGCGCTTGTGCTGCTCCACAAGGATCCGGGTGAGCTTGGCCTCCATGCGGCGCAGAAGCCGGAACCGCTTGTTGTACTGCCGCTTGGACACCTCCTCCAGCCCGGCCTCGGTGCGCTGCTCACGATTGAGCCGGTCGGAGAGGAAGTCGCTGTGCCCGTACTCCTTGCGGATCTCCTCGCCC
Organism: Streptomyces sp. NPDC047453; assembly: GCF_040643155.1. NCBI lineage: Bacteria > Bacillati > Actinomycetota > Actinomycetes > Kitasatosporales > Streptomycetaceae > Streptomyces > Streptomyces sp. NPDC047453. The sequence goes on along the minus strand of NZ_JBEYTS010000050.1, from coordinate 9,071 downwards.
GCGGCCCGGATGACCGCCTCAACCTGCGCCGGGTCGTCCCCGGCCGCCTCCGGAAGCGCGGTGACGGTGGCGAACAGATCGGCGGCCCGGGCAAGTTGGCGCTGCGCGCCGACCGGGCGGGCGAAGTCCTCCACCATCGACGTGTAGCCGTGCCACAGGCTGCGCAGCGACGTCCGTGTCGCCTTCTCCAGCGCGGTACGGGTGCGTCGGTCCAAGGAGCCCGGCGTCGCGTCGAAGAGGTCACGGATCAACTGGGCGACGTCCTCGGGGCGCTTGCGCTGCCCGAGGGAGGCATACATCTCCCGCAGAAGCCGTTCGGAGTGCGCGGACATGCGCATCAGGCTGGCATCCCTGCCCACCGCCGCACCACCGGTTATCGCCCGGACGCGGGCTTCCCGAGTCCCTGGATGAACGGCGCGGGGAGGGCCGGACAGTCCGGCCCTCCCTTTGTGTGTACGGGGAGTTACTCGGTGACCTCGTGGTCGTGGCCCTCGTGCAGGCCACCGCCGCTGCCCGCCGAACCCTTGGTGTTCTGCGGCGCCACCGGCTTGCTGAGGAGGCTGGTGTCCCAGGCGTACTGGCCCACCGCGTTGGCGATGACGTCGATGTTGACGTCGAACGCCTTCATGTTGATGTTCTTCAGGTTGTCGCAAGCGGCGTGGTAGCAGGCGTCATACGCGACACCGGCCTTACCGCCGTACAGCTTCGCCTGCTCGGCCGTCTTGACGCCCTCGGCTCCGGTGAAGGTGCCGCCCGAGGGGATGCCCACCTCGATGAACGGCCCGTAGTCCGAACGGCCGGTGAAGTCGGTGCCCTCGTGCGGAATGCGCCGGCTGTCCAGGTAGTCGGTGATCTGCCGCTCCAGCTGCGCCGATCCCTCCGGGCCGGGACCGGCACCGACCTGGTCGGAGTCGTCACCGTCGTAGACGAACTGGGCGTAGTTCGGCGAGGCGATCATGTCGAAGTTCAGGTAGAGCTTGACCTTCGCACGGTCCGCCGCCGAGAGGCTGTCGACGTAGGCCTCCGAGCCCAGCAGGCCGAACTCCTCAGCCGACCACCAGGCGAAACGCACCTTGTTCTGGACCTTCTGGTGGGCGAGGTTCAGGGCCACGTCGAGGATGCCGGCGGAGCCGGAACCGTTGTCGTTGATGCCCGGGCCGGCCGCCACCGAGTCCAGGTGGGCGCCGAACATCGCCACGTTGTCGGGGTCGCCGCCCTTGGTCTCGGCGATGACGTTGTAGGTGCGCCGCATCTCCGCGAAGGTGTGGATCTCCAGGTTGACGGTCACTGCGCCGGAAGCGGCCTTGGCCGCCAAGGCCTGACCGTCCGCCTGCGTGACGCCACCGGTCGGGATCTTCGCGACGTTCGGGTCTCCCAGGGTGCCGTTGAGGGCGCCGTCGGTGTTGTTGTAGATGATCGCGCCGACCGCGCCCGCACCGGCGGCGGTCGCCTGCTTGTCCGCAAAGGTGCAGCCGCCGCGCTTGATCAGCGCGATCTTGCCGGTGAACGTCCCCGGCGCGTAGTCACCCGGCTCGCAGCCGGTGGTGTCGTCGACCGGCACCACCGCGACCGGGGCGGTGATGCCGCCGGTGGGGCTGTTGGCAGAGTACGTCATGGCGATCAGCGGGATGTCCTGCTGCTGCGGCGACACCACCCGCAGGCTCTCTGCGAGCGTCTGACTGAACTGGTAGTCGAACTCGTTCCGGGTCACCGAGTACCCGGCCTTCCGCAGCAGGCCCTCGACATACTCGGCGGACTGCCGATGGCCCTCCGACCCGGCCACCCGGGTGTTCCCGTTCTTGTCAGCGATCCGCTGGAACTTCTTCAGATGCTCGTAGGCATCCTCGGCGTTGCTCTTCTTGACGAGCTTCTGTGCAAGCTTGGCAGCCTCCTTGGCAGGGTCGCTGTGAGCGGAGGCGGTGCCCGATCCGATCAGCAGCAGCGGCGCTATGAGCCCTGCGGCGGATACGGCGGCTACCGTGGTGCGGCGGTTCCGAGCGTTCAAGACGCGTCCTTCCGGCAGTCCATCAGAAATGGGCGTAATGGCCGAAAACAGGCCGAACGGGCGTACGGCTGCACTCCGGGGCAGGTGGGGATGGCCGGATCGGTCCACCCCCCTGCCACCGGCAAGGAGAAAGTATCTGCTCAGTAAACGCTTGGTAATGGGTTGACGGGAATCTTCGTTGCCGACGCCGCCCGTACGGGAGTGCCGAGCGCAGCGGTCGGCACCTGATCCAACCGAAGTTGACCGGATGTCACCGGTGCTGACTAGTGCCCCGGCAGGCAACGTTTGCCCGTCAAGGAGCGGCGTCCGATGCGTGCTCTGGGGGTCCCCCTGCTCGAAGAGCTTGGGGGAGTGCCGGCCGGAAGTCCCCGTACTGGACGTACTTGGGCTTTCGGCCGGTGCGGCGAGTGGGGGTCCCCCCTGCTCGAAGAGCGCGGGGGAGCGTGCCGGGCGTCGCGACGGGGCGAACGTTGCCTGTTGGGGCACTAGAGTCCAGGACATGCCGAAGGTGGATGTCGACCGCTATCTGGAGCGACTGGGTGTCGCGGATCCTGAGACACCGTCAGTAGCGGTGCTGCGGGCGCTGCACGCCGCGCATGTGGCCCGGGTGCCGTACGAGACGCTGGAGATCCATCTGGGGCGGGCGACCACGGTGGATCCCGAGGAGTCGGTGGACCGGATCCTCCGGGGGCGCGGCGGTTACTGCTTCCACCTCAACGGAGCCTTCGCCACTCTGCTCGACGCCCTGGGGTACGCCGTGGCGTGGCACCGCGGCGGCGTCCAGGGCAGTCAAACCGCCCAGCCGCCCGGCGCGAACGCCAACCATCTGGCCCTCACGGTGGTCTGCGAGAGCGAGACCTGGTTGGTCGACGTCGGGCTCGGTGACGCGCTCTACGAGCCGCTGCCGCTCCGTGCCGGGAAGTACCGTCAGGGGCCCTTCACCTATCGGCTCTCGCGGTCGGCGGTCGAGCCCGACGGGTGGCGCTTCGACCACGACCCCCGCGGCTCCTTCGCCGGGATGGACTTCACCATGGCGCCCGCCGGGCCGGAGGACTTCGCCGCACAGCACCGGGAGTTGTCCACCTCGCCGAGTTCGGGTTTCGTCCGGGTCGCCTCCGCGATCCGCAGGGATGCGGACGGCACGGACGAGCTCCGGGGCTGCGTACTGGTCCGGACGGACGGTGACGGGCGGTCGGAGCGCGAACTGACCACCGAGGCCGCCTGGTTCGGAGCCCTCGCGGAGGTCTTCGGTCTCACCCTCACCGACGTCGGCGAGCAGGAGCGTTCCGCGCTCTGGGAGAGGGTGCGGTCGGCCCACCGGGCATGGCTCGCCGCCCGCGCCGGCTGACCAGGTGGCCCCATGTGGTGTGCCGGTCCCCGCAGTCGTCCACCCGCACCTTGCCCGGTTGACCGCCCGCGCCGCTGCCGCTTGTTCCTCCTACCACGTCATCGCTCCCGAGTATGGGGGCCGGTGGGACGCCGGTCCGGACAGACTGGGCCCGTGCCGAACTCGACCTGCTGGATGGCCGTCCAGCGGGTCGGCACCATGCGCGCGTATGCGACCACGGTGACACGACCGTTGATCAGTACACGGCAAGGTGGAATCCTGCGCGCGTCGGACGGTTTCCCGGCCTTCCCGGCCGCGTGCCGTTTCCCGCGAGCAGAGAGCGAGCACCACGTGAGACAGCCCTCGTCCCGCAGAAAGCCCTCGCCCCACACATTCCGTGCCCTCACCCGCGCCGTCAGCGCCCTCGGCACGACGACGGCCCTACTGGCCCTCACCACCACCGGCGTCCAGGCCGCAGCACCGGCCTCCCCCGCCGGGCGCGGCGAATCGGACCTCGCCCTGGCCAGCGTCCAGGCCGACACCGCCGCCGAGCAGCAGGCGCTCGCCGCGACCGGCCTCGACATCATCGAGGCCGACGACAAGCACGCCGAAGTCCTGCTGCACTCCCCGGACGACCATGTCGCCCTGGCCGCCGGCGGCTGGACGTACCGCACCGAGAGTGTCGACGACGACCTCGCCACCCTCGACGGCGCACGTGCGGCCGAGGCCGCCGCGGCCGCGGCGGGGGAGAAATCCACGCTTCCGACCGGCCGCGTCGCGTACCGCGACCTCGGCACCATCAACACCGAACTCAAGGCCCTCGCCAAGCGGTATCCGAAGCAGGTCAAGCTGTTCCGGCTGCCTCACACCACCCTGCTGGGCAAGACTGTCTACGGCGTCGAGGTCACCGGGGACGTCCACGAGTACGCGGGCAAGCCGGAGTTCCTGCTCACCGGAGTGCACCATGCCCGCGAGTGGCCCACCGCCGAGTTGACCACGGAGTTCATCACCGAGGCCGTCACCTCGTACGGCACCGACGACCGGTTCACCCATCTGATGGACTCGAGCAGGATCGTCGTCGTGCCGGTGGTCAACGCCGACGGTTACGACGTCTCCCGCTCCCGCATCAACGAGATGAAGCGCAAGAACTGCCGCGTCACTCCCGGCCTTGTGCCCACCGCCGCCGACTGCGAGGACCCGGCCAACGCCAACTCGGGCGTCGACCCGAACCGCAACTACGGCGCCTTCTGGGGCGGCCCCGGCTCCACCACCAACCTCCTCGCGAGCGACCACCACGGCTCGGCGCCCTACTCGGAGCCCGAGATCGAGAACATGCGCGAGTTGGTGAACGCCCACCAATTCACCGTGGCCATCAACGCGCACACCCCGGATGAACGTCTGCTGCGTGCCCCGTCGTCCCCGCTGGAGCCCGACCCGGTCGAGGAGGACCTGTACCAGTCCCTCGCCGAGTCACTCGGCTCGGACCTCGGCGGCTGGCCGTCAGGGCCATGGCCCGAGGTGTACTACAACGCCTCCGGCACCGCGGAGGAACACGCCTTCTACACCTCTGGCACCTTCGCGTTCACCCCCGAACTGATGCCGGGATTCAACGGACTCCTGCGCTTCCACCCGCCGTACGAATACGTCGCCGACCAGTACTGGGGCACCGGCATCTACCAGGGATCAAGCGCCCGCGAGGCCTTCCTGCACGCCTGGGAGATGTCCACCGACCCTGCCCTGCACTCCGTGATCAAGGGCAAGGCGCCGAAAAACATCGAACTACACATCACCAAGGACGTGACACTCAAGTCGTCCCCCACTCCGGTGGCCGACGGCGGCACCATCCCGACGGACCAGCACCTCGAGTCCACCATCAAGGTGTCCGACGACGGCACCTTCACATGGAACGTCAACCCGTCCGTGCGGCAGTCCCAGGACGCCTCCCGGCTGCTCCAGGAGTCCTGGACGATCTCCTGCCTCAACCCGGCAGGAAAGGTGATGCATTCCGAACAGGTCACCGTCACCCGCGGGGCGTCGGCCATGGTGAACATGTCGGAGTGCCCGGGCGGCCCGAAGCGCCATTGACGGCTGGAGTCCTCAGGGTCAGTCCGTGTGTCTTGAACGGAGTGCGCCGGCCCCCACCGGAAGACCGGCGGTCACCCGGGAGAGTGACCGCCGCTGTCAGTCCTTGCCCACGTCTCCGGGTTCCTTGGCCCGGAGCCCCGGCGGGCTTCTGCCGGGTCAGTCGAAGTAGTCCGGCTGGCTCTGGACGTTCAGCTGGTCCAGCTGGATCTTGCGGGCCGGGTCGGTGCGCCGGTCGTTGACCTTGAGCACGTCGAAGCCCTTGGCGATGTCGTTCGAGTAGATGTAGCCGTTGTAGTAGTACGCGGACCAGGAGCCGCCCACGGTCAGCCGGTCCGTGGCGAGCGGGCCGCGCTCGAAGTAGCCGATCTCCTTCGGCTGTGTCGAGTCGGTGAAGTCCCAGACCGAGACGCCGCCCTGGTACCAGGCCTGGACCATGATGTCGCGGCCCTTGACCGGGATCAGCGAGCCGTTGTGGGCGACGCAGTTCTCGGTGTCCGCCTGGTGCCGGGGAATCTTGAAGTAGCCGCGGAAGACGAGCTTGCGGTTGTCGCCCTTGCCGACGATGTCGTAGATGCCGTCGGCTCCGCGGTTCGGACCGATGGCCGCGTTGCAGGTCGCGGCGCCTCCGCCGCCGAGTTCGTCGGTGAAGACGACCTTCTTCGCGGTCTGGTTGAAGGTCGCCGAGTGCCAGAACGCGAAGTTGACGTTGTCCTGGACCTGGTCGATGACCTTCGGGTGCTCCGGGTCCTTGATGGACATCAGGATGCCGTCGCCCATGCAGGCACCGGCGGCCAGGTCCTTGCACGGCAGCACGGTGATGTCGTGGCAGCCGGTCGTCTTGGAGACACCCGGGTTGGTGGGCGCGCCGGGGTTGCCGCCACCGTCGGGGCCGTCACCCGGGAAGAGCACCGCGAAGTTGACGAGCGCGGCCTTCTGGGGAGCGTCGCGCGGCACCTTGACGATCGAGATGCCGTCGTGCGGGGGCTGGCAGTCGGGGAACGACGGGCTCGGGGAGTACGAGGACACGTAGATGTAGACATTACGGCCATGGGGAACGATGGAGTGCGTGTGTGAGCCGCAGTTGGTCTCGACGGACGCGACGTACTTCGGGTTCTTCTTGTCGCTGATGTCGAAGACCTTCATGCCCTCCCACGACGACTTCTCGGACGCGGGCTGCGGCGTGCTGGAGCAGGAGTTGTCGCTGCGTGAGGAGTCGGTCGACAGGAACAGCAGGTTCCCGGAGACGGATATGTCGTTCTGCGACCCAGGGCACAGCACCTGGGAGACCGTCTTGGGAGCCTTCGGGTTGCTGATGTCGAAGATGCGGAAGCCGTCATAGTTGCCGGCGTACGCGTACTTGCCCTGGAAGGCGAGGTCGGAGTTCAGGTCCTTCAGGGCGTCCTTGGGCATGTTGGCGACGTGTTCGATGTTGTCGGAGTGGACGATCTCGTCCTGCGCCGGTATCTCGCCCTTGGCGATGGCCGTTCTGGTCTCGGCCGCCTCGCTCTTCGACACACGCTGAGGCGCGGTGGCGGTGTCGCCGGGGTCGGGCGTCGCCACGGCCGGAGCTGCCGTGAGCAGCGCCGCCAGCAGTCCGACAGCGGCTGCCACAACCCCGAGGTGTCTGGGCCGTGTTCGGGGACTGTTCAACAGGTTCACTGTTTCCTCCCTGGTCTCCGTTCGCAAGGGAACTGACAGTGAGGGCGACAAGGGCGAGAGCCGTGACCCCCAGCCACTTGGCACGATCAGCGGGTGCGACTCGGGCACGGACGCCCCGGCGAAGAAGAGCGCGCCCGGCCCCTCGGTGATCGCGCCCGGCAAACCCGGTGAGCCCGCCCGGACCCTGTCCGCCGAGGACGCCGCGAAGGAGATCCCCGACGGGTCCCCCAACGGGGCGGACTTCGAGTACGTCCAGATGATGATCGTCCACCACGGCCAGGCCCTGGAGATGACCGAACTCGCCGAGCACCAGGCGAAGTCGAGCGGGGTGAAGCGGATCGCCTCACGCATCGCCGCAGGACAGGGGCCTGAAATCGACGCCATGAAGGGGTGGTTGAAGAACCACGGCGAGGGACGGCGCACGAGTGGCGGCGCGGGCTCGGGGCACAACCACGACCATGCCACGATGCCCGGCATGGCCACCGAGGCACAGCTGAAGCAGTTGCGCGCGGCGCGGGGCGCGGCCTTCGACGAGCTGTTCCTGAAACTCATGATCATGCACCACAACGGCGCGATCGTCATGGCCACGTCGGCGCTCTCGGACGGCAACAACGTACAGGTCGAGGAGATGGCGAACGAAGTGATCGCACAGCAGACCAGCGAGATCAGCCGGATGCGCGCGATGCCCTGACGATCGGCGTGGCGTTCCACGGGCCGCTCCCCCGAGGCGCTTTGGTCAGTGAGTGCTCGGGGACGGTCTCTTGTCCCAAGGCCGCCAGAAGTGCGCGCTCCGTGTCCGCGCCGAGTCCGGCGCGACGTGGCCGGTGGAGTCCCTGCTCGCGTTCCCAGCGCAGAGTGTCGGCGAGGAGGTCGGTACGGGATCGGTGGCGCAGGCCCGCGGCGGTGGCGGCGGATCCGTCGCGCGCCGCCCAGCCCTCCCATCCCGGTTCGACCACCCACATGGGCAGTGAGTCGGGGCCCATGTACTCGGTCACTCCGTGCGCGAGGAGCTGTTGGGACGCGACGGGGACGACCGTTCCGGTGTGTCCGCCGACGCCTCGAGACAGCTCGATCCACTCGGCGAAGGGCACAGTCGGGCCAACCGCGTTGTATGTTCCCGTGGTTCCACGTTCCGCAGCGTCCAGGAGCCACGTCGACAGGTCGCGTACGTCGATGGTCTGCGTCGGTGCCTTCGGGGTGTCGGGGACGAGCAGCGGCGCCTGCGGGGCACGGGCGGCGCGGGCGACCCAGTAGCCGGAGCGGTCGCTGTGGTCACCGGGCCCGCCGATGAGTCCGGCACGTGCGACCAGGAGCCGGCCGGCCAGGGCTGTCCGAGCAACCGTTTCGAAGGCGGACTTGGCCTCGCCGTACAGCTCACGACCGACCTCTTCGTGCTCTGTGGCGGTCAACAGGGCGGCGCACTCGTCCGCGCCGGGCTCGCCGTGGGAGGCGTACGCGCTGATCGAGGAGACGTAGATCCAGTGACGTGCCCGCGCGCCCAGGGTCGCAACAGCTCTCCGTACGAAGCCGGGTTGCCAGGACACCTCGAGCACAGCGTCCCATTCCCGGTCGGGCAGGGACGCGTACGCGGCGGGGTCGCGCCGATCCGCGGCCACCAGACGCGCGCCTTCCGCGACGGGCCCGCTGTCACCACGCGCCAGGCACGTCACCCGGTGGCCACGGTCGAGGGCCTGCCGGGAAAGTTCACGCCCCAGCCAGGCCGTACCGCCGAGGACCAGGATCTCCATGCACTCCATGACGGCACTCAATCAGCACGGCCGTCCCACACCAAGAGGCCTCTGCTGTCGGCAGAACCACAGAAACCCGTATGCGGCGCTCGCACGGTCGCCGCGCGCCGTCGGACAAGATGCCTTCGCCCTCCGCTCGAATTCCAGAGTTGACCTCGATTCGTCAGCGGGTTTCGGTCGCTGATCGGTGCGGCTGTTCGCCCGTAATGTCCTCTGCCGTTGGAGGACGGGCCGTCGCGTGACGCCG